>NZ_JACJIQ010000006.1:0-328696 GCF_014138425.1 Rufibacter ruber
AGGGCGCAGCACTGGCTTGCCCTGCATCTGCTAGCCTTTACAGCCTTGTTTATCCGAAAATTCAACCAAAATCAAAAACTCTAAACAGCTTCTATATCATCCTTTATGCCTTTTCAGCTTTTGAAAAAGCGCTTCTCTTCTCAATCTACTCACAATTAAAATGCTTACAGCAAAAATCACCAAATGGCAACTAAAAGCTAATAACCTCTCAAAAAAAGATTCTTTGGAAATTATTGTCCAGCTACTAGGGAGAAAGTCCCTGTTTAAGAGTGGCAGAGAGGAGATTCTATCAAAAAGAAAATGAGTGAATAATAGAAGGAAAGCGATGAGAAGCAAAGTAAATCTTGAAGCCCTAACTTTTTTTGACCATAGAAAAGAAGTTGCTACTAAGAAGAGTATAGGTTTTAACCAGAAATAAAACCAATAAGGGCCAAACATTCTATTGATAACCGCAAAGTAAGAATCATCAACTAATGAAAATTCATTGTTCCAAAACGCTTCTAATATCAAAATTGGCAAATACAGGAACCCCGCCCACTTTACAGCCAGTAACATAGAAGCTTCTATGTTAGGCGAGAAAATGGTGTCACTATCTTTTCTTGAATAACTAACCAAATACCCTAATAGATAGAATACTCCAAAGCCAACAAAATAAGATTCTGTAATACTGACCAACATTTTTGCTTCTACAGACTTAACAACAAATGCGCCACCAGGAAATACACGCCCAGTCCTAACAAGTCATTGGCAGTGGTGATGAAAGGCCCGGCGGCTACAGCGGGGTTCACGCCGTATTTATCCAGAATCATTGGTGTGACGGTGCCCATGAACGAAGACAGCAACACCACGCTGAACAACGCCACGGCCACTACCAATGACAAGGTCAGCTCCACGCCAAACAACAGATTGAAACCCAGCACCAGCCCTGACATGACTAACCCGTTGATGATAGCCACCAGCAATACTTTCACAATTCTGGTGGTGAAATTATCAAACAGCACCGTCTTGTTGGCCAGCGTCTGAATGATGATGGATGAGGACTGAATGCCCACGTTTCCGCCGGTGGCGGTAATCAAAGGGGTGAACATGGCTAAGGCGGGAATAATGGCGATATCGCCTTCAAACAGGCCAATGAAACGGGCACCCAGTAAACCGCCCACCATGCCTACCATGAGCCACGGCAAACGCGCACGGGAGAGCCGGAACACGCTGTCGTCTTCCTCAATGTTTTCGGTGATACCGGTCATGAGCTGGCGGCTCAGTTCAGCTTGTTCCTGAATCACGTCAATGACGTCGTCAATGGTGATGCGGCCCAGCAAACGGCCTTGTATGTTGACCACCGGAATAGCGTCCAGATCATATTTCTGCATCACGCTGGCTACTTCCTGTTCGTCTTTGAACGACTCAATGGCAATCACATCGGGGTCGTAGACTTTGGCAATGGGCGTGTCATCTCCGCAGAGAATAAGCGTTTTCATGCTCAAGCGGCCCAAGAGTTTGTCGCGGTCATCTACCACGTAAATGGCGTAGACTTTCTCCACGTCTTCGGCTTGCCGCCTGATTTCATCTATGCATTGCCCCACATGCCAGTTGATGTTCACTTTGATGAGCTCCTTGGCCATGAGACCGCCGGCGCAATCTTCGTCATAGTGCAAGAGGTCAATAATGTAGGCTACGTGTTCGCGGTCTTCCAGCTGGGCAATGATTTCCTCTTTGCGCTGCACGCTTTGCTCGTTGAGCACGTCTACCGCGTCATCAGAGTCCATCTCGGCTATGTAGCGGGCCACCTCCTCAATGGTGAAGTTCTTGAGGAAATTGGTGCGCACATCGGTATCCAGGTCGCTCAGGATTTCAGCGCCCACCTCGGCGGGCAGTAAATCCATCACATACTTGCTCTGCTCCAGGTTGAGTTCATAGAGCACCGTGGTGATGTCTGGAGGGTACATTTCCTCCATGTTGGAGAGAATGAACGCGGCATCACGGCGCTCAATGGCGTCTTCTATCTGGTCAATGAACTCGCGGGTGATTTCAGTTTGCATGCTGCTGAATCAAGAGGGTCAACTGGATAAACTCGTCTACGCTCAACTGTTCGGCGCGTTTATCAAACTGCGGGTCTTGCGTGACCGCCACAGGTAAATTAAAGGGTTTTAGGCAGTTTCTTAAGGTTTTCCGCCTAGTGGCGAAGCTGGTTTTGACCACCTTGAAAAACAGTTTCTCATCACACGGCAGCTGCGCCACTTCATTACGCGTCAAGCGCACCACGGCAGATTTCACCTTAGGCGGTGGATTGAACACGTGCTCATGCACCGTGAACAGGTACTCAATAGTATAAAACGCCTGCAAAAGCACACTCATGATGCCGTAGGTTTTGGAGCCATGCGGCGCGGCAATGCGTTCGGCCACCTCTTTCTGAATCATGCCCACGCTTTCGGGCACCTGGTCGCGGTGCTCCAGAATCTTGAAGAAAATCTGGCTGGAGATGTTGTACGGGAAATTCCCAATCACCGCGAAGGGCCCTTTGAAGAGCGTTTTCAGGTCGGTTTTCAGAAAATCGGCGAAAAGTACGCGGCCCTCCAGCTGCGGAAAATGTTCGTTGAGCCAGGCAATGCTTTCGCGGTCAATGTCTACAATGGTGGTCTGGTACTCTGGGTGCTGCACCAGAAATTGGGTGAGCACGCCCATGCCGGGGCCCACCTCCAGCACCTCCTGCACGCCGTTGGGCAGCCTGAGCGCCTCTACTATCTTCTGGGCGATGTTGAGGTCGGTGAGGAAGTGCTGACCTAGGTGTTTCTTGGGCTGGACGGGCTTCACAGGTTTTCGGTTTCCGTTTGTTCAGGCTATATTGCAGCTCAAAGATACACATCTTATGCGCACAGAACTGACCTACGCCGCAACATTACCGGCAAATACCAGCACCGCCGTGCTGATTCCCGGCCGCGAGCAACTCCCCGTGGAGCTTTTCTCCGCTGATGAACTGGACTACATCAACCGCCAGCTGGAGCTCAAGAGCACGCTGGTGACCCTGAATAAACTCACCCACCAACTCTACCTGGTGCTCACCGAGCCCAAGAAAAAGGAAACGCTCACCCAGGAAGCCCTCCGCAAAGCGGGAAACGCCCTGCTGCAGCGCCTGGCGGCGGATAAAGTGGAGCATGTGGTGCTGCTGGACGGTGCCGACGGCGAAGCCGCCCTATACGTAGCCGAAGGGTTGGTGTTGAGCAACTACGCTTTCACCGGCTATAAAACTGAAAAGAACACGCCGCCTTGCCTGAACACGGTGACCATTACCGGCGTGGGCGTGACGCAAACCCAGGTGAATGAACTGGCCAACCTGCTGGATGCCGTGTATCATACCCGTGACTTGGTGAACACGCCGCCCAACATGCAGACGGCGGTGATGCTGAGCGAACAGATTGCCGAAATGCTGGAAGGCACCGGCGTGAAGGTGGAAGTGCTGGACGAGGTACAGATTCAGTCCCTAAAAATGGGCGGTCTGTTGAGCGTGAACCAAGCCTCTGACCAAGCCCCGACTTTTAATATTCTGGAGTGGAAGCCCGAGAATGCCACCAACGCCCAACCGGTGATTCTGGTAGGCAAAGGCGTGGTCTATGACACCGGCGGGCTGAGCATTAAGCCCACCCCCAACTCCATGGACTACATGAAGTCAGACATGTCGGGAGCGGCGGCTGTGGCCGGAACGTTGTACGCCTTAGCAAAGAACAATGTACCGCTGCACGTTATTGGCCTGATTCCGGCTACCGATAACCTTATTAGCGGCAAGGGTTTCGCCCCCGGCGATGTGATTACCATGCACAGCGGCCACTCTGTGGAAGTCTTGAACACCGATGCTGAAGGCCGCCTGATTCTGGCTGATGCCTTGCACTTTGCCAAACGCTACAACCCGGCCTTGGTCATTGACATTGCCACCCTCACCGGGGCCGCCGCCCGCGCCATTGGCCGCGAAGGCATCTGCATGATGGGCACCGCCGATGACCTGCTTAAAACCGATTTGAAATTGGCCGGCGAAATGGCGCATGAGCGGCTGGTGGAATTTCCGCTGTGGGATGAGTACCAGGAGCACCTGAAATCAGACATTGCTGATTTGAAGAACATCGGCGGGGCCGAAGCAGGGGCTATCTCGGCGGGAAAATTTCTGGAGTTCTTCACCAACTACCCCTGGATTCACCTGGACATCGCCGGTACGGCGTACCTCTTGAGCCCAGACTCTTACCGGGGCAAGCACGCCACCGGCAGTAGCGTGCGCCTGCTGTACCATTTCCTTACCTCACAAGCTACTGCTTAAGCAATGGAGCCAAAACAAAAGCCCCGCATTGGGATTACCATAGGTGACGTGGCCGGCATTGGGCCGGAAGTGATTCTGAAAACCTTCGCCGATAACCGGGTACTGCATTTCTGCACGCCCGTAGTCTACGGCACCGCTGCTGCGCTGAACAAATACCGTAAGCTGCTGGCGCTGGAGAACTTCAGTTTTCACACCATTCAGGCGTTTGACCAGCTGCATTTCAAGAAACTGAACGTTCTGAACGTGCAGGAGGAGGAAATTGATTTTACGCCCGGCGTTCCTACTCCTGCCACCGGCGCCATTGCCCGTACGGCATTGCTGCGCGCCGCTCAGGACTTGAAAGATGGCCATATACAAGCCATTGTCACCGCGCCCATCGACAAAGACAACACCCAGGGCGAAGGCTTTCAGTTCCCCGGACACACCGAGTTCTTCACCACGTTTTTCAATGCACCGGAGAGCCTGATGTTCCTGGTTTCCTCCAGCGGCTTGCGCGTGGCTACGGTAACCGGGCATTTACCGCTGAAAGATGTAGCCAACACCCTCACCCCGGAACTGCTCATCCGGAAACTCACCATTCTGGACAATTCCCTGCGCAAAGACTTCGGAATTCAGAAACCGAAAATTGCGGTGCTGGGTCTGAATCCGCACGCGGGGGAAAACGGATTGCTGGGCACTGAGGAAGCAGAACTGATTCTGCCCGTGATTGAGCAGTTGAAGAACAAAGGCAACCTGGTCTTCGGGCCGTTCCCCGCCGATGGTTACTTTGGTACCCGCAGCTATCAGAAGTTTGATGCTACGCTAGCGCTGTACCATGACCAAGGGTTGATTCCGTTCAAGACACTGGCCTTTGAGAACGGTGTGAACTTTACCGCCGGCCTGCCCATTGTGCGTACCTCCCCTGACCACGGCACCGCCTATGACATTGCCGGTCAGAACAAAGCAGATGAGACCTCGTTCAGAGAAGCTCTGTTTGCGGCCGTAGATATTCTAAGGTCGCGGGCTGGGGTGTAACTCTTAGCCTGGTAAAATTTTCTTGAATGCGTTTTCGGCCTGTTTTCTGGAAAACGGGCCGAAAACGCATTTTAGTTTATTGTACATATTTAAAAGAACCTTCGTATATTGGGTATATGAGAACAGTGGTTTTACATCTGCCAGCAAATATAGATCTAGATGAACGGCAAACAGCCCGCTTTCTAGCTGCTAAACTCTATGAGTCAGGCAAACTATCTCTCGGCCATGCGGCCGAACTTGCAGGCCTTTCCAAGGTGGCTTTCGCTGAAATCTTGGGAGACTTTAATGTTTCCTTGTTTAACTACCCCGCGAGTGAAATAGGTAGAGATGCCGCTGCCATCTAAAATAGTCATTGCAGATACCAGCTGCTTTATCCTGCTAGACAAGATTGGCGAACTGCCCCTACTTAAAGCTCTCTTCAGAGAAGTAGTGACCACTACTGTTATTGCCACTGAGTTTGGCTCACCGCTTCCAGACTGGATTTCTATTGAAGAAGTAACCAATATAAGATATCAGAAATTACTCGAATTAGAAGTAGACAAAGGAGAAGCAAGCGCTATTGCCCTAAGCTCTGAAAAAGAAGAGAATGTGCTAATTCTTGACGACCTTCAAGCTCGTAAACTTGCTCAAAGACTAGGGTTACCTTTCACTGGAACATTGGGAATAATTGCCAAAGCGAAACAAGTAGGTATTATATCATCTGTAAAGCCAATTATTGAAAAGATAAAAGGCACAAATTTTCGCTTTAGCGAAGAAATTTTCTCAAGTATGCTCAAAGTAGCGGGTGAGGTTTAGAATAAAGTAGGGTATGAACAAGAAGCCTGTCATAATCTCACAAACTATTAAAACCCTGCAGATCAGCACCATTGCCAAGCTACCTTGACTACAAGAAAGAATTGAAGAAAGTATTATGGAATAAATATTTGGGTTCAGATTCATGTAAGCCATAATTCCCACCACATCTACTTCCAATTTATATCTCCCTCATTATGAACCACTCCTGTTTTTAGCCTGTTTTCCCAAAAGTAGGCCAAAAACGGCTTTTGTTTAACCCCAGCAAAAAAGGCATTTGTATTTTATATTTAAGATATTTCTGCTAATTTTGCGACTTGCTAAAAAAGAGGCAACGTGAAGGAGATAAAGAAATACGACATCAACCTTGTACGGCTCGCGAACAAGCAGCACACCTACGAGTTTGAATTGGGCGAACCCTTCTTTGAGTTGTTCAGCCGGGAGATCATCCATGGCGGCAACCTGAAAGCGGAGGTGACGCTGCACAAGTCAGAGCTTCTTTTGCAGTTTGACTTCCATATCAAAGGAACGGTTCGCCTGACCTGCGACCGGAGCCTGGAGGAATTTGAGCACCCCCTGGAAGTTAACCAGACGCTGCACGTGCGGTACGGGCCAGAAGATTTGGAACTGGACGAGAACGTGCTGCAGATAGTACCAGAGACGCAGTATATCAACATCGCACAGCACCTGTATGACTACATTGGGCTGGCGGTACCCATGAAAAAGCTGTGCCCCCGGTTTGTAGAGGAAGATTTGGAGCGGGAAGATGACCCGGAGGCAGACGGCCTCTTAATCTACTCCACTCCTGTGGAAGACAATGACGACGAGGACGATGATGAGGACGGTCCGCTGGACCCCCGCTTCGCCGCCCTTAAAAAGCTTAAATAAGTTTCTAACCAATTTTGTAATAATTACCTGAGATGGCACATCCTAAGCGAAAAATCTCCAAAACCAGAAGAGATAAGAGAAGAACGCACGACAAATTGACGCCCAAAGCGATTTCTATCTGCCCTAACACCGGTGAAGTACACCAATACCACAGAAGCTACGTGGTAGACGGTGATTTATACTACAAAGGCAAAGTGGCCATCAAAAATTATACCTCTGTTGCGTAATAAAGCTTGCCTGGTCAGGCTTTATTTTAGTTACTTGTAGTATAATTTACGAAATACGCTTTACATGAAAATAGCTCTGGATGCAATGGGCGGCGACTTCGCCCCCGAAGCAGTTGTAGAAGGCGCACTTTTGGCGGCTGAGACGTTAACGGATGAGATTGAGATTTTCCTTATTGGAGATGAAGATACCGTTCATTCCCTCCTGCAAAAGCACCACTACACCGGTTCCAGAGTTCAGGTTGTTCACGCATCTCAAGTCATTGGGATGGGTGAACACCCTACCAAAGCCCTCACCCAGAAACCAGACTCCAGCATTGCCGTGGGCTACGGCCTGTTGGCCAGCAAGAAGGTAGACGCCTTCTGCAGCGCCGGCAACACGGGGGCCATGCTGGTGGGGGCAGTTTTCAGCGTGAAACAGGTAGAGGGCATCCTGCGGCCGGCCCTGGCAAGCTTTATCCCTAAGCTCTCCGGCGGCTACGGCGTTCTTTTAGACGTGGGCGCAATAGCCGACTGCAAACCGGAGATCCTGGAGCAGTTTGGGGAGATTGGCTCTATCTGCGCTGAATACCTCTTAGATATTGAGAAGCCCCGCGTAGGGCTCATGAACCTGGGCGAGGAAGAGGGCAAAGGCACCATGGTGACCCAACCCGCCCACAAACTCCTCAAAGAAAACAAATCCATCCACTTTATCGGCAACATTGAAGGGCGTGATGTCTTTAATGACAAAGCAGATGTCATTGTGTGTGACGGTTTTACCGGTAACGTGATTCTGAAAATGGCGGAGTCTATCTATGACATACTCCGGGAGAAAAACTTCAGAGACCCCTTCTTTGACCGTTTCAACTATGAGGCGGTAGGCGGTAGCCCCGTGTTAGGGGTGAACGGCAATGCAGTGATTGGCCACGGCGTGTCCAGCCCCACTGCTATCTGCAACATGGTGCACCTGGCCAACAAAATGGCAGAAAGCCACATTGCAGATAAATTCAGGAAATACTTCAGCGCTTAAACGGCGCCCTTCACCAGACAAGCCCAACCGAACCATATGAGCAAACTTACGGCCGCCATCACCGGTGTGAGCGGATATGTCCCTGACTATGTGTTAACCAACAAGGAGTTGGAGACCATGGTAGAAACCAATGACGAGTGGATTGTTTCCCGTACCGGCATCAAAGAAAGACGCATTCTGAAAGGCGAAGACCAGGGAACGTCGGCCATTGCCATTCCGGCGGTACTGGAACTGCTGAAGAAAACCAATACCCAGCCAGAGGAAGTAGACCTGCTCATCTGCGCCACCACCACCCCAGACATGGTGTTCCCGGCAACGGCTAACATCATTTGTGCAGAGGTAGGCGCCGTGAACGCGTTTGGCTATGATTTACAGGCGGCCTGTTCCGGCTTCCTGTTTGCGCTGGCTACCGGTGCCCAGTTTATAGAAACCGGCAAATACAAGAAAGTGATTGTGGTAGGGGCTGATAAAATGTCTGCCATTGTTGATTATACAGACCGGGCCACCTGCATCATCTTTGGAGATGGCGGCGGCGCGGTGATGCTGGAACCGAACACTGAAGGCCTGGGCATACAAGACAGCATCTTGAAGTCAGACGGCTCGGGAGCCCCCTTCCTGCACATGAAAGCCGGCGGCAGCCGCAGGCCCGCTACCGCAGAGACCGTGGCCCGCAGAGAGCATTACGCCTTCCAGGAGGGCCAGCAGGTATTCAAATTTGCGGTGAAAGGCATGGCAGACGTGTCTGCCGAAGTCATGGAGCGCAACAACCTCACCCATGAAGATGTGGCGTGGCTGGTGCCGCACCAGGCCAACAAACGCATCATTGACGCCACGGCCAACCGCATGGGCGTGGGTCCGGAGAAAGTGATGCTGAATATCCAGAAGTACGGCAACACCACCAGCGGTACCATTCCGCTGTGCCTGTGGGAATATGAGTCTCAGCTGAAAAAAGGGGATAACATTATTCTGGCCGCTTTTGGCGGAGGTTTCACCTGGGGTGCCGTTTACCTGAAATGGGCCTATGACCCTAAGTAATCTGCTCATTTTTAGACGTTATTTCTGAAACAGAATCAAAAAATTCGGCTATCTTTGGCCGAATTTTTTTATGTCAAATCGGGAGAAACCCGCAGGCATTTTAAACCGAAACACACACAACCACTATGGCAACTACCGCTGATTTCCGCAACGGGCTTTGCATTGAATTTAACGGCGACCTCTGGATCATCACTGAGTTTCAGCACGTGAAACCAGGGAAAGGCCCGGCGTTTGTCCGTACCAAACTGAAAAACATCAAAACCGGCAAAGTGGTAGACAATACCTTCACGGCCGGTGTCAAGGTAACCACCGCCCGCGTGGAGCAGCGCCCGCACCAGTTCATCTACAAAGATGACTACGGCTACAACTTCATGGACATGAGCACCTTTGAGCAAGTGGTGCTGGAAGAGAAGATGGTGCCGTTTGCTGACCTGATGAAAGAAGGCCAGGAGGTAACCATTCTGTTCCACGCTGAGACAGAAACCCCGCTCACCGCTGAACTGCCCACGTACGTAGAGTTAACCATTACGTATACAGAGCCGGGCATCAAAGGTGATACCGCCACCAACGCCTCAAAACCTGCCACCGTAGAAACCGGCGCCACCATCTCAGTGCCGTTGTTTATTGGCCAAGACGAAAAAATAAAGGTAGACACGCGTACCTATACCTACGCCGAACGAGTAAAATAGAACTATGAAAGCTAAGGAAATCCAAGAACTGATTGATTTCATTGCGAAATCAGGCCTGAACAAAGTTGACATTGAGACAGAAGAGTTCAAGATCTCTGTGCAGCGCGAGGCAAGCCAGAAAGTAAAATTCACTTCGGCCCCGGCCGCCGCCCCGGCTCCTGCCCCGCTGGCTGCTGCTCCGGCCCCGCTGGCTGCCCCGGCCGCTGCCCCGGCAGCGCCAGCGCAACCCGCCGCTGATGATACCAGCAAGTACATCACCATCAAAGCGCCCATGATTGGTACCTTGTACCGCTCTGCCAACCCAGAGTCACCCGCGTTTGTAAACGTAGGAGATGAAATCAAAAAAGGACAGGTGATCTGTATCATTGAAGCCATGAAACTGTTCAACGAGATTGAATCTGAGGTTTCTGGCCGCATTGTGAAAGTGCTGGTAGACAACGCCTCACCGGTTGAGTACGACCAGCCGTTGTTCCTGGTTGACCCGAGCTAACTAATTATGAATTAAAAATTAAGAATTATGAATGGGTGAACTATTCATAATTCTTTGGTTTAGAAGAGTCCGTTTAACCTCCGCCTTCTTTCAAGCAAATAGTTCTTTTCTTACAAGGTCTGCCGTTTTTGGCCTACTTTTTCAAAAAGAGGCCGAAAACAGGAAATTCAGGAAAGGCACTTGGCATTGAAGCCACGCAAAGTTGAAAGGCAGAAACAGGACAGGTTCTTCCATTTTTAATTCTTAATTTCTAAATCCTAATTAAAAGAACTGTGTTCAAAAAAATACTAATTGCCAACCGGGGTGAGATTGCGCTAAGGATTATCCGGACGTGCAAGGAGATGGGGATCAAGACAGTGGCGGTGTACTCAACCGCCGACAAGGAAAGCCTGCACGTGCGCTTCGCGGATGAGGCGGTGTGCATTGGCCCCGCCCCAAGTGCCAAGTCTTACCTGAACATCCCTAACCTGATTGCCGCGGCAGAAATCACCAACGCAGACGCTATTCACCCGGGCTACGGTTTCCTGTCTGAAAACGCCGAGTTTTCCAGAATCTGCGCCGAAAACGGAATCAAGTTCATTGGCGCCACGCCAGAGATGATCAACTCCATGGGAGACAAGTCATCTGCCAAAGACACCATGAAAAAGGCGGGTGTGCCTACCATTCCTGGTTCTGAGGGTCTGTTGACCTCTGCCGAGCAAGGCAAGAAACTGGCTGCCAAGATCAAATATCCGGTGATCATCAAGGCTACGGCCGGGGGCGGTGGCCGCGGCATGCGCATCATCAAGTCTGCCGAGGAGTTTGACAAGGCCTGGAACGATGCCCGTCAGGAAGCCAAAGCGGCCTTCGGGAATGACGGTATGTACCTGGAGAAGTTTGTGGAGGAGCCCCGCCATATTGAAATCCAGATAGTGGGCGACCAGTACGGCAAAGTGTGCCACCTCTCAGAGCGTGACTGCAGCATTCAGCGCCGTCACCAGAAGCTGATTGAAGAGACACCGTCGCCGTTTATTGATCAGGAACTGCGCGAGCGCATGGGCCAGGCAGCCATTGCCGGGGCGGCGGCCATCAACTATGAAGGCGTGGGCACCATTGAGTTCCTGGTAGACAAGCATAAGGAATTCTACTTCATGGAGATGAACACCCGTATTCAGGTGGAGCACCCCATCACGGAGGAGGTTGTGAACTATGACCTAATCAAAGAGCAGATCAAAGTAGCGGCCGGTATTCCTATTTCAGGCAAAAACTATTACCCGCAGATGCACGCCATTGAGTGCCGCATCAACGCGGAGGACCCAAAGGCTGGCTTCCGTCCCAGCCCAGGGAAAATCACCGTATTGCACATCCCGGGGGGGCACGGGGTACGGGTAGACACGCACGTGTATGCGGGCTACACCATTCCGGCCAACTATGACTCCATGATTGCCAAACTGATTGTGAGTGCCCAAACCCGCGAGGAGGCTATTGTGAAAATGAAGCGTGCGCTGAGCGAGTTCGTGATTGAAGGCATCAAGACCACCATTCCGTTCCACCTGGCCATGATGGATGATGAAGGCTTTAAGTCTGGCAACTTCACCACCAGCTACCTGGACAGCTATGACTTTACCCAGTTCTAATCAATTCAATTATTCCTAGAAACAGAAAGAGCAGCCGGTTTGGCTGCTCTTTCTGTTTTTGGCGTGTTTTTGGAAAAACAAGCCAAAAACAGGGTCATAATTTCTAGCTTAAGCAGGCTATACAACTGGTTTCAGCTTCTGGTCTGCGGCCACCAGTTCTTCCAGCTCCTGAAACCACTCCTCGCCGTATTTCCGCACCAGCGGCTCCCGCAGGAATTTGTAAACCGGCACCCCTAACTCCTGCCCAAATGAACAGGCCGGGTTGCAGATTTCCCAGCGGTCATAGTTGAGCGCCTCAAAGCCGTCATATTTCGTGATTCTGATGGGGTACAGATGGCAGGAGATGGGTTTCTTCCAGGAGATGATCCCTTCCAGGTACGCCTGCTCAATGGCGCATTTGAGCGTGAGGTTCTCGTCATAGATGGCGTAGGCACATTCCCGGTCGCCAATGGTGGGCGTGCTGTAGTCGCCTTCAAAATCCTCCACAAAGAGGCCTTGCTCCTCTACGGCCTTGATTCCCTCTACAGACATGAACGGTTTTACGTACTCATACGCCTCCGCTAGCAGCGGAAGCTCATCTTTATCCAGGGGGGCACCCAAATCACCCTCTACACAGCAGGCACCTTTGCATTTCTCCAGGTTACAGACAAAGAACTTGTCTTTGAGATCATCAGAGAGAACGGTATTTTGTAAGACTATCATGGCGGTTAACTATCAACAGGAAGACAAAAGTACCGCTAATTAAGTTCGGCCGCAAAACTGAGGGCACAACCAGAAACAGCAGCTGCGTTTTTGACCTGTTTTTCAGAAATCAGGCCTAAAACAGCTATCCTGCCATTACCCAGGCAAAGGAGTCTTCTTGGTTGTCAAAGAAGTGGGTGTTGAAAGGAACCGTATCACTAGACCTCTGGATTATGTTTTCTACTGCCATTTTATTGAAGATATCACTGGCCACAATCACTGCCATTTTCTTTAAACTTCCGGCTCTTGCAAACCGAGGGGCCCATTCTAAGGCTGTATATTCCTGGTCAGCTGGTCTTATAGCCTTGGCGTTGGTATTGTCGCCAATCCACCGCACCACCTCCTTCTCTTGTACTACTTGTAGATACACGTCCAAGACGGCCCGGTACTCATCACTGTTGGCAAACCCTTTCCAGCGGGTGCGCACCAGCTTCAGCTCCTCCTCATACGTGATAGAGATGATGTCACTTTTATAATAATCCATTGATATACCTATTGTCTGTCTGTCTGTCTGTCTGTCTGTCTGTCTGTCTGTCAAAGTTGGTTTAGTCTCTCTGCTAGCCCAATATAAGCTTTCACATGAAGACGGAAATATTTTGACCATTTGAAACTCAGTGGTTCCAAGCGCTCTGGTTAGTGCCCCCGCACAAACCTGGAACAGCCTACCAGAATCGCTGAAACCACAATATGTTTAGAAAAGCTGAATTTTAAAAGAAAAAGAGCTTCTTATACAGAAGCAGGCTTTCTTTTGGCTAGCCCCTGAACTTGCCACCTTTTTCCGTAAATTTGTGTTTCTTCTGAAGAAAGGACGATAGTACGCATGGATTATTTAAAACTCCTGAATGACTCGCAGCGCGCCGCTGTTTTAAATACGGAAGGCCCTTGTATGATTATTGCCGGTGCGGGCTCCGGCAAAACCAGAGTGTTGACCTACCGCATTGCGCATTTGCTCAACAAGGGCGTAGACCCGTTCAACATTCTGTCGTTGACCTTTACCAACAAGGCGGCCAAAGAGATGCGCGGGCGTATAGAGAAGGTGGTGGGCCCGGAGGCCAAGAACCTCTGGATGGGAACCTTCCACTCTGTTTTCTCCCGCATTCTGAGGGCAGAGGCCCAGAAGATTGGCTACCCCAGCCACTTCACCATCTATGACTCAGATGACTCCAAAACCCTGATCCGGAACATTGTGAAGGAGATGAACCTGGATGACAAGCTCTACAAGCCCAACGTGGTGCTGGGCAGGATTTCAGGCGCCAAGAACAAGTTGATCTCTGTAGCCCAGTACCTGCGCGACCCCGCCATTCAGGCAGATGATGAGGCCGCCCTTCGGCCCAAGATTGGGCAGATCTTTAAAACCTACGCTGAGCGCTGTTTCAGGGCCGGCGCCATGGACTTTGATGACTTGCTCTTCAACACCAACGTGCTGTTCAGAGACCATGTAGACGTGCTCAACAAGTACCAGCACATCTTCAAGTACGTGATGGTAGATGAGTACCAGGATACCAACTACAGCCAGTACCTGATCACCCGCAAGCTCTCAGCCAAAGACCGTAACATTTGCGTGGTGGGTGATGATGCTCAGAGTATCTATGCCTTCCGCGGCGCGGATATCCAGAACATTCTCAACTTTGAGAAAGACTACCCGGAGCTGGAGGTGTTCAAGCTGGAGCAGAATTACCGGTCTACCCAGCACATTGTGAACGCGGCCAGCTCAGTGATCAAGAACAACAAGGCCCAGCTGCGCAAGAATGTGTTCTCTGAGAATGAGGAAGGCCAGCTGATTGACGTCATCAAGGCCAGCTCAGACAATGAGGAGGGCAAGCTGGTGGCACACGCCATCTTTGAGGAGAAGATGAACAACCACCTCTCCTATGAGGATTTCGCCATTCTGTACCGCACCAACGCCCAAAGTAGGGCCATGGAAGAGGCGCTGCGCAAGATGAACATCAAGTACCGCATTGTGGGCGGCTTGTCGTTCTACCAGCGCAAGGAAATCAAAGACCTGATTGCATACCTGCGGCTGGCCATCAACCACAATGACGAGCAGGCGCTGCGCCGGGTCATCAACTACCCTAAACGTGGCATTGGCGAGACCACCGTAGAGAAACTCATTGTTACCGCCAATGAGATGAACCACAGCATCTGGGAAATTGTGAGCCACGCCAACCAGGTATTAGCCGGTAGAGCCGGGGCCGCCATTGAAGAGTTCGCCACCAAAATCAAGAGCTTTGCCGTGATGGCTGAGCAGAAAGACGCCTTTGACGCCGCCACCTACATTGCCAAACACTCAGGGCTGGTAGATGATCTGTACGCAGACAAATCAGTGGAAGGCCTGGCCCGCTATGAGAACATTCAGGAGCTCCTGAACGCCATCAAGGAGTTTGTAGACGACCCCGAGCGCGAAGACAAATCACTGGCCAACTTCCTGCAGGACATTGCCCTGCTCACAGACGCAGACACCAAGAAAGAGGACGAAGGCGAGTACGTGACCATGATGACCATCCACTCGGCCAAGGGTCTGGAGTTCAGGAACGTGTTCATTGTGGGCATGGAGGAAAACCTGTTCCCCAGCCAGATGATGATGCAGAGCCGTGCTGATCTGGAGGAGGAGCGCCGTCTGTTCTACGTGGCCATTACCCGGGCTGAGAAAAAACTGACCCTCTCCTACGCCACCAGCCGCTACCAGTGGGGCAACCTGCGGGCCGCTGAGAAAAGCCGGTTCATTGACGAGATTGACCCCAAGTTCCTGAACTTCAAGTTTGGCGATGAGCGTGGCCCGTTAGAGAAAGTGCTGCAGCGCAAGACACCCGCGGCGCAATTGATCACGCCCGCTCGCAAACCGGCAGCGGCCCCGTCTTATACCCCGCCAACCGACTTCACGCCCAGTGACACGTCTAACCTGCAGGCCGGAATGCGCGTAGAGCATCCTAAATTCGGGTTTGGCACCGTCACCAAGATGGACACCCAGGGCAATTCCACCAAAGCCATCATTACTTTTGAGGGCGTGGGTGAGAAAACACTGCTCCTGAGTTTTGCCAAGCTGCGTATACATGCGTAATTAGTAGTTATTCGTTCTTAGTTATTAGTTGTTCGCAATCCGGCCATTTCCGTTTTGGGGCTGTTTTTGTGAAAACAGCCCCAAAACGGAAAATGGTTTATTCAC
Source organism: Rufibacter ruber (assembly GCF_014138425.1). NCBI lineage: Bacteria > Pseudomonadati > Bacteroidota > Cytophagia > Cytophagales > Hymenobacteraceae > Rufibacter > Rufibacter ruber. Next base: position 15,965 of record NZ_JACJIQ010000006.1, read on the forward strand.
TTACCTTTCCTTCTCCCAAATGGCTCCTCATTTTGAGGTTTTGTCCTAACTAATAACGAACAACGAATAACTACCAACTAATTTTTCCTATTTTTGACACAGCAATCCAACCCATAGATATGGTAGCCAGTTCAACTTTCAAGCAAGAGCTTTTACTGCGGGAGTACGGCCGCAACGTGCAAAACATTGTCCAGTATATCTTAACCGTTGATGACCGCACCAAGCGTACGCAGTTGGCCCAGTTGCTGGTAAACCTGATGGGGCGCCTGAACCCGAATGTGAAAGACATTCAGGATGCCCAGCAGACTCTCTGGAATCACCTGTACGTGATGTCAGACGGCAAGCTGGACGTAGACGCCCCCTTCCAGCTGAGTGCCATGGAGTACCTCAATGACAAGCCGCAGAAGGTAGACTACCCCAGCCATACTCCCAAGTACATGCACTATGGCACCAACCTGGAGCGCCTCATTGAGAAAGCCAAGCAGATCAATGATGCCCAGGAGCGGGAGGCCGCCATCATCTCAATTGGCAAACTCATGAAAGTGCTGTACCGCACCTACAACAAAGACAGCGTCACAGACCAGGTCATCCTGGAAAACCTGCGCGACCTCTCTAAAGGTGAGCTGGACCTGGATTCTGCGTTGTTAGAGAAAGGCGGCCTCTTTGAGAGCAACATCAAAACCCCGCAGGGCCCCAGCAACAACAACTACCCTAACAACCAGAAAAACAAAGGGTACCAGAACAAGAATCAGAACAACAGAAAGAATAAGTAAGAACGCATGGCTTCTTTTGAAGTAATAGGTGGCCGACCTTTAAAAGGCGAAATTATTCCGCAGGGAGCAAAAAACGAGGCGCTGCAAATTCTGTGTGCGGTCTTACTGACCCCTGACCCCGTGATTATTTCTAACATCCCTAACATCAGGGACGTGAACAAGCTCATTGAGCTTCTGCGGGACATGGGCGTACAGGTGGAGCAGACAGCGCCAGACACGTATATCTTCCAGGCCGAAGACGTGAACCTGGACTACCTCACCTCAGAGAAATTTATTGACCAGGCCCGCGCCATTAGAGGATCTGTGATGATTTTAGGGCCTTTGCTGGCCCGTTTTGGGATGGCAAAGCTGCCTAAACCGGGCGGGGACAAAATTGGCCGCCGCCGTCTGGACACCCACTTTATTGGTTTTGAGAAACTAGGGGCTAAGTTCACCTATGACTCTGAAGACAGCTTCTACCACCTGGAAGGCAAGAACCTGAAAGGCACGTACATGCTGCTGGATGAAGCTTCTGTGACCGGAACCGCCAACATTGTGATGGCGGCCGTGCTGGCCGAAGGCATCACCACCATCTACAACGCCGCCTGTGAGCCGTACCTGCAGCAGCTTTGCAAAATGCTGGTGCGCATGGGCGCGAAAATCAACGGCATTGGCTCCAACCTGCTTATCATTGAGGGCGTGGAGAAACTGGGCGGTACTGAGCACCGCATGCTGCCAGACATGATTGAGATTGGCTCCTTCATTGGCTTAGCGGGTATGACCGGTTCTGAAATCACCATCAAAGACGCGCAGATCAGGGAGCTGGGGCTAATCCCAGATACGTTCCGCAGGCTGGGCATCCAGATGGAGTTCAGGGGCGATGATATTTACATTCCGGCCCAGGACTCTTATGAAATTGACACCTACATAGATGGCTCTATCCTGACTGTTTCTGACCATACCTGGCCCGGCTTCACGCCAGATTTGCTGAGCATCGCGCTGGTGGTGGCCACCCAGGCCAAGGGAACGGTACTCATTCACCAGAAAATGTTTGAAAGCCGCCTGTTCTTTGTAGACAAACTGATTGACATGGGCGCGCAGATTATTCTCTGTGACCCACACCGGGCCACAGTGATTGGCCAGAACAAGCAGGTGCCGCTGCGCGGAATCTCCATGACCTCCCCTGACATCAGAGCGGGTCAGGCCCTGTTGATTGCCGCCCTTTCGGCCGAAGGCCGTAGCGTGATTCACAACATTGAGCAGATTGACCGCGGTTACCAGAACATTGACGGCCGTCTGAACGCCATTGGGGCACAGATTACGCGTCTGTAACTGAAAATTATTTTTGAATAGCAAAGGGAGCCCGGTACAGGCTCCCTTTCTGCGTTTACAGCCATTCCGGGCGCATTTCACCAGAGTTCTGGTTTGGGTCTGTTTTCTTAAAAACAGCCCGGAAACGCAAAAGCAGCCCTTTTTATTGTGCTCAATTTTTGGGTTACCATACTGTAGATGAATGCATTAAGGGGAAAACCTTCGGCTATGGAAACAAAAAACACCTCTCTCCTTTTTGGCCTTCTGCTGGTAGCCCTTTCTTTGCTCAGTGGCTGCGCTGCCCCCCAGGAAGAAGGCACAATGACAGCCCAGATAGAAGCGGCAGAGACCGGGGCAGCTTCTGTGAACCCTGCAGCACCCACGGCGGCCAACCCAGAAAAGCAAATGCTGATTAAAAACGCCCAGGTGAAATTTCAGGTGGAAGACCTCGCTAGCAGCACCCAGCGCATTGAAGCTACCGTTAAAAATGCTGACGCCATTCTGGTCTCTACGTTTCAGCACCAACAACAGGATCAACTGGCCATGAGCTTTAAGATCAAGGTGAAGCCTGACCAGTTTTCTGCGCTGCTGGAGCAACTGGAGCAGGAGAGCATCAAGCTGGACCATAGAAAACTGGGCGCAGAAGATGTGGCCATGGAATACATAGATGTACAGGCGCGGTTGGTGGCCAAAAGAGCCGTAGAGCAACGGTATCTGACCCTGCTGAAACAGGCCAACAGCATTCAGGAGGTACTGGACGTAGAGCAGCAGCTGAAGAGCATCAGGGAAGAGATTGAAAGTGCAGATGCCCGCCTGAAGCACCTCCAACGCCAAACGGCCTACAGCACCATTGAACTGGAGGTATATCAGATTGTGCCCATGAGCTTTTCTGAAAGAAGTGGGCTGGGTGTACGGCTCTACAACGCCCTTGGTACCGGCTGGCAGATGTTTATCACGCTGGTGGTGGGCGTATGTTACCTGTGGCCCCTGCTGTTGATTTTGGCCGGTTTCTGGTTCCTGCGCCGGCGCAGACTCATCTAATCATCTGTTTTTGCCCTGATTTCAAAAAAATAGCCCGGAAACGCAACCGGGCTATTTTGTTATTCTTCTTCCCCAACCAGATGCTCCTTCTCCCGCCGGCTGCCCCCGTACAGCTCGTACTTAAACAAGCGGCATTCTATGGGCCCGTTATACAGCGGAATTCTTCTGGAGGGCTTTAAGCCAATATGTTTGGCGGCCTCCAGGTTGCCCGTGAAGACAAAGGCGTCCCAGTTCTGGAAATTGGTCTTGAGGGTGTCGCCTATCATTTTGTAGAGGCCGTTGATTTCACGCTCGTCGCCAATTCGCTCCCCGTACGGGGGGTTCATAATCAGGAGGCCCTTTTCTTCTGGCTTGGAGGCCACTTTGAAATCCACCTCTTTTACCCGCACATACTGGTCCAGTTCGGCATATTCTAAATTTTGGAAGGCGGCCTCCACAAAGTCTGGGTCTATGTCTGAGCCGTAGATCTCTACCGGATTGTCTGGGTCCTCCTGGGCCAGCACCGCCTGGTACACTTTGTGGAACATGGCCTCATCATAATCTGGCCAGCGCATAAACCCGAAGTCTTTGCGGTAAACACCCGGCACTATGTTATGCGCCAGCATAGCCGCTTCGGTCAGAAACGTACCGGAGCCGCACATAGGGTCATAGAGGGCGGTTTTCTTGTCCCAGCCGCTCAACAGCAGAATACCTGCGGCCAGCACCTCGTTGAGCGGGGCCACGTTGGTCTGCTGCCGGTAACCCCGGCGGTGGAGCGAATCACCCGATGAATCAAGCGCCAGCGTGACAATGTTCTCGTGCATGTGCAGGTGCAGGCGTACGTCTGGGGTGGTCACGTCAATATTGGGGCGGCGGCCGGTCTTCTCCCGGAACTGGTCTACAATGGCGTCTTTGGTGAGCTGGGCCACGTACAGGGAGTGTTCAAACGTGGAGCGGGATACCACGGCATTAATGGCGAAGGTGCTGTCCAGAGTCATGAATTCATCCCAGTCGCGCTCCCGCACCTTCAGGTACAGCTCTTTTTCGTCGCGGGCTTTGAACTGGGCAAACGGCTTTAAGATTCTGATAGCAGTGCGGCAGCAGAGGTTGGCCTGGTAGAGCAGGTACTGGTTTCCGCTGAAAGTCACGGCCCGCACCCCCGGTTTCACAAACTTCGCCCCCAGGTCACTGAGTTCCTGCGCCAGTACTTCTTCCAGCCCTGCCAGGGTAATGGCCGTCATGTTGAAATCTTGAGATGCTTTTTTTGCCGCCATGGTATCTAAATACTAGTTGATCCTGAGATTGAACCTGCAAGTTCGTAAAAAATACAGGCAAACGTGCTATCCTGTTTTAGGCCTGTTTTCTGAAAAACAGCCCCAAAACTGGAATTATGCAGAAGCGGCGGCTTGCCGGCTGCCGCAGCTTCTGAATTCTGTTGCGGTTTCCGTACTTTTGCGGGAACACACCATTTTCTGCACATGAAGATTCAACGCCAGGCCTCACTGCAACCTTACAATACCTTCGGGATAGACGCCAAAGCCGCGGTACTGGCAGAGTTCACCTCTGTACAGGAACTTCAGGAGCTGCTCCAGCACCCTGAGGTAAAGCCGCTTCCGTTGCTGATTCTGGGCGGCGGCAGTAATGTGCTGCTTACGCAGGATGTGCAGGCCGCCGTTCTCCTGAACCGCATCAAAGGCCTCTCACGGCAAGAGGATCCGGACGGAACACATGTGCTGGTGACGGCGGGGAGCGGCGAGACGTGGCATGACCTGGTGCTCTACACCATTGAGCAGGATCTGGGGGGCATTGAGAACCTCTCCCTGATTCCGGGCACGGTGGGTGCGGCCCCGCTGCAGAACATTGGCGCCTACGGGGTGGAGTTGAAAGACACCTTTGTTTCGCTGGAGGCCCTGGAAATTGCAACTGGCCAACTGGTTTCGTTCAGCAAGGAGCAGTGCGGGTTTGGCTACCGCGAGAGCGTGTTCAAGAAAGAGGCCAAAGGCAACTACATTGTTACCTCCGTTACGCTGCGCCTGACCCGGGACGCCCACCAGTACAACACGTCTTACGGGGCCATTCAAGACACCCTGGCGCAGCAGCAGGTAAAAGAGTTGAGCCTGAAAGCCATCAGTGCGGCCGTTTGCCACATTAGAAGAAGCAAACTGCCAGACCCCGCCAAGATTGGCAACGCGGGCTCCTTTTTTAAAAACCCCGAAATCCCAAAAGAACAGTTTGACGCCCTGAAAGCCCAGCACCCCTCCCTCCCGGGATACCCGGTGAGCGGAGACGTGGTAAAAGTACCCGCGGGCTGGTTGATTGAACAGTGCGGCTGGAAGGGGAAAGTCCTGGGCAAACACGGCGTGCACAAAGACCAGGCGCTGGTGCTGGTAAACTACGGCGGCGCCACGGGCAATGAGGTAAAAGAGCTGGCCTACGCGGTGATTCAATCTGTGCAGGAGAAGTTTGGCATAGCCCTCACCCCAGAAGTGAACATTATTTAGCGCTCTTTCTGTTTTGGGCCTGATTTCAGAAAAACAGGCCCAAAACAGAAAAACCATTACAGAGCATGTTTAAATTTGCCTTTTGCGCTGCAAACGGGTGTCAAAAGAACCTGACTTCGCGGTTGACTCGCACCATAGCGGGCGTATGCTGCTCAAAAAACGCTATAGAAGAACCTTTCGCTCCCCGTTTTCGCTTGCAGAATCAACATGTAAACAAGCTCTCACCTTAACTGTATGCCATGACCACTACTGAGTTGATTTCGGCCCTGGCCGAAGGAAAGAGCGCAGGAAAAGGCCGCGCCGATGAGGTAGCGGCTTACCTGCTCCAGCAGGGGCAGGAGGCACTGGAACAGCTGTGGCCGGGGTTGTATCATACAGACGCTGTACTCAGAGCCAGAGCCGCCCATGTGGTGGAAGCCGTTGCCAAGCAACAGCCGCTTTGGCTCCAGCCGTACCGAAAGGAAATTTTACACCAATTGGCCCAACCCAATCTGGACCCGGCTTTTAACTACTGCCTCCCGGCGCTGCTGGGGCAGCTGTCTTGGGAGGAGGAGGACCTGCCGTTGGTAATAGAGCGGCTGGAATTCTGGCTGCAGCACCTGCACAACCAGTTTGTGAAAGCCATCTGCCTCCAGTCACTCACTGACCTGTCTATGCAACAGCCCTGGTTGCAGCAGGAGGTCCTGGAGCTGATTCACCAGCACATGGCCAAAGGCGGAAAAGCCATCAATGCACGGGGGCGCCTACTGCTGAAACAACTGCAGAAACAGGAAAGGCTGGTAGAATGACCAGCCTTTCCTGTTTTACGTTTTGGGGCTGTTTTTAGAAAAACAGCCCCAAAACAGCTTATACCAGGTGCCGCTGTGGAGAACCCGCCTGCGGCAGTCTGTTCCTCTGCCCTTCCGGCCTTTTGAACGGCCCTGCTTTCGGGCCTCGGCCGCCCAAAGCAATTACTTCAGCACAATCACGGTGGCACCGTCACCGCCCCGTTCAATGTGTTCATCACTCACGCTGGCTACTTCCCGCTGGCTGCGGGCGTAATCCCGTACCACCTGCTTAAGGATGCCGTTGCCGCGGCCGTGAATGATCTTGACTTCTGGTATGCCCAGCATAATGGCGTCATCCAGAAAATTCATGACGGTGGTCAGGGCGTCTTCGGCATATTTGCCGCGCACGTCCAGCGTATGGACAAAGTCAGCCATGCGTTGGGTCACATCCAGCCCCTTAGAAGGGGCTGAAGCCTGTTCTTCATTGGCTTTCTTCTCTTTCTGCTTGACCACGGCCATGTCTGGCCGCTCCAGCTTCTCCAGCTTCACAATGGTTTTGAGGCCGCCAAAGCTCACCTCGGCGGTTTTTCCTTTCACCGCCAGAAGTTCGCCCACCGAGTCCTGCCCCACCAGCACCACCTTTTCACCGGGTTGCAGCGGTCCGGTAGGTACAGCCCCGCTGGTGCGCCTTACAACCGGTTTAGGATCAGGCGTCAGCTTTTCTTTAAAGGTCTCCAGCTGCTGACGGGCCGCTTTGGTTTGCTCCTTTTCAGCCTGGCTTTTCCTGATCTGCTCAATGGTGCTTTCTATCTGCTGGTTCGCGTCTTTGAGCAGAAGCTTGGCCTGGCCTTTGGCCGTCCGGATAATGTCCTGCTTGCTTTCCTCCAGATGTTGCTTCAGGGCAGTGTATTCTTCTACCGCCTTCTGCAGCTTGCGCTCCTGCTTGGCCACGGTGGCATTGCGGCGCTCAAAGTCGGTTTTTTCCTGCTCCAGTTGCTCCAGGAGTTTATCATATCTGATCTTCTCCTTGCCCACCAGGGTTCCGGCTTTTTCAATGATGTTCCTGGGCAGGCCAATCTTGCGGGCAATCTCCAGCGCGAACGAGGAGCCGGGCTTGCCAATCTCCAACTGGTACAGCGGCTGCAGTTCAGCGGGATTGTAGCGCATGGCACCGTTCACCATTCCAGGGGTGCGCTCGGCAAAGTTTTTGAGATTGGTATAGTGGGTGGTGATCACGCCAAACACTTTCTGCTGATGCAGCTGCCCCAGCACAGCCTCGGCAATGGCCCCGCCCAGCGAAGGCTCGGTCCCCGTGCCAAACTCGTCTATGAGCACCAGTGACTTTCTGTCTGCAAACAGCAGAAACTGCTTCATGTTCTGCAAATGCGAACTATAGGTACTCAGGTCATTCTCAATGGACTGTTCATCGCCCATGTCCAGGAACACATCCCCAAACAGACCGGCCTCAGAACCCTCGGCCACCGGAATCAGCAGCCCGCACTGCAGCATGTATTGCAGCAAGCCTACTGTTTTCATAGCCACTGATTTACCCCCGGCGTTTGGCCCTGAGATTAACAGGATACGCTGCTCCTGGTCCAGTTCCAGGCTTAAGGGCACCGCCTTCTTGCCCTGTGCCTGCATGGTGAGGTGCAGAATAGGGTGGCGGGCATCTTTCCATTTGATAAACGGCCGCTTATGCAGCTCTGGCATGACAGCTCCTATCTTATTGGCCACTACCGCTTTGGCTCTGATAAAGTCCAGGAGCGCCAAAAACTGGTACGCCTTTCTCAGCGACGGCAGATGGTGCCGCACCTGATTGGTCACCGCCGTCAAGAGCCTGATCAGCTCCCGGTGGTAGGCATTCTCCAGGTCTTTGATGTCATTGTTGAGCTCAAACACGCTCTCCGGCTCCAGGTACACGGTCTGGCCGGTGGCCGATTCATCATGGATCAGACCTTTGATCCGGCGTTTGTATTCGGCAATGACAGGAATTACCAGACGGCCACCGCGCACGGTAGGCTCGGCATCACCGGGGGTCCAGCCCTCTTGTTTGGCATGGCGCATAATGCTGCTGATCTGCTTGCGCAGCTGTGTCTGCTGGCCAATCAAATCCCGCTTTACCCGCTGCAGCTCAGGAGACGCGTCTTCTTTCACGTTTCCGGCGTCATCTACCAGTTTCTCCAGGGCCGCCACCAGTTGGCGGTCTACCTCCACGTCTTTGGTCAGGGCTTTGAGCGCCTCGTACATGCCTTCCTCAGACTCCACGAAGAACCCCAGCGCCTGCCTTATGGCCCGCAGTGACATTTTGATTTCAAACACGCCCCGCACCTCCAGGAACGCCCCCTCTAAGGCGGCGCGGCTCAAATGCTCAGTCACGTCAAAATAGTAGCTGGACGGAAAATCTTCCCCGGCCCGTAAGATGTTGGCAAATTCATGCGTTTGCTGCAACAGGCGCTGCACCAGGTCAAAGCGGTCCAGAAACTGCACGCGCTCCACAAACCGGCGGCCCAGCGCACTTAGACAGGCATCTGCCAGCATCTCTCTGATCTGGCCAAACCCTATCTTCTGTTCAAAATTAGTTGGATATATCAAGCTTACTTGTTTGTTCTGTTGTTGTTCTTTTTACTTGTCTACCATCTGCCTATTCTGCTACGAAGTCTCAGAATAGCTTGCCCCGGCTGTTTTACCACCCCACGTCTGCCTTCATCACAAACCGCACAGGGTGCACCTTCTCCTGCCTTTTCACGGACAGATAGTTATTTCAGCTGGATGTAGCTGAGGTTGTTTCTGTTTTCAGGCTGTTTTCGCAAAAGTAGCTTAAAAACGCTATTGCCCAGCATTGTAGAACAGATTGCCGCGGCGGCTTGTTCCGGCAGGGGGAAAGAAATTTGTTATAATTTTGATCTTTAGTAAATATATTGTTACAGATAAAGACCCGTCTGTGCTTTCACGTTTTTTTTAACCATTCTTTCGCACTCTGCTGAAAATCCTCCCTTAGCAGGTCTGTTCCTGTTTTTGGTTTGTTTTCAGAAAAGTAGGCCGAAAACGGAAAAGGCTCCTAAAACTTCTCCTCCACCCCCAGCCCAAAGAGGGCGTAATCATATTTCACCGGATCTACCGGGTCAAAGGCTCTCAGGTGCTGGGTCAGTTCTTCGGCCATGGCCCAGTCTGACTGCGTGCGCTGAAGGAGCCCCAGCTTTCGGGCCACCCGCTGCACATGCACATCACAGGGGCAGACCAGGTCTGCGGTGGGAATTCTGCCCCAGATCCCGAAATCAACGCCGTGGCTGTCTTTCCTGACCATCCAGCGCAGGTACATATTGATGCGCTTACACGCTGATTTCCTGGCGGGCGTAGAAATGTGTTTGCGCGTGCGGTGCGGTGCGTCAGGCAGGGAGAACACCAGTTGATAGAAATTCTCCAGCCTCTGCTTCTGGTTCACGGCTTCTCTCTCAGGACTGCCCAGAAAAGCCACCTCCAGGCTCTCGTGCTGCTCATAAAACCACCGGAAGAAGTACACCAGGTACAGCAAATCAGTGTCATTGAAAGTGCGGTGCTTAAACCCGAGCAACTGCTTCAGGTCATTCTCCTGGTGCTGCAGAATGAACTGGTACGGCGCGTGGTCCATGCGCTGCAGCAGCTCCCTGCACTTGTTAATGATGGTCTTGCGCTGTCCCCAAGCCAAAATGGAGGCAAAAAAACCGGCAATCTCCACATCCTGCCTGCGAGAAAACAGGTGCGGAATAGACACCGGGTCATTTGGAATAAAGTCTGGGGTGTTGTACCGCTGGTACCGGTCATCTAACAGGGCTTTGACGTGGGCGTGGGAATAAGACACCTTATTTTAATTAGGGATTGGGAAGTAAGAATTGATACTTTTTAGGGCTCTATGAACGCGGTAAAGACAAAAGAGGCGAAAAGCGGGAGCTGCGGCAGCTTTCCGTTTTTCGCCTCTTTTCCGGAAAACAAGCCGGAAACAGGATTTAAGGCATGTAAGACACCTCTACCCTGAACCGTTTGTCAACCGCGCCAATTTGTTGGCAGGCCTTTTTTGAAAGCTTCAGCACCAGTTTGTCATTGTCACCGGTTGCGGGCAATTTGCCTATCACGCGCACATACACGGTCTGGTCGTTCATGGGGTTTTTTACCGCCATGATGGTCCCCACCGGGGCTGTTTTGTGCAGCGCAAGGAACTTGTTGGCATCTGATCTCGTGTCAATCTGCTCTGCCATCCCGCTCTCATTGATGCGCGATACATACTCAGTGGTTCTGGCGGAAGTCTTCTCCTCTTCAGGTTCTGCTTTAGGACTGGGCTTGGCGGTGGTAGCGGTCACCGGAGCAGAGTTGGCGGGCGGGGTAGAAGCGGCGGGTGCCTCCGGGGTTTTAGCGGCAACCACGGCATCATCTTTTTCAGGAACGTAGATGTCAGCCTTGCCAGATGCTGTATTGGCGCCAACCCCCACAACCAGGTTCTGCCCCACTACCACATTGTTGCTTGTAAGTTTATTCCATTTCTTGATGTCCTCAACGGTTACCTCATGCAGCCTTGAAATGGAGAACAGGGTCTGGCCCGCTTTCACGGCATGCATTTTATTGCCTTTGCCATCAACGGCGTACGTGCGGCTGGCCGCAGGGCTGGCGGTGGTAGCGGGTGAAGGTTTGGCGGGCGTGGCAGCGGTGCTGGTGGCAGCTTTTGCCCCTGCCACGGGAATCAGGACAATCTGGCCCACCATGATAGACTTTTCAATGTTCTTGTTGGCTGCCACAATCTTGTCAACGGCCACCCCGTATTTGCGCGACAACGCATACAAGGTTTCATTGGGTTCTACCTTATGGGTGATGTAGGTTTTGCCATTCTGGGTTTTTACACCAACAGAATCCCGCACAGCCATGGTACCAGCTGAAGCAGTTCCCCCCAATGCCAGGCATACTCCCAATCCAAACACAAACTTCTTCATTATGAACTCTTAACTCTTAGTAGTAAACGTTGATCAAAGGCAAGTGCAAAAAAAGTGCAATGACTACCGTACCTCCCCACCCTTCAAAAATCAGACCCGTTTTTTTTAACCTCTTTCGGAACAAAAAAAAGAATTTGCGGTTCCAATTACGGTGTAAGTTATCAAAAAACTGCGGGTTCTCCAATTTATACAGAGGCAGGATCTGTTGGCTTAAGGCTTTTTGGCAGCCGCTTTTGGTTTATTCTTCAGGTTTCCTTCTTTTCTTTTTCCCTCTACCGGTACCTGGCTGCCAAACGGAAGAACGGCTTTAAGTTGTATCTTTGAAACCGAAGAACCGGATGAACTTTAACCAAACGCAACTGCCTATGAAAGCCCTTGGCATACTACCTGCCCGCTACGCCTCCACCAGATTTCCGGGAAAGCCGCTGGTTGAAATAGGCGGAAAATCAATGATTCAACGGGTGTATGAGCAGGCGCAGAAATCTACCCTTGACGGGGTGGTGGTAGCCACAGATGATGCCAGGATTTTTGACCACGTCATGGCCTTTGGCGGAACTGCGGTGATGACCTCTCCTGACCACCAAAGCGGTACTGACCGGTGCTACGAGGCGCTCCAACAGGTACAGGAGCCGTTTGAGGTAGTGGTGAACATACAGGGGGATGAGCCTTTTATTCAGCCGGAGCAAATAGACAAGGTCCTCGCCTGTTTTGCCCAACCCGAGGCGCAGCTGGCTACCCTCATAAAGGTGGTGCAGAGCCAGGAGGAGCTCTTCAACCCCAACAGCCCCAAGGTGGTGGTGGGCGAGCAGGGGCAGGCCCTCTATTTTAGCCGGCAGCCAATCCCGTATCTGCGCGGTGTGGAAGAGCAGCAGTGGCTAGATCAGCACACGTATTTTAAACACATTGGCATTTATGGGTACCGCAGTACAGTACTCGCTGAAATCACGCAACTCCCCCCCTCTTCTTTAGAGAAGGCAGAATCTCTGGAACAGCTGCGTTGGCTGCAAAACGGCTACCGTATTGTCACCGCCATCACAGAAATAGAAACCATTGGCATTGACACTCCCGCAGACCTGGAAAAAGCTTTGTCGTACTTGCAGAATAAGTCTTAAAAGCAGCGGTAACCAATGCCATTGGTGGCGTTTCTGTTTTGGGGCTGTTTTCTGAAAAACAGCCCCAAAACAGGAAAAGCTACTTTCTTTACCCGCCTGCTTTCTTAGCTTTGTATCCTTGGTCTACCAGCAGTTGGAGAACCTTGTCCCTGAAATCACCCTGGATAAAGATTTCGCCGTCTTTGGCACTCCCCCCTACCGCACATTTATTTTTCAGGAGTTTCCCCAGTGCCTGCAGGTCTTCGTCCTGCCCCACAAATCCGGTGACCAAGGTCACCTGCTTGCCGCCCCTTGCTTTCTTGTCTAACTGCACCCTGAGGTTCTGCTGCTGAGGCGGCAACGTAGTCACCTGCCCCTCCTGCTGGTAATCATATTCAAAGTCTGGGTTGGTGGAATACACCACCCCCTCCCGGTTTTTCTTGTTTTTGCTCATACCTTATATTAATTGGTCAGCGGGCGCCACTACTTCTAGGGATGTAGGGAACATTTGTACTTCAAACGCATTCGCCAGCCCCACAAATTCCCCATCTGCGTGAAAATGCAGGGGCTGCTCACTGTGCACCGACACCGTGGCGCACGTGTGGAACTCTGCCAAGTTGGAATGGGCTATCTGTTTGGTCAGCAGGCCATACCCCAGCTGCAGGGCCTCTGCCAACCCCACGTGCCTAATCAGACAAACGTCTAATAATCCGTCTTGTATATTGGCCATTGGCGCAATATAGGCGTTGTTCCCATATTGGGACGCGTTGGCAAATGCCACTACAAAGAAATCAGACGTTAGTTCATGGTCATTGACCCGCACGGTGGCCATCTGTGATTGATAGCTCCTGAATTCTTTCACCACCAGTTGAATATAGCTGCTCAAGCCCCGCTTGGTGCTGTTGGCAAACGCAGAGCTCACCACCCCGTCAAAGCCAATACCGGCAGTACAGAAAAACGGATGGCCGTTAATGGCGCAGGAGTCTATTCTTCCAAATGTGGGTTTATTGAGCAGGGCCAATGCCTGCGGGAGAACCAGCGGAATCCCCAGGTGGCGCGCCAGCCCGTTGCCAGACCCTTTGGGGAGAATTCCCAGCGCCGCGGATGTTTGAAGAAGCCCCCTGGCCACTTCGTTCACCGTACCGTCTCCCCCTACCGCCACCACCAGCCTGGCCCCCTGGGCAGCGGCTTCCTGGGCTAGTTGGGTGGCATGCCCGGCGTGCTCTGTCAACAGCAGCTCATACTTCCAGCGCGAATGGTCAAGATGCGCCTCAATCAACGCTGGAACGTTCACACTGCTCTTTACCCCAGATTTGGGATTCAGGATAAAATATGCTTTCTCTGGTATGCCCATGACTAACTTCTGCGCTTGGCGGGTTGGCCAACAGCCCCTTTTCACCCGCCCCCATTGCCTGGCACCGTAGTGCCATGGCCTTTGGGCCGGAATGCGACTGTTGAGGTAAAACTACATAAAAAAAGTGGTGCCGCCCTGAGGCAGCACCACTTCAAAATGCTATTTGCCTGGTTAAGCGCCCAGACGCTCAATTAAATCAGCGGCACGGTTAGAGTATCCGAACTCGTTGTCATACCAGCCTACTACTTTGGCCAGGGTGCCGTTGGTAGAGGTCAGTTCGGCATCAAAGATGCACGAGTGTGGGTTGCCTACAATGTCAATAGAAACAATTGGATCTTCAGTATACTGCAGAATTCCTTTCAACTCATTGTCAGCGGCTTTCTTAACGGCAGCATTAATTTCTTCTTTGGTTACCTCCCGCTTCAAGATCACAGTAAGGTCAGTTAAAGAACCATCTGGAATTGGAACGCGCATGGCAATACCGTCTAATTTCTTGTTCAGGTGGGGCAACACCAACCCTACGGCTCTGGCAGCACCGGTTGAGGTAGGCACAATAGAGTAGGCCGCGGCACGGGCCCGGCGCAGGTCAGCGTGCGGGGCATCCTGCAGGTTCTGATCTGCCGTGTACGCGTGCACAGTAGTAATATACCCTTTCTCAATCCCGAAGGCCTCGTCTAACACCTTCGCCATTGGGGCTAAGCAGTTAGTGGTACAAGAAGCATTGGACACAATGGTCTCTTCACCGGTCAGGGTCTCTTCATTCACCCCTAACACCACTGTAGGGATGTTGCCTTTGGCAGGAGCGGAGATCACTACTTTTTTGGCACCAGCCTCTAAGTGTCCGCCTGCACCTTTCTCATCTACGAAACGGCCGGTAGACTCTAATACCACGTCAACGCCAAGTTTACCCCAGGGCAGATTCTTGGGTTCCCGCTCGGCGTATATTTCAATACGCTGGCCATTTACCGTGATGCTGTTTTCATCAGCAGACACTTCTCCGTTGAAACGGCCGTGTACGGAATCATATTTTAATAAGTGTGCAAGTGTAGCGTTGTCTGTCAAGTCATTGATAGCAACTACTTCTACATTACCGCGCTCAATCAGGGTCTTAAAGGTAAGACGGCCTATGCGGCCGAAGCCGTTGATGGCTACTCTTATTTTCTTAGACATGTTTGTTACGTTTTATTACTCGTTTAACCCCGGCAATTTACATGTTCCCACAGGTAAAACAAACTAAAAATTTTTCCCGCTCATTTTGAGCATTTTATCCATTACTACGAATTATTTTAAAACGAGGGCTTGGCAAATAAAAAACAGCCTTCTATATTTGCACCATCAAAACCGAAAGATGGTCCGTTCGTCTAGGGGTTAGGACACCAGATTTTCATTCTGGTAACAGGGGTTCGATTCCCCTACGGACTACGAATTAACCTTCAAAAAGCCGCTTAAACTGATGTTTGAGCGGCTTTTTCTGTTATAGAGTAACAAAAAAGTAACAGAATAGATTTCTTATTCTGTTACTCTCCTTCGTTTCCTGATTACTCAAATTCTAAACGGTTGCAAATTCCGGTGAATCTCCAGCTTAATTGCTGGAAATTACTACTGTCTTTGTTCCACCCAATAGACTGATAGATTCACCTAACTATTCCTATAGAACTGCTCAACCCTGGAAACATTAGCGCCTCCCTGAATACAGGCTCTGCTTCCACTCATCAACCTTAGCAACGAAATCAATTATTGCGTCAGCAACCATTTTCTCCTCAGCTGGCGCCGGTTCATTGATCGTTTTTGTCTGAATAGTCTCCTTAGTAGTGGCCATCACCCTATTATAGTCACCGTCCCTATGGGGTACCAAGGAAATTGCCAAGCCTTTCCCAAAGTAGTGGCTTCCGCTGCTCTTTGCCTGGAGCTCCTCAAACTCACGCTGGGTCACGATCCCTGTGATCTGCAACACTCCTCGCGCGCTGTCAACGCTTGCAACATAGGTGTTGTTGGTCTTTACGCGGATCTGGTTCTCGTTCTCTTGGATCCAAGGCTCCCACCCGCTAGCCTTGGTGATGCCGTTGAAAAGGTATTCCCTCCAATCAAAGCTCTCAACTTTAGGAAGGTTCTCCGTCTCCCTCACCTGTGAAGTAGAGGAACCCACCAGGTATCGCATGTAGTAGGCCACAAGCTCCTGATACTCCACCTCCGTTGTGGTTTTGTAGGCGATCTCCAAGGAATTGGTCTCTGAGCTCAGGAGCAGGTTCATGGAGGAGACGATCCCGTACTTCTCATTCAGGTACAACTTGGCATGCAGATGCGGAATCTCAATGGGATCGAAGCCCACCGCCCTCACCTCGCATGCGCTTTCGTACTCCCCCTCCCTTACGTAGAACTCCACGCCTACCCTCCTCCTCTTGAAGTCCTCCAGCTTATTGAGGAGCTTGTACCACTTACTGATCCGGCAGTACGGCGTGACGATGATCAATTTTTCGTCCGCCTCCTCTATAAGGGTCATGATCTCACCCGAGATCATGCTGGGCTTTATTAACTGCATACTTAGTTTAAAAAATATAGGCCTGAAAATAAGGATAAGAAGGCAGATGTGGAATAAGATGGCTGTCCACTTAGCCTGAACCAGACTAAATTTGACCAATACTCTCATTAATTTTTAACTTTTGGTTTTACAGCCAGGCCGTTACGCGATAGACTCAAACATGAGTTTTCATCCGGCCAAAACATCACTCTGCTTAAACCCTAACATTTACCTCGTTGAATATGGAAGTAAAAACCATTACAAGACAGGAACTTTATGACATGGTGTTGGAGGAACCCATGACCACCCTCTCCAAACGCTACGGGCTCTCGGACAACGGCCTCAGGAAGATATGCCTCAGGATGCAAGTGCCACTACCCAAGGCTGGGCACTGGATGAAGGTGAAGGCAGGAAAAAAAGTCAAGAGGGTACCCTTGTCCGAGCCTAACAAAGGGGAGCAGCAGACAAGGCTTAGTGTTGGAATGGAAACGAATGACCATGATCCGTACGGTCTTGCTGCGCTGAACTCCTTGCAGAAAGACCTTGAGGAGAAACACGCAAGTCTGTTCACAGTGCCTGAAAGGCTGACAAGACCCCATCCGCTGACCGCAGCCGCGAAGGAGGCCTTCGACCGGAAAAGAAAGGATAAAACCTACAACGGCCTCTACTCCAGCGACGGGAGGCTAAACATCTACGTCTCCCCTTCCACCGCCTCCAGAGCATTCAAGCTCATGGACACGTTAGTCAAAGCCTTGCATGCACTGGGGCATGAAATCATAATTGACAACCGGGGCTCCTTTGCGATCATCAGCGGGGAGCGGCTTGAGATCGGGATCCGGGAGAGACAGAACAAGCACATGGTCAACCGCGGCACCTGGACCAGCGCAGAGTATACGCCGTCCGGCACTTTGGTCTTCTGGTACAAGTACATTCACACGAAGGAATGGGCGGATGACACAAAGTTGCTAGAAGAGCGGCTTTCCCGAATTATTGCTTCCTTGATCTTGAAGGGCCGAAAGGAGCTTCAAGAAAGGCTAGAGAGAGAAAGGAGGCATGCCGAGCGCGAGGAACGTGCACGGGCGCGCCGCGAGGTGGAGGAACTGCAGGAACGGGAGCTTTTCAGGCTAAAAGGACTGATGCTGGAGGCCGAGCGCTGGCGGCAGGCGAAGGTGATGCGGGAGTACGCCAATGAGGTGGAAAGCATAGCCCGTTCGGGAAACAGCCACACTGACCAGCTAAGCGAGTGGGCGGATTGGGTGCGGAAGAAGGCGGACTGGCACGATCCCCAGGTCAAAGGATATGACGAGCTGCTGACCGAGGTGGATTGGGAAACGATGACCCTGAAAAAGAAGCCTTCCTCCTTTTTTTATTAAAACACTATGCACATCATTTACTAATTCATATATACGGATATAAACAGTATGTTAAATTTGAAGTTCTAATTCACCTGGGCCGGGCAACCTCCCCATTTGACTCGCTTCCCCGTTTGCTGGCTACCCTTGGGTTCTATGCCCTTCTTATACTACTTGTCATCCTGGGCCTCGGCTTCTCCAGGTGGCGCAGGTACGAGAAATCCAGAAAGGTGCTCTACGATTACCTCCTGAGCAGAAAGGGCGAGGCGGTGGAGGCGCTTTCCATGTTCCTGTACCGTGATCGCCTGGGTTACTTTACCAATCACGACTTAACTGAGTGGCGCACTAGATACCAGGGACTGTATTCCACCCTTAAAAAGAACCCTATAGCGGCGGCGAAACTCCCCCAGACGGACCTGATGCCGTTGAACCAGTTCATCTCATACTATGAGACCTCCGAGGCGCAGCGGGACCTGTGCAACCAAGTGTTCCTCCAGCGGGAGCTAGAGAATTACAAGGGATTCTTTGACACAGTGACGGGCCACCCGCTGGACCTTCAGCAGCGGACCGCCATCGTGCAGGACGAGGACGCGAACCTGGTGATCGCGGGGGCGGGCTCAGGGAAGACCACCACCATCGTGGGGAAGGTCAAATACTTGGTGGACCGCTACAAAACCGACCCCAGCCGTATCCTTCTCATCTCCTTCACCAAGAAGTCGGCTGCCACGCTCGCCTCCCGCGTGGGCGTGGAGGGCGTGCTCGCCAAGACCTTCCACAGCTTCGGCATCGAGGTGATCCGGGAGGCGGAGGGCCGGCAGCCCACCATCTTCGATGACAACCAGCTTAAGCCCTTCCTCTCCAAGACGTTCAGGGAGCTGACCAGGGACGAGGAGTACCTGAAGTCCGTCACCGACTATTTCACCCACTTCCTTAAACCCGCCAGGGAGGCATCGGAGTTCGAGGACCAGGGGAAACACATCCAGTACCTGAAGGACCAGAACTTCAGGACCTACAAGGCTGTCGAGCACACCTTCCAGGGCAGGACCACCTACCGGCAGGAGGTGGTCAAGAGCATAGAGGAGTGCCAGATCGCCAACTTCCTGCTCTTCCACTCCCTGGACTACCAGTACGAGCAGCCATACGAGCACGACACCGCCACCTATGAGAGGCGCCAGTACCGGCCCGACTTCACGGTGACGCAGGGAGAGAGGCGCGTCTACATAGAGCACCAGGCCCTCTCCAAGGAGAACACCGTGCCCCCCTTCTTCAGGAAGGCCGGGCAGACGCAGGAGCAGGCAAACGCAGCCTACCTGGCCAAGGCCCAGTGGGCTCGGGATACCCATAGGGAGTATAATACCGCGCTGATCGAGACTTTCACCCATGAGATGGCCGACAACACCCTGTTCCCCAACCTAAAAAGGAACCTTGAGGAGGCGGGCATCGTCCTCACCCCGAAGACCCCGAGTGAGCGGTGGGAGATCATCCAGCAGGCGGCAAGCGAAGAGGTGGAGGCATTCCTCACCCTCTTCCAGACCTTCCTCAGCCTGATGAAGTCGAACAACCACTCCTTCCTGGACCTGCTGGAGAAGAATGACCGCATCAAAGACAAGGTCACCAGAAAAAGGAACAAACGCTTCCTCCAGATCATCCGCCCGATCTTAGAGGCGTACGAAAGACATCTTTCTGAGCGGCAGGAGATCGACTTCAGCGACATGGTCAACCGCGCCGCGGCCCTGGTCCGGGAGGGCCGCTACAAGAGGGAGTTCGACTACATTATCATCGACGAGTTCCAGGATATCTCCGTCGGGAGGTACAAACTGATCAAGGCGCTCCGGGAAGCCAACCCCGCCTGCCGGCTCTTCTGCGTGGGGGACGATTGGCAGTCCATCTACCGCTTCACGGGTAGCGACATCTCCCTCTTTAAGGACTTCGAAAGGTACTTCGGCTTCTCCATCAGGTCCAGGATAGAGACCACCTACCGGTTCTTCGAGCCATTGATTAAACTCTCCGGTGATTTCATCCTGAAGAACCCCAACCAGACCAAGAAGGACCTTAAAGCCGCCTTCCCTGACAGGAGGACCGATTTCAGGTTGCGCTATTCCAGAACAGGCGACCATAAGGACATTGCCGCGGTGGCCGCGATTTTGCGGGAACTTGCGGTTGAGTTCGGTGACCTTAATAAGAAGTCGGTTTACATCCTGGGCAGGTACGGTTTCGATATCGACCGTCTCTCTGACGACACGGGCACCTTCACGATCCACAGGAACAGGGAGATAAAGGAGCAGATTAACGGAAAGGTGTTCTCCCGCACTACGGACCTGGTGGAGTATTCCCCATTAGGATTGGGTACGGTCAGGGCCGAGTTCATGACCGTCCACCGGTCTAAAGGGCTAGAAGCTGATTTTGTGGTCGTCATAACTGCAACTCGGGTAGGCTCGGTTTCCCAGCCGAGATGTCTGACGACCAGTCACTGAACCTGCTGCTGAGCGAGGCCGACCGGTTTGAGAACGGCGAGGAGCGCCGCCTCTTCTACGTGGCCATGACCAGGGCCAGGGAGCGTGTGTACTTCTTGGCCCACGAGCAAAACAAGTCCAAGTTCATCACGGAGCTTGAAACAGAGCACCGGGAATCTGCTTCCCGGAGCAAATGCCCGAGGTGCAAGACCGGGGAGTTGGTGGCCAGGTCAAAGGGAACCTCCAAAAAAGGATATAACTACACCTTCATGGGGTGCAGCAACTACCTCTATGGGTGTGAGCACAATGATAAAGTTTGGGAACCTGCACCCGGCCTAATCATCAGCTAGGTTCAGCTAATTAGAAAAAGCCATACTACCCAAGGCAAGCTATTACAATTTCAGGGGCAAGCTCGCACAGCACAAAAGCCCTCCCTCCGATGCAATCTCATTGTTGTTGGCAGGCTTTATATTCCGTCTGGAAAGACGCCTTGATTACTTCCAGAGCCTCCGAATCTCTGTTTCCCAATATCTCAAATACCGGGAACAGGATCACCTCCCCTATCTCCAAGTAGTTGACATAGCAACCTATTGCTGAGTAAGGGTGGTTCTAGGTCTCGGTGCTCAAACCACGGCATCTCCGCGAACCTATGGCCCACCAGCAGCAATCCTTTTTAAATCCATTTTGCTAATAGGCGAACTCCCGCACCAGTTCATTCACCTGAACCTCCTATCAAACAATGAACCGCAGGTATCCCTCGGCATTACCGCTCATATCCCCTGTGATTTCAACATATGAAACAGGCAGTCCCTAATTTTAGTTAATTTCTACCGAGTGAAACTCTATAAATTTGAAAAGTGAGCCGAGTAATTTAATTAAGAAAGGCATGTAACACAGACAGCTAAACCTATTTTGAACTGGCCTATGCTTATATTGCAACAATCTTGCTAATTATCTATTCTTCAGAAATAGGAGTTAGGTTCCAATTTTTTTTAGAGCTAATTAGGAATTTGTTATTCCTACTACGATCAGAAGGTTTTGGGTTCGACTCCCTACGCGACCACAGTTAAATTCATAAAGACCTGCAAGACAATAACTTAAAGGCCTTTATTTTTTTTATTGCGTACATATACACGTACAACTTTCTTATTCAAGCTGTCCTCTGGTTTGATGAATAAATCTCATTCCCTACAAAATATATCCCAACTTACTAAATCAGGTAATCGATTTTCTCGTCCTAGAATTGAAATCAAAGTATCGATTAAGAGTTTTGTATAGCTAAATCCTACTCATCTACATATCAGATTATTTAATCATTCTGAACGAATAAAGGGCCTTGCCCCTGTAATTCTAATTCAAATACACTTACTTCCCGAAAAGTGAAACAGATAACTGAGCAAAAAATATGCAATCAAAGCTATCCCCCTTCCAGCTACAACTATTGCGGCACCTCCTCATAACGAAGGCGATCATCCTAATCTGCTTTATTCTTTAACCAAACATCTTCCTATCATTTATCTGTTTAGTTGAAAGGGTATTAATCATTTGTATTATATTCGCTGAGGGCTACAAAGGGCTTGCTACTATTTAAAGTCCACCAACTGCTACTAGTCATCTGATGGAACTAGACAGCAAATATTTCATTTACCTATGAAAATCCTTTTAAGTTTTATCCGCTGGTCATTCGGGCTCTTCTTCTCTCTCGTCTCCATTGCCGGATTCGCAAGCGGTGACACTGGGATGGCACTGTTCATTCTGACGATCGGACTTTTATTGATCCCCCCCATCTGGAAAGCGATCCGAAGTATGGGCAGCAAACCCAACAAAGACCCAATTCAGTCTCATAACCCCCATTCGGCAATCAATGGAATCAATAAATCCAGCCGCAGGGACTTGAAAGCGACAATTGAGAATACTAATCCAGTCAACCACTCAGGAAAAGCACATAGGATAATAGTAAGAGATGTGAGTCAAACAGGCAATACCAGTCTTGGGAAAGAAAAAGATAAGGGTCTGTATGGATCGAAAGAAAATAGTATGGTTTATCCCGCACAGGACGATTCCATCATTGATGTCACAGGACTTGATGTCAGGATTGACTTTTCAAAGGAACCACAACCGAAGGAGCGGTTTCAAGAACTCTCCCATAACACAGCGAAAGAGGGATTCAAAGGGAGAGTACCCTTCTGGAGCCACCAGTATGTCTATCAATACAGCGAACTATATGGCGCCTCCTTGGAGCAGCGCAAATTCTATCAGTACTTCAAAGAGTCATTCTTGGCAGGCACTTATCTGGATCTGAACGGGAACACCAATTATGCCTTCATCCTGCTCTTCGATCTGCTAGATAACGACTACGAAAGGCACCGCAACCTGGCCATCTTGGAAAACCACCTGGCCGCGCTGGCGCTGCATTACCCGAAAACCGGAAACTACAGCACATCCTTCCTGATCACCAAAATGAAACAGGCGGGGGACCACCTGGGGGTTGAGAGGCTGCAGCGGGACACCTACCAGAGCAGCTGGTACGATGAGCAGTGGAAACTGGGGAACCGATACAAGAAAAAACTGAACCTGACCGATGCGGAGGCTGCGACCCTCAACAACCTGTGGAGCCCGGGGAACAACTTCTGTGCGATAGAGTTCTGCATGGAGCAGGTCCTGAGGCTGTTCCTGGCGGTTATGAAGGGGATGGAGGCCGAATACTCCTTGGAGGGCTCATCGGTGCGGGCCGAACTCGACGCTGTGTCCGACGCCATCGCGCGCAAGCACTTCCGATACAGGAAGGGCTCCAGCAATTACAGGTACAGTTTGGAGTCCACCAACAGCGAACTTTACAACAACCTCTTCAAGCATTGCGAGAACGCCGTGCGGGAGCATTACGGGCACAAGCGGAAGCTGAGCACCGAAACCCCATACCATGCTCTCCCCGAAGTGGCCACCCTTTATAGGGAGAGAATCGCCACCAGGCTGGACCGCATCCTGCCTGCGTGCACCCCTCTTATAAGCCCTCCGGATGAGGACACCGAAATTGAGCTGAACTCCCGCAACACCAGCCGCTGGAAAGGGCAGTTCGAAGCGCTCACAGCCACTTTCAAGGGCCCGGACGGGAAGCAGTTTGTCGAGGATATGAAAAGACTCGGGACGCTCAACCAGAAGAACCCATCCTTGGAGAACATCTTTTTCGAGGCCTCCAAATTCATCGCCGCGACGGACCGGGAGGCGGCCCTCACCCTGTATGTCCATTACCTCTATTATGACCTACAGTCCACCACCTTCAACCACAAACCGCTGACCAAGACCCTCCAAAAGGGTCTGTTCAAGACTGAGCAGCAGTTGAGCGACTTCGAGGCCATCATAGCCGCCCTGATCAAAGAAAAGGACCTTGAGAAGGCCGTCCAGTCCGTCTCCTCCCTAAGCGCCCCCAAGCGCAAGAGAATCCAACTGGACTCCTCCCTGATCCAGGAAGTGCAGAAGCAGCACTCCAGCACAGTCGAACTCCTGAACGAAGTCCTCCAAGATGAGGAGGATCCGACTTTCCAGACAGAAAACCTAGGCAGTGGCCAGGAGGAGATCTCCTTTGAGAGGATGGCCCCGCAGGAAAAAGCGAAGGAAAGCCTTTTCTTGGAAACCCTTGCTCTGAGCGAAACCCAGGGGGGCCTTCTGCAACTGTTCCTCAACAGTGACTTCTCCATATCGTCAGATGAGGTTGAGAGTTTCGCCCGGCAGAACGGGTCCATGCGGAACCAGCTCATCGACAGCATCAACGAGATATGCTATGACCATCTGGACGACGTGTTGATCGAGGAGGACGGGGAAGCCTATACCATTTACGAAGCCAACTTCCAACAACTCATAAAACAATGATCGACAACATCAAACCGAAAGAGGCCACCGCCATAGTCAACTCACTCCTGGGCGGTGTGGTACCCAAGATAGGCATCCAGCACATCACCGTGGGGCGTTCGGCGGAGATCGAGGCGTTCCTCAAATCCCTGGAGGACGTCAAGAACGGACACAGCATGGTGAAGTTCTGGATAGGGGACTTCGGCTCCGGGAAGTCCTTCATGATGCACCTGCTTAACACGGTGGCGCTCAAGCAGAAATTCGTAGTGGCCAACGCGGACTTCACCCCGGACAACCGCCTGTACTCAAACGACGGCAAGGCAGTGGCCCTGTACTCCGCCATCATGGACAATATCGCCATCCAGACCAAACCTGAGGGTGGGGCCTTGCCTACGCTCATGGAGAAATGGATTGAGCAGGTCATCACCAAGGCTGCAACATCGAACGGAATTCCGCTGACGGACATCAGAAGTGAGCGGCACATGCCCCTGATCCAGAGAAACATCATGGACACCATCAACGGGCTTACGGACGTGGGAGGCTTCGACTTCGGGATGGTTATTATGAAATACTATGAGGGCTATATCACCGACAATGAGCCGCTGCGCAGAAGCGCGCTCAAGTGGCTCAAAGGTGAGTACCGGACCAAGACCGAGGCGCGGCAGGACCTGGGGGTGCGGGAAATCATAAACGACCTGAACTACTACGACATGCTCAAGAATTTCTGCCGCCTATTCGTGAGCATGGGCTACAGCGGGTTCATGGTCAACCTCGATGAGGCCATCAACCTCTACAAGATCTCAACGGGCGCGGTGCGGGAGAAGAACTACGAAAAGATCCTGACCATTTACAACGACTGCTTCCAGGGGAAGGTCGAAAACCTCTTTATCAACTTCGCGGGCACACGCGAGGTGCTGGAGAACGAGCGCCGGGGGCTGTTCAGCTACCACGCCCTGAAGTCAAGGCTTGAGACGAACAAGTTCGAGACCATGGAAGTGCGGGACTTCTCCCAGCCGGTGATCAGGCTCATGCCCCTGAACCACAGCGAGATCTTCGTTCTCCTCAAGAAACTGAAGGCGATCTTTGACTTCAACTACAAGATCCAGCTGGACATCACCGACGGCGAGATCCAGCTCTTCATGGAGGAGATGTTCAACAAGCCGGGGGCCAGCGAGTTCCTGACGCCGCGTGAGGTGATCCGCGACTTCCTCAACATCCTGAGCATCATCCGCCAGAACCCCGGGGTCGACAAGCAGCGCCTTTTCGGGGAGATCGAGATCCAGGACGAGCGGCCCGACGAGACGGCCGTGGACAGCCTGGTGGACAGCATAGAGGTTCTGTAATGGCCTACGAACTGCTCTCCGAGCCCATACGCCGGTACGTCCGCGACAAGCGCTGGGAGTCCCTGCGGCCGATCCAGGCGGCGGCGATCCAGCATATCCTGTCATCAGAGGCCAACTTCATTCTGGCCTCCAGGACGGCCTCCGGGAAGACGGAGGCCGCCTTCCTGCCTATCCTGTCTAAAGTGAATTTCAGGGAGCCCGGGGTGCAGGTGCTATACATCTCCCCGCTCATCGCCCTGATCAACGACCAGTTCCACCGCGTCGAGGAGCTGTGCGCCTACCTAAACGTGAAGGTGACCAAGTGGCACGGGGAGGCGAGCCGCGCGGCGAAGAAAAAGCTCCTTCAGTCACCTCAGGGTATAGTGCTGATCACACCGGAATCGCTGGAGGCCATGTTTGTGAACGCCCCCTACTCCGTGAAAGCGATGTTCGCCCACCTCAAATACGTGGTAATCGATGAGATCCACTCCTTCCTAGGGACAGACCGGGGGATACACCTGAAGTCAATTCTCTCGCGGCTCGACGGGGTGAACCAAGCCGGTTTCCGTGTAGTAGGGCTCTCGGCCACCATCGGGGACTACCAGGAGGTGAAGAACTTCACCGGGGACGCAAGCAACACCAAGGTTCTGCGGGACAACAGCTCAAAGGAAATGGTCACCTCCTTCTTCTACCACAAGGCCAGCACCCAGGAGCTGCCGCTGGACCTGATGAAGGACCTCTACAAGCAGACCTACAACCACAAGGTGCTTATCTTCCCCAACTCCCGCGGGAGGGCGGAGGAGATAGCCGTCAAGCTTAAGAAGATCTCCGGGAAGACGAACGGACACCCCTTCTACTTCTCCCACCACTCCTCTGTGGACAAGGAGGTGCGCGAGTATGTGGAGGACTTCGCCAAGAACAACCAGCGCCACAATTTCTGCATCGCCTGTACCTCCACCCTTGAGTTGGGCATAGACATCGGCTCCGTGGATAAGGTCGTGCAGGTGGACGCGACCCAGTCCATCGCCTCCCTGATCCAGCGGGTGGGCAGAAGCGGCCGGCGAAACGGGGAAAAAAGCGAACTTCTCCTTTATGCGACGGATCCTTGGAGCTTGTTGCAGTCACTTGCCTGTTGGAAACTTTACCAAGAGGGATACATAGAGTCTGCCCCGGTCGCACAGAGGCCTTATGATATCTTGCTACACCAGCTGCTCTCTACTGTAAAGGAACTCTCTGGCTGTACTAAGACACAGTTGACTCAGCGACTTACGAGTAATTACGCCTTCGCTGGTATCGAGGAAGGAGATATACAAAAAATCACACAGGAGCTGGTTCAACAGGACTTCCTAGAGGAGCTTGGGCAGGAGGTGATCATCGGGGTTGAGGGTGAGCGCACCGTGAACTCAAGGGACTTCTACAGCGTGTTCAAGACCGAGCCTTACTTCAAGGTGGTGCACGCGGGCAAGGCGGTCGGCGAGATCCCGCTCACCCCCCAGGTGACGGAGGACGAGAACCTGCTGTTGGCCGCCCAGATCTGGAAGATCAAATTCGTGGACATGTCCGCTAAGAGGATTGAGGTAATGCCGACAAAGGACGGGAAAAAGCCGCTCTTTTTTGGTAGTGGCGGTTTGGTGGATGGCAGGATCCGGGAGAAGATGCTTCATTTGCTGTTCTCCGGTGAAGAATTCCCTGAGCTGGATGAGGCGGGAAAAGCGACTCTTAATGAGATGCGCCAGGATTTCAATGTGTTTCCCCTGGTGGAGCCTGTCATTGAAAGACCGTTGCTGGAAAAGGATGGGAGCATTACTCTATACACCTTCCAAGGAACTAAGGTGAACCGAAGCCTTTCCTTCCTTATTGGCTGCGTAGGCCTGGAGACAGGTTACAATGAACAAAGCAGTAGCTTCACCCTCTCCATCAAAAAAGAACTGATCAGTGACCTGATTGAACAGTTGCTCCTATTCATAGATGATGTGGACTTCCACTTGGAGCAAGCCTTAATGGAGAATGATTCATTACTTGATTTCTCAAAATGGGGAACCATGCTCCCTCTGAAGTATAAGACTATGATTCTTAAGGAACGATACTATGATTTTGGGGAGGCAAGGCGATTCTTGCAAAGCGTAAAACTAGTTACTAACCAGATTATGAACACAACAGAATAGTAGATTAAAATTTCAAGATTTGGAAAACCATTTACAAAAAACTATAACATTTCGTTTAAATCCATTTTTCCCAAAACAAGCATACTTAGACTCAAACGCCAAGTTACCTAACTTTTTGCAGCAAGATTTACGCTCATTAGGCCACTTTTTTAGAAATGAAAACCTTAAACAACAAAGCTAATGCTACCGTTAGGATGAGTTAAGCACCTTCAGTTTGATCTTTGTGTTCTTCTCCCAAGTTCTTCAAAACCTTTAGAGAAGAACTCCTCAAGGGTAACACCTAGGTACTGGCATACTGCCTCGAGTGTGCTTAGTGTCACGTTCGCCCTCCCTGCCTCAAGCCTTGCCAAGTGGATGCCTGTGTCAAGAAAGACTACCTCAAGCGTCACACCCTTCGCCTCGCGTAGTTGCTTCACCCGCGCCGCCACCGCGCCTATAAGCCGTTGGTTTCTCAATCTTGCCATTCCTTTCGGCAAGCTGGTGAAAGAAAAATTTTATTTTAATGACATATTTGTCATTATTGGTTAAAGGGAGTAGATTTGGTAGAGTATTCAATCTCCCCTTTTGTATATTCAACTACGGGATAAACATTTCTCAGGGACCGGCCACAACGCATTTTACATTTGGCCCAAAACCCAGAAGACTATTAATAAATTTTGACACCTAATCATTTACTATAAACCAATTCCACTAAAACTGCTTTTGGCCCTTCCCTGAAAACAAGACAAAACAGAAAAATCCATCCCATATGGTAGAAGAACTTAATCCATTAGAAGAGATACTAATATGGTATCACTCCCTTGACAACAGGACTAAGGTAGATGTTGTTGAGTCATGTCGTAGCTTTCATCCTGCCATGTCAGAGCACGAATACGATCTAGATGTGTTTCTGCCAGAGTTTGAGGGATACCTAAAAGACCAAACACTTTCACCTCTAGAAATCATACATAGGGCCTTCTTCATCAAGGCCCTCATTGATATGCACTTTCATAATAGAAACACAGAGGCGCAATTGGAGGAATGGCGTGACAGAAAACAAGAGTACAGGCAAAGATTCATTCTTCTCGGGATAGACCCAGACGCTTATACAGAACCCGATGAATCCTATTATGAAAGGAAACATTCTTGGCTAAAGGCCGCGAATTCATGGAAAGAACTTACTACATATAGAGATCCTTCCATACCGTCAATCTCCAAAGGTCAACTTCTGAAATGGTACCTGTTTAATAAAGATTGAAACTCATCATTTATGAGCTCCCGGGCCCTGGTGGCAATTGGTTTATATAAGTGGCTATCAAAATGATTGCTGAATTCACGGTCTTCGCGTTTCTCTTATAAGTCCGGACAAATACCGGACAAACTGTATGGGATATTTGTCTCCAAATCCTATAATTCTTTACCCCCTAATGGGGTTATTGTTTCTCATTTTTTCTAAATATGTATGGCATAATCTTATTTACTACTTCGTTAGCAGCTTTGTCTAAGATCACCTTAGTTAAGATTGTGTTCTCTGGTAAAGAGCCAAGTGAGTCCTTAACAGCTTCATCAAGTAGTTCTGCACGATGAAAGTCGTCTTGGCGTTTTAAGCCAATAGAAATGGCATGATCAAAGGCTTTTTTTACTCTATCAAAAGGTTTTTTATCTTTATTAATAAAAAAATCAATAAGTGTATTTTTGTTATAATCTAGATTTACTCTGCGGTTTAATGTCTGATTGTTTATCAAATCATAGCAATAGGTCTCTGTTAATTCTTCACCTTTATATTCTTCATCCAGTAAGACTAAGTATTTATAAGTGCAGAAATAATCAACGTAACAGTATAATATTCCTTCTTTTGGATTGCCAACTAAATGAATTATATGGAAGATTTCATCTGATCCTAATTCATATAAGTTATCTTGGTAATGCATCCATACTACATTCTTTTCTTCTTCTCCCTTTATATAAGAGAGTAAATGATTGATAGCTGACGAGCTACCTCCTTTATAGATAAAGAAGTTGATTGCGCATTACAAACAGCTCTAAAGACATCTTTACACCCAATAGTATTTTGGAAGTGCAATGGCTCATCTAAATATTCTTTTTGCCATTTTGCTGATTTTAGTGCCTCCTCAACATCAAAGCCAGGATATTTATTGCCTAGACCTTTAAGTATATCTTTTAGTTCCTTTTCACTCCTAGCCTCAATAGAGACTTTAGATATCTCCGCATCTTGAGTGATTTCTATATTAGGTTTTAACATTTTTGGCTTCCCGCCAACTTCAAGAATATACTTCTCTATTCGATTTTAACTCTCCTAAAATTGGCTGTGGGTTACCTCGATGGCGTTTTACCATCAACATATTAGATAGGTTGTTCAATTGATCCGCAAGCAAGCTATCTATTTTTCCTCCGAATGTGGAATTGCAATCTTTACATATTAAATCCTTGGATTTGAGTCTTCCTCCAGCGGCGTTTATAATAATATGTTCTTCTGTTTCAGTTTCAGAAGTAATCTCTATGCTGCATACATAACATTTCATATTATGATAATTGCTTTTATAAAAATCCTAAGAATAATATTTATAATGATAGGTACTGTTCAAATAATATCTTGGAGTAATAATTCCCATATCTTTTGATGAAAAATTTGCTCAAAATTATTGGTATTAGGTAGACAAGTAATAATATTATTCCTGTTGCAAATAATAATTCTATTCCTTTAAAATAAGAATATACGGTAATAAAAATTGAAATGAATGTTGCTAAAAAAGAACCTCCAATAAGGTTTCTAAAGAATCCATATTCTATATTATGTTGAAATAGTAAAGGGTTATCTCTTAGCTTATTCCTTATTTGTGATACTGCAGTGGCATTAATCTTTCTAGCTCTATGTTCATTGCTTCTTTCATCAAGTTCAGACAATAGCTCAATACCTAACTTTTCTTTTATTTTTTTATGTAGCGCCTCTTTTATTTGAGTATCTAAGTAGTCGTTAATCCAGAGTAAATACTCGGTTGTTGGCATCTTTAATTCGTCATTAAAAAAGAGATGTTCAAATATCTCTTTTGAAACGACCCTGTTGATCTGTGTTGATAGGAAAATTACTGCTGCGGATAAACCAAAGTTGGTAATGATAGGTAAGACTTCGTAGATGCTTTTTAAGCTATCTTCATAAAATGGTGTAATCACCTGATTTAAAAAAATTAGTAAAGGGACACATGTAAGTAAGGTTGGGAACAGTCTAGCTCTTAAGTAATATGGATCCGTAATCATGCCTAACTAATTTTATCTATTTTTATAAAAAACATATGGATGAAGTTTGTTTGGTGTCACAATTAAGATAAATGTTGGTAAATTAACTTTGTCTAAATAACTTTTAAGTTCGCGAACCGTCTCTCTATCTTTACCACTTAGTTTAGAGCCACCCATTGGATGAGTATGCCATTCACCTACAAAATCAAGCATGCCTCCAGTTAACTTCCTTACCCTCTTGATGATTTTACTAATACCTGTTATGCCTCTTGTAAATAAATAGGGTGTCATTATGCTATCTTCTGGAGCGTCAAGAAACCTTGTAACATAAATAGTTTTATTGCGGAGATCGGTACGGCCTACCAGTAAGCCTCCAGTTTCATTTGGAGAGTTTAAAGAAAGTTGTTTAAAAAGTTGATCAGCTATTCCATTTTTCAGGCGTACTTCCCATCCTTGTAGATTTCTTGCTTTAAGAATGTCGAGTGAGCCAAATTTTACTTCTTGGGCATTCACTTTAAACCCTGCTTTTAAGCTTATATGGTTGAATAGAATCTTCCCGTCATGTTCTTCCTTATAAATTGTATTTCTAAGTCCTGCTACAATGGTAGAAGTATGTAAAGAAACAGTTTCATCAGCCAATTTGACAGAATCAGAACTGCAGTTAAGGCCAATTGTGATTCCTTCATCTGCTGCAGATCCATTCTGTTGCGAGTTCTTATTTCTTATTAGCCACTCTGAAAGCGAGGTGTCTTCAATAGCTAAATCATAGGTTAACATTTTTAAATCATCCATTCTAGGGTTTCTGCTCGCCCCTTCAATTCTCAAAATTCCAAGATTGCCCTCGTCACCAATCTCCATTCGTGAATACCTTATGTGTGAAGGCAAATTTGAATAAGTTAAAAATTTTTCTACTATGTTAGAAGCAGTAGCATCAATGATAAAATTGTGATTTCTTATATCTAAAGTGTTAGTTTCACTATTGAAGAGCTCAACTATTGATTCATTATAGGTTTTTACATTTAGCTTTTGATTTGGAAAAAGCTTTTCAATCTCTGATTTTACAGCTTCAGCCTTGTTTTGCCACAGGCTATCACCTAACAAAGCGTGCCTTGCAAGATTATGAGGAAGAATGGAGTCATTATCTACAAGTGTTAAATCTGTACTTCCACTTTTAGCTAAATGGAAAATGGCTTTTGAACCTACGGCACCGCAACCAATAACCAACACTTTTTCTATGCTTTTAAGTGCTTCAAAACCTGATACCGCTTTTGCTCGAAAAGGAGAAAGCGGATTAAGATTCATCATAGGATGCACAACGCTTTTATCGTCCCACTTTTTACCCTCTTTCTCTTTTGTTATAGTTGGGTAAGTTATAAAGCTAATTATTTCTTGATTTGTACTGTGACCAATGAGTTTCCTTGGCCTTGGTAAAATTAATGTGATTGGTATGCCCGGTAATAAATTTAAGTCCTTCTTCAGCAAATCTGCGAAAGACTCTCTAAGTGGAATATTTAATGTTTCTGCCCAATCTAAAAATGGGCCTAGTTTATCAGGAACTGACGAAAAGTATTTATGTATTATATCAGTTTCTGTAGGCCAAGCTAAAATACCAAAGGTGCAATAGTCATTACTCTTACCTTCTAAGGATAACTGATTTCGTTCTTTGCAATGGTCTGCAACTTTAAGAGCTGCTGAAAGGTCAAAAACGTAGTTATTGTTCCGTAGGAAGTAATCATCAGAGAACTGTGGTTCAGAATTATTCCTTTTTGTTAGTACATCATATAATACAAATATTGAATCACCATGGATCTTGTTTTTTTTTCTGTGTAAAGACAATATTTTTAATAGGTCTTCTTCTAGAAAAACACTACATCCAAATTTGTTATTAAAAAGTACTGGTTCGAAGTCATCGTCTTGGCGATTTAAGTTGTCACATGCAGCATCCTTTAGCCAGTTGCAGACCCTGTCAACTAAATCTATTATATTATGTTCCGCAAACCACTCATTGATGTTGCCTCTATGTAAACAGAAGCATGCAGGATGTTCTTTAGGGGTGGGATTTAAATGAGCTAAGTCTCCTTTTGGAAATCTTATTCTATCGGATAGTACTTTCGGCGCTTCATGAGGATATAGATACTTGTTGAAAAGAATGATAATAGGTTCTTCTTCTCGTATGTCAATACCGTTCACAGTGCCCCTAGAAGGAAGGGAAACAGGTACTGTTAAGGCAACTGCTGTCCTCTTTTCTCCATGCCATTTTTTTACTTTTAAGTTTTTATCAATTTCTCTCAATTCTGTGATCGCCTCTCTTATCTCTATGGATAAGGTGCTTTCATCATCATTGTCAAACTTTTCGGTAAATAAATTAACCATAAGTTTTAGGCGTGCTAGTGATAATACCTATAGTTGCAGCTTTTGATCCACTTTTTGATTTTTGCTCAGACTGCTTTACAGGTCCATTGCTACTAATTGTAAAAACAATGGTTTCTAAAGGTTTATCCATTGTTACTAAAAAGTTTTCTTTTACTTTTTTCTTATACTCTTGCTGTGCGGGATAATGAGGAGGGTTGTCCTCATCATCTACAATCTTCTTAGAAGAGGAAATAACCCAAGCGCCTTCCATTCTCTTGTCCAAAAACTCTATGGATGAATCTTGGGGAGTTGTATTGTCTTCATACGGTGTCATGTTGAAGTAAGTCCAAGAGCAATGATGTGGTGCTAAGAAAATATCCCAATTTAAGTCAGCATCATTTCTGTCTTTTAGTAATCTAGCAAATCGGTTGTAATCTGCGTCGCCGGCAAAAAATAATAGACCCGCATTTTCTTTACCTCCAACTTTAAATCTCATTTGCAGGATTACACTAGTCTCATTTCTATCCTGTGAGTCTTCAGTTGGTGTTTTGAAAGGAGCGTGAACGAAAATTGAAAAATCGTTTTTATCAGAATTGTTGATATTATTTGTTGCTGTTCCAGGCTCTATGATGATGTTGATTAACTCTTTATTATCTTCATTATCTTTAAAATCAATGATTTTTAGTCTGTTCCCTGGCTCTTGTGCTTTCGATTTATCTTTTTTATAAAGATCTTTTCTTCTTTTTGCTTCCTTCTTGAAATTCTTGGCTGCTTCAGATAAAGGTGCTTTGAATCTATTGAATAGAGTTTCGCTAAACCAGAGTTCATCAATTATTATAGCGTCTCTCTCTTCATCACTTTCATTATAATCGTCTGGATCACCTGTATGAAAGGTATCTTTAAACCCGCGGCAATGATCTTGATCAGGATGAGTTAGAATAAAAGTATCCAGATGAGGTCTGTCTTTCTCATCCCTCCTTAACACTTCTAACAAATCTGCCTTTACATCAAAACGGTCATCGTTGTCTTCTGCATCATTGCAAATGTTACAATCAACTAAAATTGTAGTCTCATCTGATAGCGTTACTAAACTCGTATCTCCGTTTCCAACAGGATATACTTTATATTGAGGTTCACTCATGATTACCGGCTTTTAGAAATGAAATTGATTGCTAGAGCAAGTCCAATAAGACCAAAAGCGTTAGCGATTTGTCTGCTTGAAGGCTTGTTTGAGACTACATCATTAACAAAGTGTTCGCAATTGTAGTTGATAAGATCATAAGGCTTGCCAAGCTTAGACAATGCGCTTCTAACAATCGCTGTTCTTCTGTGATATGGCTCGTTAAGTTTTTTTATTTTGGTTAATCTAGGGTATTTGTTAATGAACTTACTTAGGCTAGACATGACTACACCTCTGCCATAGGCGTTTTCACAAACGAAGTGGTTGCCATAGTGGTCTTCACCTAAATAAATAGCATGATGCTGAATGATGTCAAAATCACTTTTGGGAGCAATAATTGTGTCTCCAGGAGTAAGTCCTAGTTGCTTTGCAATAATTTTATCAGGATGCATGATATTAGCCTTTAGGTGGATGCGGATCATTTCCATAGCTGTTCCTTTCGCGGATTCTACCATCGCGACCATGAACTAGCATTTCTGAATTCTGATTAGAAGCAATCTGTTTTGCATATTGAATTGCTTCGTTTTGAGTTTGAGTGACTTTAGTCGCCTTCTCATTTCCTGCGCCTCTGACTGCCCAGCCATTTGAGTGCTTTACTACATGTTGATTTTTCCCCATTAGTTTATAGTTTTTATTGTTTGGATGCCACAAAGGTAAATAACTTTTTAGATTCATATCAAGTCAGATAAAAATTATTTGATGTTTGTAATGCAAACAGTTTGTAATATTAGCTTTGTGAACTATATTTGTATCAATATCTAATGCAGATGCTAGAAGAAGATAAAGAGTTTTATGCTCTTATTGGAGAGAATATAAGGAGGGTGCGTGAGGAGGCAAATCTCAAGCAGGAAGCATTTGCAAATATGTTCGGCTTATCTCGTGCATCTATTGTCAATATTGAGAAGGGGCGCCAAAACCCAAGTCTTTATTTTGTAGTAAAGATTGCTGTTACCTTGAATATCAAGATTGAGAAAATACTTGGTAGTACCTATAGCGTAAATGACAATGCTCCAGATGATGGACTTTCTCATTCCTTCGAGAGGAAGATTTCTCAACTACAAACGGATCAATTCAGGAATCCGGAAACAATCAATAAACTTAGAAGTTTTTTAATAGAAAATATCTCTAAATAAAAGCCATGTACAACAGAATAGAAAATCAAGCTATTTCTATTTTAAAAGAACTGGATATTAACACTTTGCCGATACCTATCGAGGATATTGCGAAGAGAAGGGGAGTGCAAATTAAACCTTATGATTTAGGTGAAGATGTTTCAGGTGTATTACTTATTGATAAAGATAAAAGTGTAATAGGGTATAATCCTACTGAATCAGTAGTAAGACAAAGATTTACAATTGCCCATGAGTTAGGCCATTTCGAATTACATCGAAAGTATTCTGAGTTATTTGTAGATAAAGATAAGCCTCTCTTTAGAAACCAAGACTCAAGCACAGGTGAATTTAAAAGAGAAAAAGAAGCTAATGCTTTTGCTGCAGCTATATTGATGCCTGAACATTTAATACAAAAAGTAGCAAATAACCTTGGATTAAATTTTATTGATGAAGTAGCTATCAAACAACTAGCTAAAATTTTCAATGTTAGTCAACAAGCAATGACGATTAGATTGACTAAGTTAAATTTATTTTGGTAATTATTTTATTGATTAGATTTGCTAATTATAACCTCTGAGGCTGATATTCTAAGATTATCGGAGATTTTTAAATGCAAATCGAAAATTTTGAAATTCTCTTCAATTAGTAAATGAAAGGCATCTTAAAAGCCCCCACCTCCAGCAATTGATTCGCAGTTAATATATCTAATTTTTTCTTATTATCTCTAGATAATTTTGTCTTAAAACTATAGAATAACCCATTGTCTTCTTCAATAGTTGAGGTATTCATATGTATGCTCCTTTTCTTAGCATTTAACCAGGCAGCTTATGGTGGCCTACATGTTCCCTATAGATTTTTGCGTGTAAGCGGTCCAGTAACCTGAATTGCACCGTATCCTTTTCCACTATTTTGATCATCTGCCAATGCTTGCCCCAAGAGTTCCGCTACTTCTCCTAGGGTGTGCCCCACCATTTTCCTAGGCTTCCACAATACTGGTTAGAACACGAAGCCAAATACGCCCCTGATGGTCTGCCAGCCTTGCCTCCTTCCCAGAAAGAGACCAGGTACTATAGGGAAAAACCCAAGAAAACATATAGGTTGGCGGAGTGTAGCAGGTCCCCTTCCACCAAATCATCGACGGCCCGGAGTGGTACCTGCGAATTGAT
Organism: Rufibacter ruber; assembly: GCF_014138425.1. Taxonomy (NCBI): domain Bacteria; kingdom Pseudomonadati; phylum Bacteroidota; class Cytophagia; order Cytophagales; family Hymenobacteraceae; genus Rufibacter; species Rufibacter ruber. The sequence goes on from NZ_JACJIQ010000006.1 coordinate 52,419, forward strand.
CAGAAATCGCTCCTGGGGGGAAGGTCATGCTCCTGACTGAAAAGAGGGAGGCTTCCTAACGAAAGTCTCCCCTCACGTGTTAACTTACCCATAGGCTCTGGCGGAAAAATCCATACGGTGTAATTCAAGGGGGATCCGAATAGATCATTTGCCCTTTAAGGTAGGGAATTTATGGACGATAGGAAAATCACTTTAATGTTGGTAAGCAGACAATGTGAATGAGAAGTGGAACCCTAGGTATTCGTTGACGGCTATGATATCTGAGCAACATCCTGCAATCCTCAATTCATCGAAAATCTCCGGATCCGGGTGGGAATAGTGTGACAGAGCCCAATGGTGTATGCCATAATTAATAAATTTTCTTGCCGACCTGTTTACCCGTGTGAACAAGTTCCTGTTGGCATTTTTCTTCGAGCCGTGGTGTGGGATCTGGAAAAGCCAGAACCGTTGCCAGTACGCTTGGTACCGATGGAAAAATGCGTCCACTTCCGTTTGGTGCAGTAAGAATGAATCTGAGGTAAGAAGGCAGTTAGGGAAAAAATCTCTATCATAATACGGTTCGTAATCACCATGGAAACTATGGTAGGGAAAGAGGTTATGTTCAATCCTTGTCTTGTTGGTGCCGTCAAATTTTTGGATCAGTCCTGTCCTTCTTTGATAATATAAACCGTCCGCCTGCCCATGGGGCAGTAATGTTGCCGCCAAGCTTTCGTAATAGGTTGGGTTCAAATGGAGCATGGAGAGGGCTGTGGTGTTTAAGTTCTCAGCGTCCTTTGCCAGGATTTCCAGGTCAGCTGCAAATACGGTAATCGCTGCCCAATAGATCTTTTTCCTTAAAGTGGTCCCTCCTCTCAAGCTCCTCAGCTTCTCCAGGATTTCCTTTTGCACAGCTTCAGGGGAGGAACCATTTTTGATGCCGAAATGGGCACAGAAGCGTTGGAAAATATCCTTATAAAAAACTCTTTCTCTTTTGGTGATCCGCCTTCTATAAAAGAGGAATTCCATCACGTTTACCCCCTCATTGATCAGGTGGATATAACCTTTTTCAGAGTCTTTTACTATTCTAAGCTGTTCAGAGACGGTCATTGCTTTAGTTCCAAAAAAAACTCTATCCTTAGCGGTGGCTTTCCGGCCCAAGCTGCCGAAACCGAAGTCCATTCGGGGGGCATCGGTTCTCTCGGTATCTCTGCCCTTCCTGCCCGGGAAACCCTTTCCATCGCCGTCACTCCCTTCTGAGGCTGGCCGTGGGTCTCCTGTGACAAGGTAGACAGTTGAGTCTCCGTCCAAGTTCTCACGGAGAGTTCCCAAGGGGTCTAACACGAACTGAATAAAAAACGAATCTTCCCTTTCCTCGTCTGCAGGGGCAACCCCCTTCCTAAGGAAGTGCTTTAGGACGAGGAATAGCCTCTCCTCAAATAGGGTGAAGGGGAGAATGAGATGGTCCACTTTCACCTTTCTCTGCAGCAGGGTGCCGATTTGGTTGACATGGTCGCCGTCAAAATGGGAGACTACGAGCATGTCCAGCCTGCCGCTTGCCTCTAAGTAGTTTCGCCTGAAGGTGTCCGCCTCCTCATACCCAGCCCCTTTCGTCATGCTGCCGCAGTCGAATACGAATTTGAAAGGGTTTGAATTCCCTGTCTTGCCCTCTGCAGTGACAACTCCAGAATAGAAGAAACCCTGGCCTACTGGGTGGAGGGTGAAGCACTGCTTTAATAGATTTATTCTGGTATATGCCATTTCAATCGGTGTTGGATTCGTCTGCCTTCTCTTGAAGGAGATAGGGAGGTATGTCTAGAGCCTAGGTAGAGAGAGAATGCTTCTCGATGGCCGCTCTATCAATCTTATCTACGATTCCCGCCACATACTTTAATTTGGCGCAAATTTCATCAATAGGCATCCGGTGCTCCGTGTTGATAGGGTGACCGACCGGGAAATAGGCCAGGAATTTCTCATCCACCATGCCGTTCCTATGGGAGTAGAGGTGCCGTATCTGGAGCAGCCTCTCCAATTCCGTCTGCTCCCCTGGGCTCAAGGCATTGAGGTCTTTGATTTGCTGGTTCTCTTTGATGAATCCGGCGACGCTGCCCTTCTGAAGCTTGCCGATTTTCTGTTTGGCCCAGTAATGGACAAATTCCTGTAAGTCCGCGCAGTTCAATACCTCCGTGATGGTTACTTTCTGCTCAGATTTTAGCGTCTCGGGCTTGGCCAGGAAAATCTCATAGAGGAGATCGGAAAGGTAAGTCTCGAAGTTGTCCATGGCGGAGGAAAACAGGATGCGGTTGAGTATCCTGCCTTCCGGATTGGAGGTGGGCTCGAGGGGGGAGTCTGGGTACAGTATTCCCCCTAGGTCATTGAACATCCGCAGCGTACTTAAGTAATGGTCCAGGAATTTCGCCTTAGAACCGGTGGATGAGGCCTTATACCCATTGAATAGTGCATACAGATCCCCTACCTTACTGAAGCCGGTGGCTTCCATTGATGGGGAGGGGGCTCCTTGCAACGGCTTTTCCTGGGTGAGGGAACCCACTTTGATGAAGTGTTTTCCCTCTACATAGACCGTGCCCTCAGAAGTCCCCACCTGGATGAAAAAAAGCTGTTTCCCCTCCACCTGGATATAGTTGAAACTGACGTTTGGGCGCGGGGTGAGCATGTCCAGTGCTTTATGGGTGATGTCCAGCGCGTGGAAATCGCCGCTCAACCCTTTTACCTGGTTGGCACCGGCTCTCACCAAGACCCCCAGAAGGATTGTCCCTCCGAGGGTGTTGGCGAAGGAGGCCAACAACTGGGCAATAGTCTTCGAGGGGGGGAGCACCGCCTTGAGCTCCAGAGTCTCACTTCGCTGTTGGCTGATGAGCGCGTGTATTTGGTTCTTATCCATCCTTAGACAGGTATTCTGTTGAATTCAGTGCTCCGCAGCAGTTTGCCCAGTGTCATCTTCTCAGGAAGGTCGACCCCATTCTCGTACCAGAGTTCAGCCTCCTCATACTCCAGAGCGTCCATCTCCGCAGGATAATAGACGATGACCTCGCCGTTGTCAGACGGCCGGGTGATGATGTAAATATCCCGATCCCCCTTCCGTATACCCCCGATGATGCTCGGGGCAAGGTCCTCGCTATCAGTGCAGGTATATTCAGGCAAGTTGTTAAGATGCGCCAGTATGCGTGCCTTGGCCCGGGCGATTTTTTCCATCGCCTTCTGAAACATTTCCAAGGTGGGCGTCGATTCATGGAAAAATTGGGAAAAATCCCTTGTCTGCCTAAGGCGGGCCAACTCTTCGAGCGAGCCAATCCCCAAACTGGAGATGGTCTCCTCGGTTAAAGGCAGCGTCTGGGGGCTGTCCTGGCCCTGACCTTCCGAAGATGTGGGGACAGGCTCAATTTCCTCTGGAACATCTGGAAGGCTGATGTTCTCCTCCGTGAAAAATTCCCTTACCTCCTGGTTTTCTGCCCGCAGGAGGAACTCCAGCTGCCTGGCATAGCCTTTCACCCCCAGAAAAGAGCTCAACTTCTCCGCCAACTGCAGGAACACCTTGTTGCTGTTCCAGGGAGACGCCACAACCAGGACGCTGCCGTCTAAGTGCACATTGACGGATTTAGTCCAGTCCTGCCCGAAATGCACTGTCATCCTGTCCACCTCATACATCGTCAGGGATTCCACCCTTTCCTCTAGGCGGGAGGGTGCCACCTCCACCCCTTCAGGCTGGGACTTCTTTATCCATTCCCCCAGATAGGGAAGAATGGTTTTGAGCCTCTTCCGTAGGGTTACCGCCTGCCGCTGTCCTTCGGGCACCATCATTAGGTCACTTTGCCTTATTAGTCTGATCTGCAGCAGGGATAGCAGCCGTTCTAGGTTTGGGTGCTGGCTATTTTCCGCGCTCAGGTTCAGGAAACGGAATTCCCCTAGGAAGATGGCGGGGCTGCCGTCCAGGAAATAATGCAGGTCCGTGCAGGGAGCCAATTCCAGAGACGTGTCCGGCAGGCTGGCGGATCCAGCCCACTCCTCCAGCAGGGTTGCCTCTGCTCTACCCCAATGCCCGCACCTATCCAATAACAATCCGAACATCTCCTGTACCCTCTTTTTGTTCTCCGGCTTCAGTTTACCCTGCTCGGTTGTGTCCGCAGCGATTTTGGATAACAGCAGTAGGTAATCTCCTACCTTCATGACATCCCTGAATTTGAAGAATGACCGCCATTCTGGGGAAAGTTGTTCGCCGTTGAAAATGGGCAGGTAGCTTCCCCCTAGCTCCAGCATTTCCTCCGTGTTGAGGAAAACCTCAGAGGCGGGCAGGCATTCGCCGGTAAGGGTGGGGATGCTGGGGATATGGCGTACAAACCAATCAAGGTAACTTTGGACTTCGGTCCCCACGAGTTTCCCTCTGTGTCCTTCATCCCCCCAAAAGGCGGTGGCAGGGGCAATTAGGTCGAAAGGCTCCAAATTTTGGATCACGTCCGCCCAGAAAAGTTTGGCGAAAGGAAGCTCCTCTGTGTCCTTTATAAACAGAAGCGACCACAAGTTAGAGTATTCGTCAGGTTTGAAGGTCCTAACTAGGGGTTTGAATGACCTTTCAGGAGCGTCAAAGTACTCTTCCTTCATTCCGTAAGCTTGACGGAGTGCCGCCACCGACGTCTTGGCTTCGGAACCTATGAGTTCTATCCCCTCCCTTACGCCCATGAACTTGAAGAACCGTTTCCATTCCCCCTTGTCCGCCGAGGCGGGTAGGTATTTCTCACTGACATACATGTCTTCCAGTAGTATTCCCTCCAAGGGTAGCCTCGGGTGGTAGGCATTGGAGAAATAGCAGGAGGCGGCCGGCCTCATGGTCCCTTCCTGCGTCAGGATTCTTAGCTTGGAGAGCTTCTGGAAAAGCTCAGTATCAAGTTTATGATGGCTATAGAGATTGAAGATGTTGAGGATAGTGGGCAGGGTGTTTTCCACTGTCCCATACTTTTCCGGATCTTTTAGGATGTTTTTTTTGAGGAAGGCCTCATCCGTTCTTTCGAAGACCCCTAAACTTTCCACCCATTCCCGGAACGACTGGTTTTCCTGAAGCCAGACCTGGAGACCGGGGTGCAGAAATTGAATCTCGCTGTCGGGGCTGTTCCAATTTGAATCATCCGCCGTGGGGAAGTAAATGTCCGATGGTTTTTCCAAGGCCCCTTTGTGCGTGAGGAGAAATGGGGTCTTTTTCAGCAGCAGGTCCTGTACTTCCTTTGGCGACTCTTCGTCCCTGAGGGTTTTCAAGTGGAAAATGAGCTCTATGTTCCTTTCGGGCGTGACGCTGCTGGAATAGAACTCGGAGGAAAGGAAATCGGGCAGATCCGACCACTCGAAAACGGGCGCCCCCGCCCGCTTGAGGAGATGGCCTAACCCGGAATAGGCGGCAAAGGGGGAATCGGGGATCGACTCCCCTTCACCGCAATTCTGCCGGACGAAGTCGCGGATGGCATCCGGGCCTACAAATGGTTTTTCGGAAAGGAAGGTAAAGTCCACGATGGCCTCCTTCAGTTTTAGGAGCGTCCGGTGATCCCGGGCTAGGATAAAGGGCACAGATTCCTGAGCCTCCTCCACCCCTTCGTTGTAAGCAACGCTCAAAGACAGTAACGTGGGAGGACTGGCCGAAGACGGCTTTGAACCCGATGCCTTTGAACCCCGTCTTCTCTATCTGGTCTTTCTTGGTGCCGTCACGCACACCGCAGAGCGCCCTTACATCCCGGCTATCAAACGGTTTCCCGGTGTGGGCCACCACCAATGCCCCCTCTTGGAAGGTGATGCTCACCTTCACCTTTTGCCCCGGCTCGGCGGAATCGTCGGCATTTTGAAGGAGTTCGTAAATAAAACGCTTTGACTCGGTGTACAGATCACCTGACAGCGATTTAAGGGACTCCGCCTGGTTGATGGCCTGTTCCGGCGCGTTATAATTGGTATTGATCAAGTACTGTTTCCTAATCTCTTCTTTCAATGACATCATAGGGTGGGCGTTTACATCCTTCAGAGTTGGAAGGTAAGTAATTTTTAACAGTCTTTTAATCTGAAAATTCACATCCTATCGCCTGGCTGATAATGTCGGGGAATCCAACTAGGCATTCTTTTTGACCGTTAAAAAATTTATCTTTCCCAGCCCAAGCGATCGGCCTTTCTCCCGCGAAGAAGATATGGCTTGTCAGAACTTCAATCTATCCTATGCGAGGCGCGTCTCAAAGCATCCAATAGGATGGTATGTTATTAAAACTATGAGTGGAAACACCAATTTGCAGATAGTGATCGATGCCTCCACAAAGGACGTTTAATTGACCCAATCCATCACTAGCATCGGTATCAACAAAACAGAGCTCTTTATATTAGGACTTTCGCTTAGCAGCAATCGTACTATTTTCAGTAGGGAAAAGGATGTTAAGCAAGAAAGAATATGTCGAGTATCTATTGAGTATACCATTCAACTATACGTGTACGAACCTAGCCGCCCATAAAGAAGCGATGAGCCATAATGTGGTCAGTGATTTCCTGCAACGGGAACGGTTCACCCCCTCCCAGCTGTGGGATATCGTCAAACCCCATATAGAGGACTCGTCGACATCGGTCATCATCGCCGATAACAGCGTACAGGACAAGCGATACTCTAATTTCATTGAGTTGGTGAAACGGCAGTACTGGGGCAGCGTGCACGGCTTGGTAAAGGGCATCGGCCTGGTGAACTTCGTGCATTCCTCGGGCAACGACGGTGATTTCTTTCCTATTGACTACCGGGTGTATTCCCCTGAAACGGATAGAAAGACGAAAAACGACCATTTCCGAGAGATGTTCCTGCGTTTGGTCACCCACAAGCAGCTTAAAGCCAGAACCATCCTCTTTACAGTTGTTACGTCTCTGTCGGCAACCTCAAGCTCATCCACCGCCACGGCTGGACATTCTTCACCACACTGAAAAGCAACCGAAAGGTGAGCGTGAGCGGGGAAACAGGCTACCAGAGCCTGAGCGAGCTGGTCTTTGAGGGGCATACGCTCGTTGAAGGGCAGATAGTAAAGTTGAAAGAGGTCCCTTTCATTGTCAGATTGTTCAAGATAGTCTCCCCACACTGAGGCATTGACTGGGTCATCACCAATGACCTGGACCATTCTGTGAACCTGTTCGTCGCTGAGCTCAGAAACGACAACAGGTGGCAGATCGAGGATTTCCACAGAGGCTTCAAGCAACTCACCGGATCGGAGAAATGCCAGTGCCGCAAGGCCAGGTCACAGCGAAACCATCTGGCCTGTTGTTATCATGCCTGGGTTTCCCTGAAAATAAAAGCCAAACAACAGATTGCCAAAACCATGTACCAGGTCAGAAACGAACTCTTTAGAAACTATCTGATTCAACAGCTCAAAAAATCAACTATCAAAGCTATTTGACTTTAAGCGAAAGTCATATATATGTCTTCTGGATGTGGGAAATCCCAAGGCATATCGAAGAATCTGATTTTGAGTATCTGCAATCCAAGGTGTCCTATCTGGAAGGAATGATGTCTAATATTTTCCACTATCAGAGAAAATAAGTGGCTTCAGCAAACCCCTCGCCAAGCGATAGGACCTCCAGAAGGCTCTCGCTTTTATGGACCAGGAGGGCGTCAAGTGCCTGCTCGTCCACGAGATCTCTAGGCTTGGCCGAAACACGGCAGAGGTCCTGAACCTCTTGAAGATACTGGAGGGAAAAGGAGTTTCTGTCTATATCCACTACCTAGTCCTCACCTTCTCAGCGAAGGAAGACTCGAACCAAATCTTTACCACGCTAGAGATTACCATCAAAGTGGACCTTGCGAGAATGTGGAGCGAGGATCTGAAACTGAGCATCAAGTCGGGCATCCGCAATAGTAAGGCACAAGGGCTGCATTCTTGCCGGAGGGGCAACTCTACAGAGAACAGAGAAAATTTCCTAGGCAAGCACAAGGAAGTGATAAAGTATCAGAAACGGGAGGTGCTACAGCGAGATTACTAGGCTGACCGGGGTCCCGACCTATACCATCTCAAAGGTGAAAAATGCGCAGGCGCAGGCGTAGGGGTGACAGTCGTATTCGAGAAAGTTGTGTCTCTCAATTACAAGCCCCAAAAACTAGTAACGTACTTTGATTCGTGAGTCGGCAAATTGGGGCGGACTTAATACAAAAGTTATGGGTTTCTGCAAGACTTCATTCTGTCTCATAAAACGGCCGTTTTATAAAACAACAAAGTAAACGCTTGTCAAAGGCAAAAACCACTGGTTGCTTCTTTCTCCACTGTAATAACAATATTAGTTTACGAAAGAGCAACTATTTCTCCTCTCCGGATATTTGGACCTACGAAAACTCCGCCTGAAACATGTTCAACCCCATATAAGAAGCCATGTGCCGCCGCGTGCAGAGTCCAGAGCCAGCCAGGGGGAGCCGCCCGTGAGGGCAGGCGCCTGGCTGCGCGTCGGCCGGCCCGCAGGCACGCATAACAGGGGCTGCGGCTGGATTTTTTGCGGCCGAGCGCAACGGAGTGGAGTGAGGCGGCAAAGAAGACAGAGAAAGCAGCCGTGAGGAGCGGCGCAGCGTGTGCAGGCGGGCAAAGCAGGCGGGCCACGGCTGGAGCCCTCGGCGGAAGCGGTGGAACGGCTGCGGCAAAGCAAGGCCGAACGAGGCACGAGTGAGCCGCAGGGAAGCCTTGCTTTGTTGCCCGCCGGAACTAAGCGAGCAGCGCACGAACACCGCTTAACCTGCCAAGAACCTGTCAAACGGCAGTAGCCCCTGCCCTCTGGATGGACGGCTCCCGTTTTGCGGCTACTTTCCGGAAAACAGCTCGGAAACAGGCTTCAGTTGAAAAAAGAAAAGCCCCTCCGGGAAGGGAGAGGCTTTCTTATTTATGCGCAATACGCCAATCGGAGATGGGCATCACCTAAATGCCTAGAGCGCTCCGCTAACTCTACGAATAACGGGGTGGCAACTATTCCCATTGATTCCAGACAAGATCAATAGGATCTCGCCAAAGTCCCTTACCAACTTCTAAATGAACCACAGGTTCAAGAGATTTATCACTACCCAATAATACACCCAGAGGAACTATACGAATCTCTTCTTTCGGCACATCAGGCCCAGCACCTGAGAATACTTCCCACTCATCCGTTTCCCATCTCATTACCTCTGTAGATTTTTCTCCATAAAGAACCTTTAAGTTAGTTACAGCAGTTGAGTTTCGGGGAACAGGATAATCCCACTCCCGAACTAGCCACTGCCAAATTTGCTGAGAACCAACATCAAACTTCTCTGACATGTTGGGAACATCAATAGTGTTATGCTCTTTATCTGGCAGAATCTGCAAGAAGTTAATTACACTTTGATTATAATAATCAAACACGCCTAAGGCCACCAATTCACTCCAAGATCTGTCAACCTCTGAAAGTGAGAATGAACCTAATGAGTCAATTTTTATGTAGAAAGTTTGCTTACCTAAGCCCTTTTTAAGCTCTTCTACTGTTTGTTGTATAATAGTTACGACGCTATCTTTTGAATAGTACTCCCCACCAGCAAAAATAATTTCTGCCCCGAAGATTTCTTTGCATCCAATAGTATATGCAAATCTTGGCAAGTCTATGCCATTTACAATGGTTATGTGATACTCATCTTTCTCAATATTTGCTTGAACTATTTTAAAAAAATCTACTCTGTCTATCATACGTCTATATTAATATTACCACTACTGACCGTTCTTATGTACTAGTTTGTGACAGTCTGTGCAAAGATTAGCTGTATTTTCTTTAGTCGTAGCTCCTCCATCAGCATGTCTTTTAATATGATGCCCCTTAACGTCTTTTGCTGTGGCAGGAGTATCACATCCTTCACATTTTCCACCTCGCTCGTTCAGCATTTCTTGTTTTTCAGAATTCGACACGACTCTCTTTTTGTCTCTTTGCCCAGGAGGCACGGAACCTTTACCTTTTCCAGGGGCTGGTAGTTCAGACCCGTTCGGCATTTTAACCTTTGCCTCACTAACCTTATCGGCCACCCTCTTACCAGCTACCGCAACTTTGGCAACGGTCTGCTCAGTCTTATTAACTTTAGTGGCAGCGGCTCCAAGCTTAGCTATACTCCCTCCAGCTTTCAACACTGAAAGCCCTGAGGTCGCTGCACCAAGCGCTGCGCTCGCACCTATAGACCCCACGTCTACATCGGTCATCGCGTCTCCCAGGTCCTTACCCTGGATCAGGTTTGCCGCCACCTGGATGCCGTAGTCTGTGGCCGCACCGACAATTGCCCCAACTATGAAATTAGGCAGTTGCCCGTCCGGGTCTGTATGTGCCAGCGGGTTATTATAGACGTAGTGGTACGGCGTCCAGCTCTCCTGGTCTCCATCGTCAGCCTTAGGATCTATGGAGTGGAATCTGGCCATCTGCGGGTCGTACATCCTGGCCCCGTAGTCGAGCCAGTCGAGGCCCAGCTCGGTCTGCTTCTCCTTCCCGTTGTACTGGAACTACAATCCCGCTGCGCCACTTTCCGCCTTAAAAGCAACCGCCGCCTATAGCGCACTTCTTTTCAGAGAACGTCCGGCCCTAAAGCCTAGCCCTAAGATAGCGGTTTTATCTTCAGCTGTTTCTCCGGTTGAAAAAAAGAAGGGCTATAGTCCTTTAAGGAGTGACGCTATTTTGCCCGGCCGTTGCAGTACTCGTAACTCCGCATTCACTTGATTTAAGTCCACCGATAAATCCGGATCGCCGGGGTAATGCTGAAGCAGATATTTCAGGTAATTAATCTGCCATTTCTTTCTTTGTATTTCTTTTGCTCTGTTCATATAGCTTATACACCGGATTCTTTTTAAGTTGTGTCGGAAGGCAAAGTTTTTATCGTTTTCTTTTTGACCTGCTGTCTCAAGTTGGTTAGACGCTTACCCCCTGAATGCTTTTCTATTGCAGCGGATGGTATTTAGCGATCACGGCTTTTAGTTCTTCCAGCCCCGTCTGGCGGTATTTCTCCGTGGTGCCTGGCTTGCGGTGACCGGCGAACGCCTGCACCACCCGCAGGTCTTTCCCCGCCTTGAGCATGTTGGCCAGCACGCTCTGCCGGATGGTCGTCGGGTTCAGGTTGCGCTCCGGGAACAGCGGCTTGAACGTTTCCACCAGGTACATGACGCCCTCGCCGCTCTCCCGCTGGCCGCGAAGATTTACCAATAAATATTCCGTCTCGTTTTTCAGGAGCCTGGGCCGCACCTGGTGGATGTACTCGTAAAAGAGCATGACCTGCTTGGGCTTCAGGCTCAAGGTTCGGCTGTTGCTTTTGGGGGTCTCGCCCACGTAAACCGTCCCTTGCTGCAAGTCCACGTCATCTGTTTTCAGCCCGACCAACTCGCTTAACTTCAAGGCCTGGTAAACTAATAAGCTGATGATGACCTGGTTCTTTACCTTGGCCGCTTCATACCGTTCTTCCCTTTGTAAAAGAAGTTCGAGTTCTTCGGCTGTAAACAAGTCCTGGAGCTGCACGGGCAGGTCTTTGGCGTCCTTCAGGTTCAGGTAACGGCACGGGTGGCCGTCTCTCTGGCCGGTGGCAATCAGCCAGAAGTAATAAGCCTTGATGCTGTAGATTGTCCGGCTGACTGTCCTGGGGTTTGGGTACTTTTTGCGCAGGTAATCCACGTAAGGCAGCACATCCCGGTAAGTGGCCGCCCTGGCTTTTTCCTCCGATAGGTAAAGCAAGAACAGCTCGATGTCGTGCAGGTATATTTTCACCGTGGCCGGGGTGTGCTGTTCCAGTAAATACGCTTTCAGTTTACCGGTTTCCATAGGTTTGGCTCGCTAGGTATTTTTGACTGATGCGGGTGTAAATCTGGGTGCTCTCCAGGCAGTTGTGCCCCAGGAAGTCCCGTACCTGTTCCAGGCTTAAACCGCCTTCCAGTAAGTGCGTGGCGATGGAGTGGCGCAGGTGGTGCAGGCTGTAAGAACTTGGCAGCTCCGCTTTCTGGAGCAATAGCTTGAACTTGCGGCTGTAGTCCTGGCCCCGCATCCGCTGGCCGTAGTAGTTGAGCATGAAGGCCTGCTGGCTGTCTTCCGTTTGTTTCTGCAGATATTGGCTGCGTTCCTGGTAAAAGTATTCCTGCAGGTCTTGCGCTACCTGTTTGCCCATCGGCACCACGCGCCGCTTTTTGCCTTTGCCTTGCCGCACGTACAGAAGCTGGTTCCGGAACTGCACGTCGGCAATATTTAGTTGCTCGCCCTCCGAACGCCTTAACCCGCACCCGTAGAAGATACCCAGCAAAGCCCTGTCCCTCAGGCTGCCGCAGGCGGCGTAAAGCTGGTTGATTTGCTCTATGGTTAAGATTGCCCGCTCCGGTTGCGTGTGGCGGGGGAAGATCAGGCCACTGATGGGGTTGGATATAATGGTGCCCAACGTCTCTTGCCACTTGAAGAACAGCTTGAGCGCGTACAGGTGGCCCTCGACGGTGCTGCCGCTCAACAGTCCGCCCCGCTGCTGGTTGGGCCTTTCGAGCAGGTAATGATAATGCTCCTGGATGTGTTTGGGTGTGATGCTTTCCAGCTGCGTGATGCCCTGTTGTTCCATTTGGTGCAGGAACTCGCGCAGGCTGGCGGGTTGGCTTTCCCAGCTGGGTTGGTTGTAGCCCAGCCGCTGCAGGTGCCGGGAGAACTCCCGCACGTAGTTCTGATAGGTAGATGTATGAAGCGGCAGTCTTTTCATGGGCTTGTGCTTTTTCAGAACGCCGAACACCAGGGGCGTTTTCGGCCTTATTTTCGGATTTGAGCCCAAAAACGCACTTGCTGGCGTTCGGCCTGGTGTTCCGTGGCGTTCGGTCTCTTGTTTCTTTCGGTCGTACTTACAGGTTTTGCAGCTGGCCTTTCAGGTCTTCCTTTATCCGGGTGCGCAGGGCGGCCATGTTGTCCCAGTGGGCTATCTTATATTTAAAACCCCGGTTGGCGAAGCCGAACTGCTTTATGTATTCCAGCCCCACGAGGCGGCCGATGTAGTAGTGCTGCTGGGTCTTGCTCACGCCGGTGGCCGCCCTGACCTCGAAGCGGTTGAACTCGTAGTCCTTGCCCTTGGGCTGCACGAAGCTTTTTAATTGCTCGTAGAACTGCCGCAGCGAGCCGTCCAGCTCGTCCACCTTCAATAAGATACTCTCGAAGAGGATTTCGCAGGCGGTCTGCATGTCCTCTTTCTGGGTGATGAGTCTGCCCTGTCCGTCTTTCTGCCGCTGGTATTGGTTCAGGATGGTGACCTGCCGCACGATGCTCTGGTACATCTCGTTGAGCCGCCTGATCTTGTGCGCCTCCGGGGGCAGCTTTATCTTGTTGGCGTAGGGGTTGATCACCGGGCAGGGCTGCAGCAGCCGCACGCAGTTCTGGATAAAGTTCTCCGTTTCCCGTTCCTGTTTCTCGTTTATTTCCCCAGCCGCCCGGTTGTTCTGGTAACTGATCACCCGCTGGGTCTGCTCCCGGCTCTCGTCCACGGCGATCAGGAAACAGCGGCTGATGTTGTCCTCGTAGTACTCGCCCCTGGTGGTGCAGGAGAGCGTGGCCACGGGGCCGCGCACCGTTCTCTCGGCGGAGCGGATGTGGCCCTCCTCGGACTTTACCGAGGTGGAGCTGATCAGTATGTCGTTGCTCTGTAGCTCCCGAAGGGCAAGCTGCGCTTCTTCCTTCAGGCCGTCCACGTCCTCGAAGCAGAGGAGCTTGTTCTGCAGGTCGTATTCCCCGTAGTTGTAAAAGCTGCTCTCCGTCACCCGCGTGAACCGCTTCACGTCCTCGGGCGGCATCAGGGAACTGATTATCTTCAGGAGCCTGGTCTTGCCCGAGCCGCTGCTGCCCTGTATCAGGCCGTGCAGCGTCTGGGGCATCTTGTAGGAGGTGGCTATCACGAACAGGAATATCCGGTTCACTTCCTCGCCCGTCACGCCCGCCTTTCCTATCAGCTGGTTGAAGCGGCTGAGTAAGTCGGGCTGCTGCAGGAACCTAATGCATTCCTTTGCGCTGGCCTCGGGCACTTTGATGCTTTGCTTGGCGGTTGGGCTTTGGCCTTGCTGCAGGTACTGCTCGCGGTAAGCTTCCAGAAGGTTGGTGAGCTGCATCAGGTCTTGTTCAACTAGATCTCTCCGGCTGCCTAAAATTTCGGTGGCGGTTTCGGCTACTTGTTGCAGCTGCTTGTACTCGTACAGGTCGAGTTTGCAGCGGTAGTCCCGGTGGCCGCTGATGATCTGCAGGGCTATCTTCAGGCTGTCCAGCTGGGGCTTTACGCCGCCCTTCACCGCGTACGTGGCCGCAAGGCCCGTGAACATTATATTATTGGGGTTGCCGGTGTTGAGGACATATTCCGGTTGCTGTTTTTGGCCTGTTTCCGGAAAAACGGGCGATAAACGCCCTGCCGCCTTTTCTTTTTCAACTGACTTTTCAACTGAAAAAAGAAAGGGGGTTCTCTCGTTTATCAGCTGCATTAATATTTCCGGCTCGTGGCCCTGCAAGAGGCTGTTCACGTCCTCTTTCTCCGGCGTCTGGACAACCGATATCTTTACCTGGGGCAAGTCCCGGTGCAATAAAACGGCATATTTACTCACGGCCTCTTGCCCCGCCTGGTCGCCGTCAAAGTAGAAGACAAGCTCCTCCAGCTCCGGTAAATCTTTGATGGCTGCCTGGTGCTCCGTCGTTAAGCCGTTGGTGCCGTAGCCGGACAGTACTGCAAACTGTTCCGTAATAACTGTTTCCTGTTGCAGAAGGCTGGCCGCGTCTATGATGGCTTCGGTTAAGATTAGCTTTTTCGTGCCTGGCTTTGGGTAGCCCGGGTACAGGCCCTCCCGGTTGGCCAGATAGTAATGCCTCTGGTCGGACTCGTTCACCGTGCTCCTGAAGTACAGGCCGGTTATCTTGTCGGCCCTGCTCCTGAGCGCGAACACCAGGCAGTACTTGCCGAACACGCCGTACGCCTTCTCGCCCGTCTTGGCCGTCAAGCCCCTGTCCTGCAGCAAACCTACCTCCAGGCAGCTCTTTATCAGAGCCTCGTCCCGGCGGCTGCCGTGGTGGAACTGGCCCGAGTTGTAGCCTATCTCCAGTCTGCCGTAATCCAGGTTTCTGCCTTTGATGTATTCCTGGGCGGGCTTTGAGTTGTGCACCGCGTTCCGGAAGTAGGTGAACATCTTCAGTAATACAGCCGCCTTGGTTTGCGGGGCGTCTCCGCTGCTGTTTCCCTGCAGCATGGCCTTGGCCTTCTCTATCGCCTCGTGCTTTGTGCAGCCTTCCTTGTGGAGGATGAAGTCGATCACGTCCAGGCTCTTGCCGTGCGTTTTGCAGTTGCTGGAAAAGCAGTAGGCCGTGTGGGTTTTGTAGTAGAGCTGCAGGCTCGGCGTCCTGTCCTCGTGGAACGGGCAGCGCAGCCGCTGGTGCTTGTCGGGCTTCAGGCCGTAGTGATTGAGCACCTGGGCGAGCGTCAACTGGGCTTTAATGTCGGTGATCTCCATGGCGGGAAAAGGTAGTTGCTTATTTTTCTACCGTAAAGCTATTTACAAGTTTACATTTTAGCAACCATGTTATTTACTTTTCTTCCATATATTGCGTAAAGTTTACATATCGCCTATTTTTACGGTATGAGCTTAGCCGACAACATAAAGGCCATCCGCGAGGAGAAGGGCCTCAAGCAGATGGAGGTCGCCGCCCACATCGGCGTGGACAAGTCCACCTACAGCAAGATAGAGAAGGGAACCAGGGCCCTGACCGTGGACGAGCTCCAGAGGGCCGCCCGCCTCTTCGGCCTGACCACCGACCAGGTGCTCAACTACGACGGCGGCGTGCCGCAGGAGGTCACCGTCGAGGACAAGACCGCCGCCGAGCAGGTGCGCCTCATCTCCCAGCTCGACGAGGACGACAGGCAGACCGTCTTCAAAATCATCGACCGGATGCTCACCACCAAAAAATTCAAGGACTTCTTCCAGAAGAACGTCGCCGCACTTTAACCTACCGCCATGGAGACCGCTACCGCAAAACCACACATTGGCCGCAAGATCGGCCGCATCCGCGAGCTGCGCGGCATCAAGCAGGAGGCCCTCGCCCACGAGCTCGGCCTCAGCCAGCAGTCCGTCTCCCGACTGGAGGCCAGCGAGCACGTCGACGAGGAGACGCTCCAGAAGGTGGCCACCGTCCTGGGCGTCACCCCCGAGGCCATCCGCCGCTTCAGCGAGGAGGCCGTCTTCAACAACATCAACAACTTCCACGACAACTCCGTCCAGAACGTGTTCAACCCCATCGAGAAGATCGTCGAGCTTTACGAGCGCCTGCTCCAGAGCGAGCGCGAGAAGGTCGAGCTGCTCAAGGCAATGAACGGCAAGTAAACCAGCAACATTACCTTACAAACAGGAAAGCCCGGCCATAAGCCGGGCTTTCCTGTTTTCGGCCTTATTTCCCAAAACGAGGCCTAAAACGCATTGCTTCTGACCTTGCCGGGAGTGGGTGGGCCAGCGGCCCGCACGCGAGCGGCAAGGCTCGGGGGTGGAAGGGGGCGGAAGGCCCCCTTGGCCTCGCGCGTCGGCCATCCGGTCGCCACGCAGCGATGGCCGTGCCGTCCGAGGGCGGAGCGCAAGCTTTTGTCTTGCGTGCCGCCGCGTGCGGAGGCCAGAGCCAGCCAGGGGGAGTCGCCCGTGAGGGCAGGCGGCTGGCTGCGCGTCGGCTGACCCGCAGGCACGCATAAAATGGGCTGCGGCTGGGCCGCAAAGGCTGCGTAGCCTGTCGGAGCAGGATTGCGGAACAGAGGGAGCAGCCGTGAGGAGCAGCGCAGCGTGTGCAGGCGGGTAAAGCGCAACCGGCACGGCTGACGGCAGGAAGCGGTGCCGGTTGCGCGGCAAAGCAAGGCCGAGCGAGGCACGAGTGAGCCGTAGGGAAGCCTTGCTTTGTTGCCCGCCGGAACTAAGTGAGCAGCGCACGAACACCGCTTCAACCTGCTTGGACGTTTCCAATGGTAATGGCTTATGTTCCCTGAATGGCGGTGCGTTTTTGGGCTCTTTTCAGGAAAACAGTCTATAAACGTAAGCCCCTGTGGAAAAAGAAAAAGCCCGCTCTGGAAGGAGACGGGATTTTTCTTATTTTCTGCTTAGCTAGATAGGTAATAAATTGGCTCACTAAATATATAAATCTTTAAATATATAAATAAGCTTGCTGCAACGAAAACTGCTATTAAGCTTACCGCTTTGTTATATGACGTAAAATAGCTTCGAAGCAGTAAAAACCTAAGCACCAAAGATATAAAATCATAAATAACAACCCCTTCATCTGGTGCTCCACCATAACCAACCATGTATCCATCTTTTATCAGCAAAAGCCTAATCAGCCAGATAACTAGTTCAATTATTACGAAGACTTTCTGAAAATTTCTATTATCGGATCGGAAGGCTATAAAAATTAAAATGGCTGATTCCAGAAAAAACAACAGTTGGTACCTAAAGACCAAGCTGTTCGTATTTATCCCATATTTAACAGCATCAATACCCCTGCTGGAGGAGTAAGTAGTATAGTCAAGTCCAAAAATCAGACCTATTAGCAACCAGAGCAATAGAATTACAAACAGTGCTTTTTCCTTTCTCATCGTTCTAGCGCTTACGTTTTATCTCTTTCACTCTTTCTCCTGTATCATAGGTCTTTCGTGTAGCCCCAGCAGGAATAATTCTTTTGCTGCCATAATCTGTTCTTATTTTCTTCTCTCCAAATGCTACTCGTGTTCTATTTTCTGTTTCTACAGCTCTCCTTTCACCTTTCTCACGAACAGTAGAAGGATTGTTTTCTTTTTGATCTTTTGCAACTGTTCCATCTGCAAAATCTTTTGCATGTCGAAGTTCATGGGATAAGGTGAAGTGTGACTTAGATTCCACTCCTCCTATATCTGCACCATTAATTTGGGAATATTCTAAAGTAATAATTCCTCCAGAAATTTTTTGATTTGTCCCTGACGCTAATACGTGGTCTGTACTTCCGTCCATGCCTACAAGCTCCTTTAAACTACCTAATATACTACTAGCTTCCGACACCACTACAAGACAATTACAATCCTTTTCTAGAAATTGAAGCATAGCTGCTCCTTCTTTTGTTTGAGCAAGGTTTGCCCTATCTAAATTATACTGTTTTTTGAATTCCTCAGAGCCATTGACTACGACCGAATCACCATTGACATCAATATACTTGATTGGATTATTTAGCGTGTAGTGGTAGGGTGTGTTATCCATGTACTTCTCGGCGAACCTGTCTTGGGTGTGGAACCTCCCTATCTGCGCGTCGTACATCCTGGCCCCGTAATCGAGCCAATTTAATCCTAATTCTTCCTGTTTTTCTTTCCCGTTGTACTGGAACCTGTGGTCCGGGTTCCCCTGCCTCTCTATGCCGGCCAGGTTGAGCCCCCACGGGTCGTAGTGGTTCTCCTGCACCAGTTCCGGCTCACTCGCCGTCACCTCGATGTCGTCGAACCACAGGCCCATGGGCTCATAGCTCACCACTGAGACCTCCGCGAAGCCGTCCTCCTCGGCAAGGTAACCAATTTTGAGTTCCTCCCAGCCCCCCTTCGCCGCCTCCGTCACCGGCCTGTGGCCCGTGGTAACGAGGGTGGAGTCCCTCCTGTACACGCTGTACACCAGGAACGCCTTGGGGCCCTTTTTGTTGCCCCCCCTCAGCAGCGGGGCTATCGCGATGCCCGCCCCCAGGTACGGCGCATACTTTTTCGCCTGCGGCTGGGCTCCGTCTCCTGTTACGGCCGCGGTGCCCGCCCCGCCCAATCCGGCTATCACCACAGGGGCGACCTGTGCCAATACGCTCTTTCCGTCCTCCTCCTTGGCGTACATGGCGCGGGCCACCGCCCTGAGGCTGTCGCCCGCCTGCAGCGCCACCCTGGCCGTTGGCCCCAGCCGCCGCCCGTTCGGGCCCAGCAGCGCCGCGTGGCTCCCCGAGAAGGCCCTAGCCCTGTCCAGGTGCCGCGTCTCGGCCACCTGCGTGAAGGACTCCTCCTCCCGCCCGGCCTGGCTCGGCTCCATGGTGGCCGCCATGGTGGTCGTCTGCGCCTCGGCCACGCTCACCCTGAGGCTGCCCAGGTGGTCCCTGAGGTGGTACTCGTAGCGCCACTTATGGTCTTTGCCCGGCGTGTGCAGCGCCCGCCCCTCTGCCGTGTGGGCGAAGCGGAGCGTGTCCCGCTCATAGACGAAGCCGCCCGCGTAGTCCGTCACATGGATATAGCTCTTGGTTGCATCGTGCACCTCCTTGCGGAGCTTCCGCCCGTCGGCAGTGTAGGTGTATTTGATGTAGCCCTTGGTCGGGCCCATGTGCACGGAGTCCGGCAGGTTCAGCAGGTTGTAGCGCACGTGCCCGATCTGCTTGTTGGCGTCCGACACCATGTTGCCGTTGGCGTCGTAGCCGTACTCCCAGGCAGCGGTGCCGAGGTTCTTCCCGCCGCCGTCGCGGAAGTCCCCCGCGTCCCCCGCGGCCGCGGCGGCGTCGTCAACGGCCCTGAGGCGGTTGCCCGCGTAGGCGTACCTGAGGCTGTCCACCTGCCCGTACTGGGGTGTGGTCTGCGGGTCGGTCAGCCCCTTGTTGGTCATGCCGTTGCGCCGCATGCCCAGGATGTTGCCGTTGGCGTCGTAGGTGAGCCCTGTGACCGAGAAGCGCCCCTGCCCGCCCGCCAGCCGCTCGCCTGTCCAGGCGGTGCCCTCCAGGGCGCGGTACTCGGCGCCCTGGAGGCGGCCGGCCCTGTCGTAGCCGTAGGCGTAGCCCCGCTGCGCGCGGTCGGTGCCCGTGGCCCAGACGGCCTCGGCTATGTTGCCGTTGAACTGCGCCGCGGAGAGCCCCATCCCCAGCCCCCGGTCGTAGCGCAGCTCCATCCCGAACCTGTCGTTGGCGTCATCGTTGTGCTCCCCGTCGTCCGAGAGGGAGGCGTTGTTGATGTGGGTGAGCCAGCCCCTGATGTTGTAGCGGAAGTCCACGCTCTGCAAAAAGTGCAGGCTGTCGCGGCTGTGCAGGCCTTTGTCCGCCAATTGCCCCAGCGCGTTGTAGCGGTGGCGGGCCAGCAGCACCTCGGGGTCAGAGTCCATCCCCTGCCACTGCTCCGTGAGGCGCCCTGCGTGGTCGTAGGCCATGCGCCCCGCCGTCACCACGGTTTTATTGGAGGTCACGTGCGTGGCCAGGGTCTCCAGGGGCTTGTCTGTGAAGTCGTAGGTGGCCGTCTGGCGGTCGTTGCCGCCCAGGTGGTTGTCCGCCAGGCTTTGGATGACCCGGTAGTCCCTGTCGTAGAAGTTCACGGAGGTGAGCCACTGCCGGCTCCCCAGCACACGCACCCTTGAGCCCGTCACCTGCCCGCGCACCCGCGTGTTCCTATCAGACTCCTGGAGCCCAAGCTCCGGGGTGAAGCTCTTGCCAGATAGGGCCTGGTAATCGTAGCGGTCGTAGTAGGTGATGGTCAGCAGGTCATTCTCCTGCACCGCGGGGAAGGACCTGTCCAGGGTGAAGCCGGCGGGGCAGTTCAAATCAGGGCCCTCCCAGTTCTCCCTGCCCGCCTGCGCCGGGTAGGCGTCGGCCCGCGCCTGCATGCCCGCCCTTCCGGTGGTGTCTGCCAGCTCCCCCGTCATCACGGGGCGCCCCAGCGCATCGAACTTGGTGAAGGACCAGCGCCCTCTCTGCGCCTGCAATGCGTCCCGCTGCAGCACGGGCTGGTCCAGCCGGTTGTAGACGGTTTCCACGGGCCCCGCGCCCGGCACCTGCTTCTCTACTAACCTGCGCAGTCCGTCGTAATTGTAGCGGAAGCACCACTGGCCAGTGAAGGTAGCCGTCAGCGTTATCTTCCCGTTCACCGCCGCCGGAAGCTTGCTCCGGTACCCCTCTGGCTGTATCACCAACCGCAAGTCGCCAACATTGTCGTAAATATAGTGGGTCACTAAGAAACCGTCGTCATTGGCGGTGTCCGCCACTGCGTAGGACTCCTGCACCTTTTTCTTCACTACCTGTCCCTGTTTGTCTTGGTAGATCAGCGTCATGGTTCCATGCTCGTCGCGCGTCTGGGTCACGTAAAGCTGCCCGGCCCCGTAGAAACCAGTCGAGGAAACGGTTCTGGTAGTGTGATCAAATTTCCAAAGCCGGACCTCGGAGGAGCCGTTAGCCTGCTCTCTCGTTTTCACCGTCCGGTCTTGGCTAGTCTTGACCTTCACCCCATCGGGTTGCCAGGCACCCCCCGGAGCGCCCTGTTTTTCCAATTTCCCCAGCGGGGATGCCTCGTAAACCGACACGGCATACGGTGCACTGTCCTTAGGGGTGAGAGGATCGGGGTTAGATGGGGCGTAGAAGGCGGACTGCTCTGAGACCGCGCCCGGCCTGAGCCGCCCCGTGGCCAGGGAGGTATAGGGAAGGTATTGCCGGTTTGGCCGCCCGAAGGCATCATATGTTGTTGTTGTCACAATGTCCATAAGGGACGGGGAAGCTTGGACGGCGACCGATTGCTTAGGTCTGCCCAGCCCATCGAAATAATCCACCTTCATCAGCGCGTCCTTCGCCGGTAGCCTACTTATCAGAGAAGTGTCAATTACCCCTTCCTTAAGTAGAGTGTAGGAGACGATATAGTTCTCGTTCTCCTGCAGTTGCCTTGTCGCCGACACGGTGATGGACTTCGTCTCTGGGCATCCGTTCTTAAAGCCGGTGACCGTGTAGGTGGTAGTCGCTGTGGGGGTCACCGTGACAGATGCAGAGGTGGCCGAAAACCCAGAGACAGAAGTCCAGGTATAGCTGTCGGCCCCAGAGGCAGTCAACTGGGCTGGGGCACCGGGAAGGATGGAGACGTCGGGGCTTGTCGTGAGGAAGGCCGCCTGGGCAGAGGAGATTGAGAGGCTGAAGCTCCCCGCGCTGTTGCCCGAACCCTCCACCACCGCATAGTATTCACCAGAGGAAAGCTGCTGACGAAGTGAGGCCTGTGTTGTTGGGCAGGCCGGACCGTTATCGTCCTTGGAGGCGATGGTGTTACCATACTGGTCCAGAAGGTGCAAATATGTATTGAGACTCGTCCCTGCACCGCAAGTGGAAAGCGTCACAAGGGTGGGGGCTGTCACAACAAATTTGTAGAACACATCATCACTGGGTTGGTTCCCCTGCCCGGCAAAGTAATTACCGAACCCACTCTGCGGTATATTGTTGCCCTGCCGGCTGACAGCGGGTGAACAGGCGCCGAACGAGCCGATAAAAATTGCGCTTGATTGGCTTGCGCCTGGGGTGGAAGGCGAAGAGGGGTAACTTACCGTCACCTGAAACTCATAGTCCTGCTTGGTGTTTACATCATAGTAGTAGACAGAATGGACACCCGGATCAGTCCAAAGGACCTCCACACTATGCCACATCGGGTCACTGTAGTTATAATGTTCCGCCCCAGCCGTTCCCCCTCCTGAGATGGAGTATAACCCTGCAGGGATAAACATGAAGTCCCAAGGCAATGTAAATGTGTAGGTGTGAGTCTCCCCTGCCTTTACCTGGGAGGGACCGTAGAGGTATTGCCCCTGGGAGACCTGCGGCAGTAGCAGAAGGAGCGTGGCCAATAAGAACCAGAAGGGAGTCCAAGGGGTTTTGCCAGGCTGCCGAAGGGCACCAATGGCTGTCGGTGGGAAGGAAAAAAGCATATAGATTTTCAGAGGGGTATCTAATTGATTTTATGTGGTTTTCTTCCTTCTAGCGCTCGCGCAAATGGTAATCGTATTTATGGGTTATGTTGCCCTCGGCGTCGCGCATTATTGAGAGGCGCCCAAAGGCATCATACTCATAGAATGAGGGCATACCGTTAGGGTCAGTGGAGCTGGTCATGCCCTTCCCAGGGTCGTGGGTATAGGTTGTCATCTGCGCCTCCGAGGGGTGCAGCCGAACATCGTCGAACCAAACGTTATTCCCTCCGTTGGCCTCCCTTTTGTTGCCAAGGCGCAGGCCCAGCTGCACCACGTCGGCCGGCACCGTCGCTCTCCCCTCCAGCAGGGTCCACTGGCCACGGTCGGTGGTGGAGACCGTAGCCACATGCGTGAATTCTACTCCCATGTCGCGCCCGGTAGCGTCGCGCATGAAAAGTGAAAGCTCCGCTTCTGGCCCGTCGCTATATACCCAAACCGAGTAGGTGAACTCCTTGGGCAGTGACAGGGAAATGTCGAGCCACCTGTAACTGCCGGTGGATTGGTCGGTCGGATGCGCGGTCAGTTTATCGGTCAGGCTCTGGTTTACAATCCTGCCCGAGGTGCGTCCTGTGTGGGCCCGGTCAGTGTCATACTGCACGGTCCCCTGCCAGCCAGCGCCCTCCTCGAAATTGGCATGGAAAATTTGGCTGGCTGGAGCGTTGCGGGCCTCGGCGATCTGCAGGCGTCCCCTGTATCCCCAAATGTAGGCCACCCGGCGGGTTCCCTGCTCTAGGATCTCCTCTGGGAGCCAGTTAGGACCGTATTTCACGATTTGGATTTCTCGCTTGTCTGCCCCCCCTGATGGATGCACTATCTCCCTGTGAGGTAGAAACTTGGGGATTCCAGGCTGGCTGGGGTTTGTCCAAGCTTTGTAGTACACCTGCCGCTCATATATTGAGGTTCCATCCCTTAGACGCCTGGTCCACAGCGGCTGGATCACATTCGCGGCCCTTAAACCTTCCACCGCCGCCCGCTCCCCGGGCGAGTAGCCTATTAGGGTTACGTCCGAGTTTGTGTAGAGGGTAGAGTCCAGCTCCAGCACTCCATCGCTGCCGGTACGCGAGGCGCGCACCGGCTCAAGCAGGAGGCTGTCGTAACCGTAGTTCGTCTCAACAACTACCTCGTCTCCCCCCTCGTAGCGGCGCGACACCGTCTTCGTCAGATATATCGGCACTAAATCTAAGCGATGGTCTCGCTGGAGGAGGACAGAGGGATAACAAAGCGAGAAAGTAAACCCTTGGTCTTGAGATCCTATCACAGTATTCTGAATATCAGGCCGAACCATCTCCAACTCTTTCATGAAAAGACGGACCTCCCTGGGGTTTGAAGGCAGCTGAAAGAATGGTTCCGTGTTACTCCCTGGGTTTCCGTAGTCCCGGGACAGGGAATAAAAGCTTTCCTCAGACTGAACAATGTCAAATGCACTATTCTCCCATTTATAAACATGCTTCTCTGTCAGCAAAGGGGGAAACCTGATAAATTCCGTCCTCCCATATCTCTCTAGATTAGTGTCATACTTATACACTATTTTGCCGGCCTTCCCTTTGCCGTCGGCCTCTTGGCTGTCATAAAATTCTGAAACCTCGAAATAGCTCAGCGAATTATCAAACCAACTGGAGAGCAGGGGAACCACAGGTGAGGACTGCTCCTCAAAGATAGTGCAGGTTAATACTTCCAGTAGTTCCCTCGGGATATCGGAGTTCTCGTATCCGCTGGGCATGCTCCCTAAGAAGCTGAACTGGCTGAAACTTTCAAAGAGCAGTGAATTCTCGGTAACACCCTCGTAGGTATAAGAGCGCTTTTTGAGATTCATACCTCCAAAATCACTTTCTAAAATCTCTTTTACCCTGAGTCCGCTCCAACCACCTGTGTTCAGCTCATAGGCGAAGGAGGTGCTCCCCCCTGTTGGGTAAATCATCTTCGTTAGAATAGAAGCTTTTGCAAAAGAGAGGTTGGGCTGCCGTTCTGAACGGCTTGGTAACAGTGAACTATTGGTAGCCCCATTGTAGAATCCACTGATATCAATGGAAGTAGACAATCTATCGGGAAGGTTCAATGGGTCATACTCAAAAGAATACAGTTCACCATTGGTGCTACCAGACTTCTTCTTCAACCCGTAAAGCTTAAGTCTCCTGTTGGCGCCATTGGGGCCAGAGAAATAGTCCTGTAGCAGTTCCATATTGTATTGCTCCGCCAACGATCCGTTAACTTCCTCATAAAATGTAACTTTTGAGAGCCTTCTGTTAGAGGGGTGGTCCAACCGGGTACCATATTCAAAACTTACCTGTTGCCCATTGGAGGCGACAATCCTCTTTAGAAAAAACTCAGTAGCGCTGGCTTGGCCAGGCATGAGCGTTTTAAATTCTTGCCCTCCCTCCAGGTGGCATCTGGTGCAATCATAGGCATTTACCCTTTGTTTAAATTCTATTCCTTGGGTGGCGTACCCATAAAAGACTGTCTCATATTCGAAAGTCAGGCTTCCCCCATCGTAAGTGTCAATCCTGGTCAGGGCATAGGTGGGGTTTCCCATCATCCCTCCCGTCATGGATGCTTCCCTCCTCCCGAAGGTATATCTGTTCCCCTTAGTGTCTACAAAATAGTAAGTGGGCGAGGCCCCATCTGGAGTACCTGGATCCTCCACCCATATCCTATTATCGGAGATCGGCACCGTATAGCCGTCTGTTCCATTCATAAGGAATCTTGCACTCTGGGTAGGCATATTGATGTAATAGATGTCTGGTCTGTAAAGCCTCCCAGTTTCTATATAGTAGAGGGCGGTTTGTGCGTCTTGGGGATTGTTGTAGATTTGGTCCTTCGTGGTGCATGGGCCCGTGAATGGATTTGCCGTAATGGAAAGGTCAAGGAATCGTTCGACTTTTTCGGTATGGGGGGTTCCCATTATTTTGGCAGAGATAAACCCGCCTGCGTTTAGGGTCCACCCCAATCCTGCCACGGAGGCAAAGTCCTCCACTTTGTTCCCCCCAGAATGGTAGCTGAGGCTAATAGGCCATGTGAAACTCCCTACCACCATTTGCCCCAGCGGGACCTTAATTTCAGGCACACCGGTGTTGTAGTTCACAGGCACATCGCCGTACCGTTGGAATGATGCCATTTCAGGACTTGAAGGAACGAAAGTTTTTATGACCCCGTAACCACTGCTTTTGCCCTCCCCCCCGACGCTAGCCTGCCCTAAAGCTTTACTGTAAAGGAAGGGTGATGCTATAATTAGGATTACTTTAAGATGTCTCTTTGCTGCCTCCCTTACTTTAGCTAACTGTCGTTGGGTGCTTCCTTTAGTTGCGGGGTATAAATATATCATATTTTATTGTAGGGAATTTGATATGAAGTGTTCTGCTGAATATTCCTGCCATTCCCCTCGCGAGTAGAAGGTACTCGTAACTTTGGCAACTTTTCCCAGCCGTCTCTCAACCAAGGGGGTAGCCTATGGTTTTCAAACTCAGATTTGAGGGGGTGTTGTTTTTATTGGTTTTGTATCTGTTTGTGTAGAATCATCTTTGAGAGGCCTATCATGGTATGTGGCTACGATCGATATCTCAAAGCAATTGGTCCTAATGATCTAAAGTGATTTAGGCCTGGGAGCAAGTGGCAAACCTTAATTAGTTCTGTCTGGATCATTCCACCTATAATGGCTTTTGACAGTTCAGGTAAGGCATAGGAGTTTAGGAAAGCCTAAGACAGTATGAACGTATTAGTAGGTTTTTACGTTTAGGGGAACTCCATCAGTGGATACCATACAAACAACCATTAATTTTTTAAATAAAATCACTTATAATCACACAACTATAAATGATTTTTAATAAATATCAAAATTATATTGATTTTTTTTTACAAAACAATAAAATAACAACCTACATAATTAGAAGCTATCTCATAAATGATCTTAGCAGAATTAGCATGCAAGCCAGCAAAATGAATGGTTTGTAGTTCTCCACCTTGTACTCATATCGAGTGACACATCTTCTGTGATTGAAGAGCTAGGCGAAGGACCTTTTCACTTTCCATCTTCTCTTGTAGCACCTTAGTTTCCTGCCATCCTGGGTCTTTTTCTTTTTCCTGTTGCCCCTATGGGGAGCAATCATGTCAATGCCTTGCTGATGAAGAGCCTCATCCGGAGGATCAGAATCATAGGCTTTATCGCCAATGGGCTTTCTAGGTGAAGGCTCGGTAAACCGCTCTTCCAGCACCTTTTCCACCAGCTTCACTTCATGGGGAGATGCTGATCCGACTAAGACAGATAGTATAGTACCACCAGCGTCAGTGACTGCCATGATCTTGGTCCACTTCACTCCGCTTAGTCTTGCCAACAGAAGCCCCCCTTTTTGGCCATGCATAATGAGCCATCGATAAAACACTCGCTCAAATCCACACCGCCTCTTTCATGGAGGTCCCTTGCCAGGGCCTCTACCGCCTTCTGCATCACTCCCTGTTCTCTGCACTGCTGAAATCTTCTATGGCAGGTCTGGTAAGGAGGATACATGGGTGGTAAATGGCTCCACTGTGCCCCAGTCTTCAGGATCCATAGAATCCCCTCCAGTACATCCCCCCTATCTCTCCAGGGTCTGCCTTTGCCGTCAGACCGTTTAGGACCGTCTAGAATCAAGTCCTTTATTACCTCCCACCGCTTATCTGCCAACTTCATGACAAATTAACAACCTCCTAAGAAATAAGGTCCCCATTTATGAAATAGCTTCTAGTAACTATTTTCAATCTTATAACGGCTTTTATGTAAAGCCGAAGGGGATTCACTTAGCTTAAGATGTGTCTTATGTTCAAAGGATAAATAACAAAGATTATTGGATAGCCTATCTTCAAAGCAGCCGTTTTATGGGATATGACTATTTTTATTTGAGATACAAATTCGATTTAGCTCTCAGGCTTCTGATATCGTGATTTTTAGAAATCATAGGTCAGCTGAGTACCAGGACATAACCATTTGATATGTCCTGGTACTCAGCTGAAATTCACTTTGAGTCCCCTGTCTTATACTTGTGAGGCTTCAGATCTGGGTGCTTAGGTTGTGTTGCAGGAGTAACGCGTATTCTCTCATCAGGTGTCCCATCTTGTTTTTTCGGCTT
The DNA here is from genome assembly GCF_014138425.1 of Rufibacter ruber. Taxonomy (NCBI): domain Bacteria; kingdom Pseudomonadati; phylum Bacteroidota; class Cytophagia; order Cytophagales; family Hymenobacteraceae; genus Rufibacter; species Rufibacter ruber. The sequence goes on from NZ_JACJIQ010000006.1 coordinate 80,152, forward strand.
AGGTCCTGGCTTAATTGCTTCTATTGTTTGCATAAGATAAAGAATGTACGGTTAAAGGTCGTATCATAAAAATAGAATTCATTTTCCAAGGTAAATGAGATGATTCAGAAAGAAGGTTATGGGTGAAAGGGCTGCCCAAGGAGAAAGGCTCATCCGAAAACGCGCCGGACGCGGTCCTAGGCCAGAGGGGATCCAATCATCCTCCTCTTCTCTGGATTTAAACTACCAGGCTGGTAGAAATTGCCCGGCGGCAAAAACCTTTCCCCTGCCGCTCCCAAATGTGATTCCAGCCAAAGAGTAATCACTGGGTGCAGCGGGCATCGGGGTGCCACTGGAAAACTGAATTAAAGACTTATTTCCCCAAGCCCCCGTATTATTTGTTAACTGGTAGGCGCCGGCAAAAGGCACAAGTCGGTGCGCATACTGATATGGAATCCCTAATGGCGCCGTACCCCGACGGCTTTTCAAAATGGACGGCAGGAAATTTAACAGTCGGACTCAGAGCTGCCGGGAGGACTGTGAAAAGGATGTATGGAATTCTCAACCAGCCGACCACGGCTCCAAGAAAAATAGGACGGGGCATGTTTCCCCAACGCACATCCCCCTGCAACACCCTGTACTAACTCTCTATGAGTCACTTTCATATAGGTCGTATTTATTTACTCATCACCCATACCTGTTTAACCATTCTCTGACGCCCGCCGGAGCCTTTCCGGCTCATGGCGCCTTGGTCTCCATCCACCATCTTAAGCACCGGTAGGAGGGACACGGAGATCACATCCGTTTAGGGACCACAATAGGTAACCGGCTACACTGTCCTGTTTTGGTTTTAGAATAGAAAAAAAATAAAAGAGCAATTGAAAATTTATGACCTAGAAATAAGGTGAGCATTTTTTTATCCAAGTTTAATGGAGCGGCTGTGAGTAAGTCCTCCCTTTCTCTTGGCTTTCCACTTGAACTTGACCCTATTTAATCACGGCATGTTAAGTAGTAACAGTAAGTAACAAACCTCAAGTCAAAGCTAGAATTACTTTTTCTCTTTATTTATTTTCTGGCACTGCCTCTGGTTAAAAAATAGGACTAGGCACATCACCATTATTAGGAGGCTAAGGACCAGCAAAAATTTGATTGAGAGGTTTTTACCACCCACCGCTACTTCTCCGGTGAAGAAGAGATCATCGGGATCGATCATAAAATTATTTTCCTCCATAATTAACCCCTCCTTGTTAATTGAACATACTTTTTATTTTTGTCTGCATAGGCCCAACCGTAGCTCCCCGAGAAGTAAAAGTTCTTCTCCCCCTCCGTAACACCCTGTGACATGACATTGAACCTAAAGCCTTCCTGTGCCATAAGCTGGCGGGGGACTGGCTCGGCGCCGTGTCTCCCATACAAGTCACGCATGATCTCATCGTTGCGCAGGAGGGCCTGCAGGCTGGAGGCCATGGGCTCCCGTACCCACGGGCTGTCCTCCAGTTTTTGCTGTAACTCATTGTTATACATGAGTACCTCTTGTAACTTTTCCTTTACCGGTTGAAGGTCCGTGTTCCCGTACTGGCCCAGGGAGAGCGTCATGGCCACGTACTCTGCCAGACTCAGGTCCAGGGAGTCCGCATCCCTGAGTAGATCGCTATGCATCTGGGGGCTTACCCTACAGGCCACAGCCACAGTGGGGTCCTTTTTCTTTTTCATTTGTAACATTAAGTGAGTTAGACATTGTTAAACTAATACCTGTGACAGGTCGATTCAGCCGGGAACACCACCGGGTCGCACATGCCCAGGATGCGCTCGGTGGTGCGCTTCCCGTACTCCTGCTCCAGCCTGTCCCGGCGGTAGTTGGTGGTGAAGTGGGTGAGAAGGCTGTGGGAGTCGAAGAGCTCGGCCCGGATGTTGACCAGCTCCGCGGTGGTGTCCACCTCCTGCCCGCCGTAGTACCTCCCCCTGCGCTCTGACAGGATGTCGTCGAAGGCGAACTCCATGAACCTTCCATTGTACATAGTCTTGGCGGTCCTCTGGATGGAAGCCGGCCCCTCGGTCTCGAAATCATGCATTATGCTCTGGGCGGATTTCAACCCAAAGGATCTGTCGCGTCCCCACTCGTTCCTGAAAAGCCGGAGCAGTTTCAAAATATGGGTCTTCCCCACGCTGGGCGGCCCGCTCAGGAGTACGCCGTGGTAAGGACGCATGCCGAATCTCTCCAGGGCCCCCAGGTCCTGGGCGAAGCAGGCGCAAACCTTGAGAAGGGGAATACGGTTCCATTCGTCAACTGTGAATTCGGCTTTCCAGCTCCTCTTCTCCTCCTTGGAGGCCTGGCGGGCATGGAAGTCCGCCAAGCAGGCCAGCAGTTGCTCGGCCCCCATCCCGTGCAGCGGGCTAGAACCCCGTCCCCTGGTAATCCGGGATGTCGTGGTTGGCGCGGACCGACCTTCCTTGAGTAGGTTTCCTATCTGCATCTTTTCTGTGGTTAAATCTGTGTGCCTTCAAAATCCACCCTTTAACTGCGGCATGCATATCCCGCATCTCATTTAGGCCGACCATCCATCCTTTGGACTGGTAATAATTATGGAACATTTGGCTCTCTGCTGTCAAATCCAAGTCCTTCACCATCTCTGCCGGCAGGAGCCCCATCTCCTGCCTCACCTGGTCCACCGTGGGCACAGACCTGGCAGCGAAACTTGGATTAGATTTTTCCGTTCTGGCGGGGGTTCCCCTTTCCCTCTTGTCATTCTTATTGTCATTCATTTTACCTATATAGAGTGACGGCAAGGATTGTGAACACGGGTGTCCCACCCCCTGGACTTGTGTGTCCAGTCCCCCAGACTCCGGCGTCCCGGGCAGGGGAAGCAGGTGGATCTCCCGGCGGTCGAAAGGAAGCGGGCTCACCTTTACCTCCACATAGCCGAGCTTGGACAATTTACTGATCCCGCGGGAGATGGTCTTGGTGGTCTTGCCGTAGAGTTCGGCCAAGTACTTGTTTTTAGGCCAGCAAAACCCATTCCGGCCGCAGAGAGCCACGATCTCGGCATTGAGGAGCTTTTCCCCATCCAAGAGCCTCTCGTCGAACCGCACCGCCGCCGGCAGCACGGACTTGTTGCTAGGTCTTTTAATGTCTACCATCTCTCCCCCTTTTTTCTGTTGATGGCCTGTGCCTCCAGGCCGATCTCGTCGGCCGAGCGCACGACGTTGGAGAGGGCGAACCGTTCGCACTCGGCCCGCTCGAAGTAGATCTTCTTGCCGCCCGGGCGGCTGTAGCGTAGCTTGCGGGCGCCGATCAGCTTGTAGACCTGGTGCTCGGAGAGGTCCAGGAAGCTGGCGCACTCGGCCACGCTCAGGAAGGGCTTGTAGTAGGCGGCCTGCCTGTTCAGGAGGTCCTTTATCGCGGACAGCTCCTCAAGTAGTTTTTCCATTTGTTATGGGTTTAGGTTTAACTGATACCCAATGTTACAACCCTTTTGAGACCATGAAAAACCACCGCAAATTCCTATGTCCCTTATCTCAATCCTATGTCCAAATGCCGAATCCTATGTCCTTGCCAAATGCGGTGGGATTAAGTTCCTATATCCACCGGCCTATTAGATAAGGAGACAAGTCTTTGATTATGGCTTTGCAAAAAAAAGACCGCAGGGTGCAGTCTTCATTATCGGAACTAATTGTTACAGAGATATGATCTTCTTGTTTAGGGCCTCACTGAAGTAACGCTCCATTTCACTGATCCATGGCCTCCCTACAGACGAGGAGATGTTGAGCTTATTAGCTGCCTGGGAGAGCGCTATTGATTGGAAACTGTTGCCTTCCCCGTCCCTGAAAGTCCCGATCAGCCTGGGCAGAAGCCAATACCCGAACCTACCCACCTCTTCCTTTGAGTAGTCCTCCAAAGGAGGGCCCTTCTCGTCCTCGTTAAGCACATTCTTCCCCAGCCACCTGAAAATATGGACTAGCTTCCCAGGGTTCCCAATCCAAGCAATGGGGGCTGAGGGGCCAGACACACTGAATAGCAAGTCGAACTCTTCCTTAGGAAAGGATCTATCCAGCAGCCCTTCCCTGATGAAATAATCGTAGAGTTGCTGCATTGTAATCGGCTCTGGGGTAAACGCCCATGGGAAACCGTGAAGCCTGCCCATTAGGTCCTTTCTGCTTTGCCTACCCCTCTTCCTTTTGTAACCGGTTGTTCCCTGCTTCCCCTCAACCTTTGGAGGCTCAGGAATCTGACCTGCTGCGGAACCCTTTCCAATCACGGGCAAACCTTGTATCTGATTGTTACCGCCATTCTGCCCTTCAAGGGTTTGCTGTCCATCAGAGATCTCCCCGTACCATTTCACCAGTACCTGCTTGACAGTAAATAACCGCACCGCCTCAGAGAGCATGCATACGTAGCGGTTGTCCTTTTCAAGCCCCTGGAGTGTTTCGCAAGCCTCAGCAGTAGTTTCACCAGATAGATGTGCCCTGGCAAAAACCTCGGAAACCTTACCGACGCTAACCTCTGTCAATGAATGGACGAAATGGTTTTGTTTGGAGGCTTCCAACATCAAGGAAACGTGGTGCTCCAACTTAGACTCTAAAGCCTTAAGGAAAGACGCATCACTGTATGAGCCTGTCCTCAGCTCTGCTTGGATTGCTCTCAAGGAGTACCTGGCCCAGTAATTACCTTCGTCAATGGCTATAGAAGCAACACGCCTAAGCTCTCGTATCAGCTTTGGGTCATCACTCTTCCAATGCTCCTGCAGTTCATCCACCTTCAACCACATATAACGCTAGCTATTTTAAGTCTTAGAAAATGATCTCGGGCAGCCTCTCCACCGCCTTCTCCTTGAGCGACTCCACCAGCCGGACGTACTTCTGCGTCTCCACCAGGCTGGAGTGGCCCAGCAGACCCGAGACCGAGCGCACGTCAGCCCCGGAGATGAGCAGGTTCGTGCCGAAGGAGTGCCGGGCGCAGTGCCAGGTCACCTTCTTGCCTATCTCCGCCTTGTTCGCCCAGCGCTGCAGGTGCTTGGCGCAGGTCGTGCTGGAAGGCAGCTCGAACACCTTCCCGTCACGCTTCGGTTTCTCTCCCAGTAGTCTGAGTGCGGTGTTATTTAGATTAACGACAACCTCCTTGGAGGTCTTCTGCTGCTTGAGCCGGATCACTGAGCCCGCGACGCCCTTCCACTCCAGCGCCTGGATGTCGCAGAACCTGAGGCCCGTCACGCAGCTGAAGAGGAAGGCCCGCTTCACCTCCGGGAGGTAGCACTCAACATTCGCCATCAGTTGGATCTCCTTTGTGGTGAGCACCTCCTTCTCGATTCCCTCAGCGTAGCGGTTCTCCACCTCCTCGGCCGGGTTGCGGTCGATCAGGCCATCCTTCACCGCCTGCCGGAGCACCTTGCGGAACTTCTTGAAGTAGTTGTAGGGCGTGGAGCCGGTGCACTTTGATTCCAGGTGGCTGCGGAACCTGGCGCAGAGCCGCACGGTCACCTCCGAGAAGGGCAGCGCGCCCGTCTCCCCCAGCATGGCCTTGAACTGCTTCCCCATCGCCTCCATCACCCGAAGGTCCTTCTTGGGGTAGGACTCGACGTACTCGTCCAGGTAGGCCAGGAAGTCCGCCCGTCTCTGGACCGAGGCCTTCACGATGAGGCTGTTCTTTGACAGCTGCAGCTCCCGCTCCGAGCGGATGCGCTCGGCCAGCAGCTGGTTGTCCCTGTTCTGCTGCCGGTCCCTGGAGGTCTTGGGGCTTTCCATCAGGTGCAGGCCCAGGAAGTCGTAGCGGCGCTTGCCGCCCTCGTTGTAGTCCAGGTAGAGTGTCTCGCCGCCCGCCGGTAGTCTGCGGGCGCGCAGCTTCACCAACTTCCCCTTCACGATAACGCGCGTCTGGGATACCTTCCCCGCCTCGGCGGCAGGGCTTGTCTTTGCCATAGTTTTATTGGATTTTCAGAAGGTGCAACTAGCACCTCTCAAACGTAGGAAAAGGAAGTATGAGTAACAAATAAGTAACATAATTTATTTTACCACCTATTTTCAACTACCACCAAAAACTATAAAACGTGCCTTGAAATGCTTAAAAAAAGGTTTTTACTTGTAGTTGTTTGCACATCTTAACCTATTGTATTCCCCTACGGACTACCAGAGGGGAAAAGCAGGAAATATCCAGCTTTTCCCCTTTTTTCTTTTTCAGCATTTTAGAAAAGTAAAATCCATCTGTCCCCAAAACGATTTGATACGCTCAATTCCCCAGTAAATAATTTCTTCCACTTGCCGGATTGTCATTTCACTTGTTATAAAATTGTAATAAACCACTCACTATTAAAAGGAACTTCCCTTCCATTAATTCTTCCCTTCCATTAATTAAAAAGTGCCAAATAAAGCAGTCCCATGTGCAAATTGCACATAGGACTGCTTTCTTTGGCACCGGAAGGGTATTACTCTGGTTGGTCTTTTCTGTTATTTCCAGCCGCCGCCAAGCGCCCGGTAAATATTCACTACGGCCTGCATCTGCTGCATCTTGGTTTCCACCAGGTCAAATCTGGATTCCAGCGCATCGCGTTGGGTCATGAGCACTTCCATGTAGTCGGCCCGGGCTGAGTTGAAGAGCGTGTTGGAAATCTCGATGGACTGCGTGAGTGCTTCCACTTCTCTGGCTTTCAGGTCATAGCTTTTCTCCAGATTATTGATCTTGGCTAACTGATTCGCTACTTCTATGTACGCGTTCAGGATGGTGCGCTCATAATTGTACACCGCCTGAATCTGCTTCGCGTTGGCACTGTAATAGACGGCCTTGATCGCGTTTCTGTTCACCAGCGGCGCGGTGATATCACCGGCAAGGGAGTACAGCAAGGACTCTGGCTTTAACACAAACGTTGGGTTGAACGCCTGGAAGCCAATACCCGCCGAAATCTCTAAAGAAGGGTAGAAACGCGCTCTGGCCACCTGTACATCCAGCTTGGAGGCTGCCAAGTCCAACTCAGCCTGTTTGATGTCTGGCCGGTTGGCGAGCAACTGCGCCGGAACACCGGCCTGAATGGCTTGAGGCGTCAGGTTCTCTAATGGCTGGGAGTTTCTCTGCACCGGTTGCGGAAATCTGCCAATCAGGAAGTTGATGCGGTTCTCGGCTTCCGTGATCTTCTGCTGAATGTCATATTGCAGGCTTTGGGTGTTGAGCACCTGGGCCTGGAAGCGGCGCACCGGCAACTCGGTCACCCGGGCGGCCTCTTTCTGCAGCCTGACAATCTTCAGAACATTGCTTTGCAGCGCTATGTTCTGCTTGACAATAGCCAGTTGGTTGTCCAAGGCCAGCAGCTCATAGTAGTTCTCGGCAATCTCAGAGATCAGGTTGGTCACCATAAAGTTTCGGCCCTCCACTGAGGCGAGGTACCGGCTAACCGCCGATTTTTTGGCATTCCGCAGCTTCCGCCAGATATCCACCTCCCAGGTAGCATACGCGCCTACCATATAATCCTGAAGCGGTTCCGGCATTTCCTTGCCCGGCTTGATGTCCGTGGTCGCTTCCAGGGCCCCAATGTTGGTGAACCGAGCCACCTTATCCAGGCCCGCGGCTCCTCGCAGCCCCACAGATGGCAGGTATTCGCCTTTTCTGGCTCTTACTTCGTTTCTGCTGATCTCAATTTCCTGTTGGGTGATGTTCAACTCCTGGTTGTTCTGCAAGGCCGTGTCAATCAGGGCCGTCAGGTAAGGATCGGTGAAGAAATCCTTCCACTTCACCTGCGCGGTGTTGGTGGTATCCTGCGAGTTAGAATAACTCGCGGGCATGGCCGCATTCGCTGACTTCTGGATTAACTCAGGGGTTTTACAGGCTGAATAGGTGAGGGCGATAAGCGCTATCCCCAACCAATTCCATCTTCTATTCTTAAACATTTACTTCGGTGTCTACAGGTTGGGGAAAATTGTCAATGGAATGGACATAGTCCTCGGTTAAAGTGGTCTCCTCTTCATTTCTGATCAGCTGACGTCCATCGGCCAGATGGCCGAAGATGAAGTACAGCCCCGGCACGATGATGACCCCGAAGACAGTCCCGAACAGCATTCCGCCCATGGCGGAGGCTCCAATGGTCCGATTCCCGATGGCCCCGGCCCCGGTGGCGATTACCAACGGAATCAAACCGGCGATAAAGGCGAACGAAGTCATCAGAATTGGCCGGAAACGCACTTTAGCTCCTTCAATGGCGGCATCGAGAATTGTGGCTCCCTGCAGGCGCTTGAGCACGGCAAATTCCACAATCAACACGGCATTTTTACCCAGGAGACCCACCAGCATGATGAGCCCGATCTGGGCGTAGATGTTGTTCTCCAGCCCCATGAGTTGGAGCACCAGGAAGGAACCGAAAATCCCCACGGGCAGGGAAAACACCACCGCCAACGGAATAATAAAGCTCTCATATTGGGCGGCCAGCACAAAGTAGACGAACGCCAACACAATGGCGAAGACGTAAATGGATTCGTTGCCGCGGGTAGCCTCATCGTACGAAAGACCTTCCCAGGCAATGTCATAGCCTTTAGGCAACGACTTAGCTGCTACTTCCTGAATGGCCTGGATGGCGTCTGCGGTGGTATAGCCTTTGGCCGGTTGCCCCTGAATGGCCGCTGAGTTATACAGGTTGAAACGGGTAATCTCATTGGGCCCCTGCGTCTTCTTCAGCTTCATGAACGCCGAATACGGCACCATTTCGCCCGCTTCGTTCTTCACATACAGATTCAACAAATCAGAGGGAAGTCTTCTGTATTTAGGGTCAGACTGCACGTACACTTTGAAGAACTGGTTGAACTTGGTGAAACCTTGCTCATAGGTACTCCCAATCAGGATGTTGAGATTATCCATGGCTTTGCCAATAGACACTCCTTTCTGCATAGCCATGTTGTTGTCAATCTGCAGTTCGTACTGCGGATAATTGGCGGCAAAGAAGGTGAACAAGCCCGAGAGCTCTTTCCGCTTGCCCAGATTATCCATGAACTCTTGATTCACTTTGTCGAACTCGTGGTAGTCGGTCTCGGAGTTTTTGTCCAGAAGACGCATGGAGAAACCTCCGGAAGAACCAAAACCGGGGATTGCGGGCGGCTCAAAGAACTCGATCACCGCGCCCAGTCCTTTGGATCGTTCCTCCAGCTCTTCCATGATCTCTTTCACGTTGTGCCTGCGGTCTGACCAGTCTTTCAGGTTGATCAGACACGTCCCCGCGTTGGAGCCCCGGCCTTCGGTCATGATCTCGTACCCAGCCAGCGAAGACACTGATTCCACGCCGTCAATCTCTTCACAGATTTTCTGAAGCTTTTGAGACACTTGGTTCGTTTTCTCCAACGTAGAGCCCGGCGGTGTCTGGATGATGGCGTAGATGGTGCTCTGGTCTTCGTTCGGGATAAAGCCGGACGGCACAATCTGGTTTTCGTAGAAGATACCGGCACCAAAGGCGATCAACACCCCAAACGTCACCCATCTTCGGCTCACAATAGAGGTCAGCAAACCCACGTATTTTCCGGTTAGTTTTTCAAAACCACGGTTAAAACGGTCCAGGACCCTAGAAAGGATATTGCTTTTCTTGGAGTGCCCGTGGTGGTTTTTCAGCAGCATAGCGCACAGCACTGGCGTAAGGGTAAGCGCAATCAGCGCCGAAATCACAATGGAACTGGCCATGGTGATGGAGAACTGGCGGTAGAACGTACCCACCGGACCCGTCATGAAGGAGATAGGCAGGAATACCGATACCATTACCGCGGTAATCGCAATAATAGCACCACTGATCTCGCCCAGCACTTTTTTCACCGCGCTGTAGGGTGAGAGATGCGGCTCTTCCTCCATTTTGGCGTGCACGGCTTCCACTACCACAATGGCATCATCCACCACAATCCCGATGGCCAGCACCAACGCAAAGAGCGTCACCATGTTAATGGAAATGCCCAGGAACTGAATGATAAAGAAAGCGCCAATCAACGATACCGGAACCGCCAGGATGGGAATCAGGGTAGAGCGCCAATCGCCCAGGAAGATGAACACCACAATGGCCACCAGAATAAACGCGTCGCGCAGGGTATGCACTACCTGCTCAATAGAGGCATCCAGGAATTTGGAGACGTCATAGCTGATTTTATAATCCATGCCCGGCGGAAAATACGGACGCATCTCCTCCAGCTGCGCCTTCACGTTGGCAATCACTTCGCTGGCGTTGCTGCCGTAGTTCTGCCGCAACACAATAGCCGCCGACGGACGGCCGTCCAGGTTGGAATAGATGTCAAAGAATTCACTGCCCAGCTCCACTTTGGCAATGTCTCTCAGGTGAATGCTTTCCCCTTCGGCGTTCGCCCGGATGATCACATCATTGTATTCCTCCGGCTTGTTATATCGGCCTTTGTAGGTGAGCACGTATTCCAGCGACTGCGCCGCGATACCAGAACTCTGCCCTAACCGGCCCGGGCGACCGATGATGCTTTGCTCCCCTAACGCCTTCATTACTTCTTCTACTGAGATGTTGTAGGCGCGCATCCGGTCGGGGTTCAGCCAGATGCGCATGGCGTAGCGGCGGCTACCCAGAATCTGTGCCCGGGCAACCCCTTTGATCCGCTGGATCTCGGGGATCATCTTCACGGTGGCGTAGTTGAACAGGAACTTCTCGTCCATGCTCTTTTCCTTGGAATAGAGGTTGACGTACATGAGCATGCTGGGCTGCACCGGGGAGATCACCACGCCTTCACGCTGCACCAGTTCCGGCAAAAGCGGCATGACCTGGTCTACCCTGGTTTTCACCCGCACCACCGCATCATTGGGGTCGGTGCCGGGCTCAAAGATGATCCGGAGCGTTGCCTCGCCGGCACTGGTGGCATCTGAGGCGATGTACCGCATGCCCTCCACACCATTAATGGCTTGTTCCAGGGTAATCAAGGTGGACTTCACCAGCACATCGGCACTGGAGCCCGGGTAGGCAATGAAGATGTTGACCGTGGTGGGAGCAATGTCCGGGAACTGGGAGATAGGCAGCTTTTTGATGGCCAAGCCGCCCACAAAAACAATCATGATCGATATTACAATCGCGAATACCGGTCTTCTTATGAATTTACTGAACATGTCTTCTGCTTTTTAGGACCCCTACACTACTCCGCATATAAATTCAACTGCGATAGGACAGACTTCGGCTCCACGTATTTTGAGTGTATTTTTTCGTTTTCGCGCACTAAACGCAAGCCTTCCAGCAGGATTCTGTCGTCTTTGGAAAGCCCTTCCTGCACCACATAGATGTGCGGAAGCTCAGCGGCCACGGTGATTTCCCTTGACTTGATCTTGTTGTCATTGCCCACCACGTACACATACTTCTTATCTAAGACTTCAAAAGTGGCTTTCTGCGGAATGAGCAAAGCATTCTTCATAGGCACCTCCATCAGGATATTTCCGGTTTCGCCGTGCCGAAGCAGCCCTTTGGGGTTGGGGAAAGTAGCCCGGAAGGCGATGTTCCCGGTCTCGTTGTTGAAATCGGCTTCAATGGTCTGTACTTCGCCGGGGTAGTCAAATACCTGGTGGTTGGCCATTTCCAGCTTCACTTTGGTGGTGTGGTCGCTTTGCAGGCTGGTCTTGTAGTCCAGGTACTCGGCCTCGGGCACGTTGAAGTACACCCACATCTTGCTGTTGTCAGAAAGGGTAGTGAGCAGATCGCCTTCGTCCACCAAACTGCCCAGCCTTACCTGGAAATGGTCCATGATGCCGTCAAATGGGGCTTTGATCTGGGTGAAGCCCAGGTGCACCTGCGCCATGGAGACTTCGGCCTTGGCCTTGTTCAGTTTGGCTTTGGCCATGGCCAGTTCGTTAGGAGACACCACGTTACCGGAGGCCAGCTTCTTCGTGTTCTGGTATTCAATTTCCGCGAAACTGGCTTCAGCCTGGGCTTTCTGCAGCTCGGCCTCGTACATGGCTGGCATGATCTGAAACATGAGCTGGCCTTTTCTTACCGTTTGCCCTTCGTCTACATAAATCTTCTGCAGGTAGCCTTTCTCTAAGGCTCTGATTTCAATATGGCTGATGGCGTGGATCTGACTCACGTATTCTTTGGTGATCAAGGTGTCCTTTACCAGCGGACTGCTTACCAGAAACTGGGTGGCCTCTTCCTTTTCTTCTTTTTTGGATTCGCAGCCTGTATGGCATAACAAGACATACAAACCCAAAACCATGGGCATGAAAATTCTCTTCATGATACTTGATTAAAAAATATTTGGAATGGGTAAAACGATATACTGGTGCGCCCTTTCAGCAGTAGACACAAGGGCGCGGTGCAGTAAATACAAGGAAAGGCAATATGACTTGCCTGATGAATAACTTAACTTATTTCTGAAAACCTGAGACAGGTGTTGCTATGGTTTCTTTACAAAGCATACCGATACATGACGCCCCACAAGTGGCAACGAAATGATTAACAAACCGGCACGGCACGAAAGAAAAAAAGCGAAGGAATAGGCGAATCGCCTAAAGAGGGAATGGTAAACTAGATCCGGAAGACCCGGAAGAGAAGATAGAATCTTAAAGGGGAGAAAGAGAAAAAGTCCTTACAGTACGTGAGGTTCTTTTTCAGAAAGAAAAGTAGAAAGGCTAGTACCTGGGCGTAGAAAACCGTGGCGAGAAAGGGGCCGGTCGCCTGGTTTTTCTTTAGAAGGGATTCGGTTTCCTCAATCTCCGTTTCAGCGACATATTTGTCAAAAGGGGTTTTTTCTGCACTGGGGGAGGAATATGCTACTTGTAAGGAAAGGTCTTGGTGAACAGTGCCAACGGCGGTTTGTACTGTCCGTTGATTATTTCCGGAAGAAGCAATGTAAAGGCTTCCCTTATTCGCGTGGGCGTAGAGAAAACTATATCCGCTCAGCAGGAGGATACACAGGGAAAGAAGATAGTTCAGGAAAGCCTTTGGCATCTTGGGCGTAAAAGTAGAACAGTCTATCAATATAGACAACGAAGCTCTTTAGAGTTTTTCAATTTTATTGATTTTTCGGATAAACAGGACTGTGAAAGCGAGTAAATGTAAAGCCATCCAGTGCAGCGCCTTTGTCTCGAATCTAACCAAAAGTGCCTTGAAGCTGTCATGCCAGGCGTTGGCGTGCTCTATCACTGTCCTGCCTTTGAAGAGCTCTTCATTGAAACACACATACGCCCCGTCATATCTGCCATTCCTGGGGTTGAAGGCAATATTTGACTCAATCTTCATCTCTGCGCACAGGCACCTGAAGCTTTCCGAGTCTAAACAGACGTCCGCGTTCAGAAACCGCCCTTCGGTCTCAATGCCTGCCTCCTGGATCAGAGACCGCACAGCTGCCTGAACACCGCCTCTATCTCAAACAGGTCATGGTGGGCCCCCTATACCGGCTCGCTGCAGGCAAGCAGCACTCCCTTGCTGTCAGACAGAAATAGGCTGTTGCAGGTTCTGGCGGCTTTCCTGGCCTGGTAGCCTACGCACTCCCCACCGTTCTTGCAAAGCGTCTGGCTTCTGTCCAGTTGCATTGAGGAGAGGTTAAGCAGCCTGCGCTTGCTGTGCAAAAGCTGCATCCATACCTTTTTCGGCCATGTTTTGTAATGCTTGATGTCTTGATTTTTACATGTTTCTGTAGTTGAACATGAGGTTCAGGCTTGCATTGTGGTCCCAAGCCCACAACCTCATCAATTTCAGCTAAATTCTATTTTTCAGACATAGCCTAGGATACCTGCCAAGGTTTCAAGTGTGAGCGGCTTTGGGAAGAAGGCAACTGAAGGGACCTCAGCGGGCCAGTTCAGGTTGGAGTAGCTGGCCTTCCCGCTGTTCAGGATAACCTTAGTGTGGCGGTAGTCCACCAGCCCGAGTTTGGCGAGCTCCTTTATGAAGTCCAGCCCGTTCATGCCCGGCATCTCGATGTCCGTGATGATCACCTGGGGAAGTGCACCCATCTCGGCATCCTTTTTTAGCATCGCCAACGCCTCCGTACCTTCCTTGGCGGAGACAACCTCCATAAGCGGACTGTGTTTCCTGAGCAGTCGGGTCAGAATGAAAATATAGACACTATCGTCATCCACTAGCAGCACTTTCTTATTCGGATCCATCGTTTTCTACATTATGTCACTACAGTGACATAATGTCATTGCTTTTGAAGTCTCCTCCCCCGTCAGTGTTGGCAAAGGAAGAGCAGCCATCGGGGCCTCCTTTGCCCCGGAGGTTAGTTCCAGTGATCGGAACATAAACCTACTATACGTTTCCAGGGGAAGAACGAACTGGAATACCTGGAGCCAGCTCTATTACCATGGCTGGCCCTGCCTTACACCCTACCGCGGGAATTAGCAACGGTCAGTAAGGGAGGAACGGGAAAGGAATTATTTTTGGGTGGGGTTCTGCCTGAAATAGACCCTGAAGGTGGAGCCTTCCCCCACGGTGCTCTCCACCTCGATCCTGCCCCCCGAGTCCTCCACCATGTTTTTGACGATGAACAGGCCGATGCCGCTACCTTCCACATCGTCCCGCAGCCTGGTGTAGCGGGCGAAGATTGCCTCCTTTTTATCCTCCTGTATACCCATCCCGTTGTCGCGGACGGTAAGCACGACGGTGTCATTCGCCCGCTCGGTCCTGATAAGCACCTCGGGCAACCTTTCCGGAGACCTGTACTTGATGGCGTTGCCGAGCAGGTTGTAAATGATACTCCGGATGGTTTTCCTGGGAATCCCGATCTCCGCCTCCCTGATCTCGGAGGTGATCTTTGCCTCGGACTCGGTGATCTTGTCCTTAAGGGAGAGGATGGCGTCTTCGATAACGTTCCCGAAGTTCACCCGCTCCGTGGCATTGGCGAAATCCATCTCCGCCTCCCCGATGTCCACCAGATCCTCCACCGTCTCGCGGAGCTTGGCCACGGAGAGTTTGAGCATCTCCATCACCTCCTTTGCCTCTGCCTCCGAGTTTCCCCCTTCGCCCATTGCCTCGTCCATGATATTCACCAGCGCCTCTATGTTGGACACGGGGCCCTTGATGTCGTGGTAGAGGGCGTGGATGACGACCTCGTGATTCCTGTTGAGCCGCTCGTACCCCTTCAGGATCTGGATGCGGTCATTGATATCGATGAAGGTGATGATGACGCCGTTGCTCCTGTTCTCCCTCCGGACGATGTAGGGCAATATATTCATCTGATACCAGACATTGTCGGTGGTCTGTATCTCCTTTTCCAGGCTTTTATTGCTACCGATCACCTCATGGATGTTCTCGATAATCGTGGGAAAGCGGATGTTATTGGATACTTCATCTATGTGTCGGCCAACGTCACTGTCAGAGAGTTTGAAATGTGTCATGGCCGCGGGAGTGAACTTGCGCAGGATCATATCACCATCCACGAAAAGCTGAGGGATAATGGTGTTACTGAAGTAGTTCTCCAGCTCCTCGTTCAGCTCCGTGAGCTTATCCAGTTTATAGGTGTTCCCAGGTGAGTTTCCCATCAATAAGGCGGCTAAGGTTATTAAATTCTAGAAGGATGGTATATAAAGGTGTTTCCCAGGACCCTACAATTGCTTTTCCTAAAATCATGCGGCAGGCCATCTTCTGGCTGAGCCATTTGGGTCAAGGGTTGCACGCCACGTCCACGGGTAGCCCTCTTCCATGGTGGAGGAGTGGTTCTCCAGGGAAGCTGCAGTGGCTGATATGCAGTTACCCCTCCTGTCTTTGGGTTTACATCATTCAACCCTCCTATACGGGAAAGGGTGATTCCCGACCATCTCCAGGCTTAAAGGCGTCTTGTTCCGAATCGGTCTGGGCAAGGTTCAGTACTGCTTTCCGGTATCCCCACCGTTTATAGCAATTAGTCCTCCCTTATGAGCAGATAGGTAGTGGAGAGGATGGAGTCTTGCCTGGACCCCTCTTCTATGCCGGGGCTTATCTGTGTGGATACGCTCTGGATACGGAAACCGTGACCCAGCAAGTGAGTGACCTGATGAGCTGTATCATTCGATGTCACATGGTTGTTGTCGGGTCCGGGGCACCCCAACCTACTCAGCACTGTGATGACTCTCTGTTCCATGGTTTCACTGCAAGGTGTTGTTTCCGCAAGGTCCTGCTAATAAACGGTACCGCAAAGCTGACCGGGAAAAAGTTTCAGGGGAGAGAACGGGCTGTTGGAGATGCCGAATAGATAGGGGCTTTCCATCCATCCAAACAGAACTTTTGAGGAAATACACAGTGGGCATATCGTCAAATACATGGGTTTATCAATTGAGCAGGTCACCTCACTGCCGGATGAAATACGCTGAATGATTAGCTGATCTTTTTACTGCCGTTGTAAATGGTCTACGTTAGCGATGCCCAAGCCTGCCAGCACGCGGGTCTGCACGGTTAAGGCGCCAATCAGACGTACCTCCGGCTGGGGCCATTTCCTGATCAGGGTGGGGATAGCCAGGATACCGGCTTCCTCTGCCTTATCCGGGTGTTCCTGGATGTCGATAATCTCGAGCTGGTAGTCACCAGGATAATATTTCTTGAGGATAGCATTCAGATTTTCCTCAGCCCCTACAGAAGTGGTGCTGTTTCTATTGATGAATAGTTGTATCCAGTAATTAGTCATTTTTCTTGTCCTTGGTACTTGGATTCCCTTTATGCCCGGGAGGATTTCTTTTTTAAACTTCCCTTAGGCCACTATCGGGGTGTTTGAGAGCAGGCCGCTTATACCGGTGATGGGCCGGCCTATCTGCATGCCTTCCTCGTCTATCAAGATCTGGCGGATGGAGGCGTCATGCCGGGAGCCGCGCATCTTGAGTACTGTGATGCTCCGCTGCATCTCGCCGGTCAGCTCCACATACCTCAAAAGAATGATGGTGTCGGTGATGGTGGCAATGTCACCCTCGGTGATGGAGGCGCCCCCGGTGAGCATGTGCGTGGTGGCGGTCAACATCGTGGTGACCCCATCGTGCTTCAGGAAATTGGTGAGTGCGACCACGAACTCCTGGAACCCTTTCTCTGACGGGTTGCGGGTCAGGGCCGAGATGCTGTCAAGGGCAATGCGATCAGGCTTAAATTCCTTGACCAGTTCCTGTATGTTGATGAGGTGGTCTTCCAGCGAGCAGACCTCCGGATAGGTGGAGACCACCTTCAGCAAGCCGTCGGCCTCCAGTTGCCCCAGGTCCTGTCCCCAACCCTTGGCATTCCTGAAGATCTGTTCTCTGCTCTCCTCGAAGGCCAGGAGAAGGCACCGCTCTTGGCTTTCCTTGGCGCCATTGATGAAATTCGAGGCCAGCAGGGTTTTGCCGGCTCCCGTGGCCCCAGATACCAGGACGATGGAACCTTTGAAAAACCCGCCGCCGCACATCTGGTCCAATTCCCGCACCCCCGAGGAGACGCGCTGGCCTGATGCCTGCTGGGTCAGTTTCATGGCTGAGATAGGGACAATCACCACCGCCTGCATAGGCACAATGGTAAAGGGGCTTTCCCCTTTCACGTGGTTGCTGCCCCTGAATTTCAGGATCTCGATGGTGCGCCGACGACGCTCGTTCGTGAGCACATTACGCAGGATCATGACATTGTCTGCCAGGAACTCCTCCACCCCGTACCGGGAAATGGCCCCGTATTCTTCGGTGCGCTCAGTGGTGATGAGGGCTGTGGCTTTCACCCGCCTGAGCGTCATGGTCACTTTGGACATTTCCTGTCGGATGATGTTATGCTCAGGAAAGTGGGTGAAGATGCTGCCGATGGAGTCAATGACTACCCGTTGAGCGTTGTTTTTGGCGATGGCCCTCTCCAGCCTTATCCTGAAGGCACTCAAATCGAATTCACCAATGGTGATTACGTCTTCCTCTTTGGGGGAGGCGTCTATAAACGTCCATTTCCCCTCTGATTCCCATAGGTCTATGTCCCAGCCGAACCCTTTCAGGTCATTCCTGATGTCCTCCACCTGTTCCTCAAAGGTCACGAACACTCCGTTCTGGTTGAACTTAAGGATTCCCATGGCCAAAAACTGGGCCGCGAATAGCGTTTTGGCGCTCCCGGAACTGCCAGCCAGCAAGGTGGTCCGGCCCATGGGCAAGCCGCCCTCGGAGATAAGGTCAAAGGCAACAATGCCTGTCTGAAGTTTGGGAATGCTCATAAAAGGTTAACTATGAAGGGGTGGGGTGATGGAAAGATGCCAAACGCGCTATAGGTGAATGGCACTGTTTTTCAGGCGTCTGGAGGTAAAGGTAGGGGAAGGTAGTCAATAAAAGAACAGCAATGGAATAAATAGTAGCCTGCAAGAGATTGATGCTTCTTGGGCCTTTCATATAGGTGACCTCTTTTGATCCTTATAAAGTCTAAAAAACCATTGGATAGAGCACGCCACCCCGTCCTTAAAGGGTATATCATGAATGGAGCTGATTCCGCTTTGCATTAGACATTGGTCAAATGCAAAGCCTATGTTAGTTCGCTTTGTATAAAACCCCTCTTATGAAAGCCAATAACGGACAATATAATAAATGTGACCCTTGAATTTACTAAGTCGGGAACTTAAACAGCTATTATCAGATCCCCTATACTCCGGGTGAAAATTCTCCACCCTTGTTCAAATAAATACCACAGAGTAGGCTCTTTTCAATTTAGGGAACACGCAAAGTGTCCGGCAAGATGTGTTTTTGTCCACAAAAATGCCCTCCGCCCCCAAATGGGCTAGGGCGGAAACCGCTGCGGAACTTGCGGTTTCAGTTTTCATAAAAGAGAGCATACCAGCTACGCGGAAAGGCATAACTCCTGGCTACTCCCAACCGATAAGCTACCCAAAAAACGCACCTTCCACTAGCTTTACCCCTTCCCCAACCTTTCCAGAGAAGTCTCCCCTTTTAAAAGAATCACCCATGAGATAGCTGTGGGGGCTGATATCGGCAGTATAAAGTTACCTTAGACCTTTCCCAGTAGCAGACAATTCCTATGGCTTCTAAGTGAGAGGAAAGGGCATTCATTCCGGCGTGAAGGTAGCCCGCAGGTCCGGACACGGGACAAGGTAGTACTGACAAAATGGGTATCCCCTGCCGTGGTCCCTCCGCATTTTCACTGTCTCCACCTTGCCCTCAGTCCGCCCGCGGGCTGGGTGGGCACCATAATCAATTCCCTAACCTCCAAACATGAACGATTATGGAAACGACAGCCAAGAAAACCGTGAACTGCAGAGTGGCCCAGGTGAAACTGACTTACCGCTACAAGGTAAAACCAGCCAAGAGCCCAGGGATTACCTGATCCTCCGACACACACGACTTACTCAAGAGAAACTGGGACGACGGGAAGCTGGAGTTCCTGGAGCAGTTCAAGGTGCTGCTGCTCAACAGAGCCAACAGGGTGCTGGGCCTCTACGAGCTCTCCACCGGCGGCGTGGCGGCCCCCAAGCTGATCTTCGTGGCCACGCTCAAATCGTGCGCCTCAGCCATCGTCCTCTGCCATAACCACCCCTCCGGAAACCTCTCCCCCAGCTCAGCGGACATACAGCTCTCCAAGAAGCTGAAAGAGGGCGGCAGCTTGCTGGGCCATATCATCAACACCAGCGAGGGGGTATTACTCCTGCGGCGGTTTGTACTGTCCGTTGATTATTTCCGGAAGAAGCAATGTAAAGGCTTCCCTTATTCGCGTGGGCGTAGAGAAAACTATATCCGCTCAGCAGGAGGATACACAGGGAAAGAAGATAGTTCAGGAAAGCCTTTGGCATCTTGGGCGTAAAGTAGAACAGTCCATCAATATAGACAACTGTTGGAACTCAAATAGTTGATAGACCAGAGAATTACCCCTCTTACTTTTTACTGCATTTCTGTTTCAGCCTCTGCGGAGCAGGATATACACCGGGTTGCCCCTCCCCTTTTTCAACAGAAGTGAGAGTATTTCAATAGTACACTCACCTATACATTTTTGCAATAAATTTCCGTAGCGTATGCGTCTCACCGTGCCCTCAGCCTGCAATCTTTAACCAGGTTCAAAACCCCAACCCGCACTAAAGGCATGTCTTCTGCCTTTCCCTTCTCAGGTATGGGAGAAAATGTTATATTTACTTTAGCAGACTACTCCCTTACAGCACAAGTTATATGTCAATTTCATTGGAGCCGCTTTATGAACACATAGTAGCCAAGTTACGGGAAGGGTTGTCTAAAGACTTAACCTATCATTCGCTGCACCATACCTTAGATGTATTTGAGCAGGTAAGCCTAATAGCCCTGAAAGAAGGAGTTACCGCTCCTCAAGAACTTTTGCTGCTACAGGTGGCAGCCCTGTACCATGACGCAGGTTTTTTATACACCTACCAGCAGCACGAAGAAAGAAGCTGTACCCTGGCCAAGGAGGAACTTCCCGGTTTTGGGTTCACCCCGGAGGAAATAACCATTATCTGCCGTTTGATCATGGCCACCCAGGTACCGCAGGCCCCGCAAAACAAGCTGCAGGAAATTATCTGTGACGCTGATCTGGATTATCTGGGGCGTGATGACTTTTTCCCAATCGGGCAAACGCTCTTTCAGGAATTCACCTGCTACGGGGTGGTGCAGAATGAGGAACAATGGAACCAGCTGCAGGTCAGGTTTCTGGAAAGCCACACGTTTTTCACCTCTTTTTCAAAAAACAGCCGGGAAACGCAAAAGCAGCAGCACCTGGCACTGATCAAGGCAAAGCTTAATCAGCGGCCGTAGCGGCTCTGCTTTCCACCAGCAGGATGTCCATCTGCCGTAGGCGCTTGCAGAGCGTTTTCAAGATGCCTTTTAAAACTTCTGCGTTAGAGATCATGATTTCATAAAACGGCTCCCGCTCCAGTTTGAGCAGAATGGTTTGCTCTGTGGTGGTGGCAGTAGCTGAGCGGGGCTCGGCATCCAGAATAGACAGCTCCCCCAGAATCTCATTTTCTCCCAGGTTGGCAAACGTGTGCTCTTCATCATGAATGCGAACATTGCCTTTGTACACAAAGTACATGCTGTCTCCGTGGTCCCCTTTGGCGAACAGTTGAACATCTGCGTCTAAATGCAGCTCCTCAAGTGCGCCTGCCAGTTCCACTAAGTCAGACTCTGGAGTGTCATGAAAGATACGCGAAGAATGCAAAGTGAGGACCTTCTCAATCAATAACATAAGCAGATTTGGTAAGCTGTGATAAAACGAACCCGCGGGTCTCTGAGTATAACGCGTCTTGAACCGGTACTGGTTGGGCGGCCAAAACGTCTGTAAGGCCGGAAAAAGGAGTTTGAAGTAGGCTATAGCAGGCAACAGACCTGGTCCAGGAGGAGCAGCTGGCTGAATTGGCGGTGATCAGGTCTTTGAGAATGGAAGCCGTATCTAACCGCTGCAATTCGGCGGGGCGGGCCAGTTGTTTTTCCGGGTCTAAAGTTACGTCCAGGAGCGCTTCCAGAGGCAGGAAGTATTTCTTGGGTACTACTTGTTCCAGCATTTCAATGGCGTTGGCCACTTTCTCTGGGGAGCCAATGGCCAGCATCTCCATCACCCGGTTAACCTGAGCCCGGTCAAATAACAGTGCCAGGCTTTCCATCATACGCTGCAGGTCCTGCTTTCCTTCGGCGTCCAGTGCTTCTTTTAGCAGGGGGAGGGTATTCTGTTGGCTCAGGAACTGGCTGTAAAGGGCTTTCTGCCTGCCCTGCCCCAGCTTTGTTTTCAAAAATGCCTCAACCTGTTGCTTTGCCTCAGAACCCAGTTCGGCATTTTTGTTCCAGAGGGCTTCTACCAAGGCACCCTGCCGCGCCAGACCTGTAGCAAACTGCCGGGTTAGAAAATGGGTAGAATGCTCGCCCCGCACCTTGCCCGCTGCTTTAATGGCGGCCAACTGCAACCCGGCAGGAATGTGTTGCAGGGGCAGGTTTTGCGCCGTAAAAGCCTCATCCCCTAAATGCACGAAGGCAGCTTGCAGGGCATAGGGGGCGTCTTTGGTATGCGCCACCTCCAACACAGTAGGGAAGAGCCCAAAGTCTTTTACTTTTCCCACCACCTCCATGGCTCTTTTATACACAGCGGCTTTCCTGTCTAGCAAAAGATCTTTCAAAAGGGGCCGGAACTCTTTACGGTAAGTTCTGGAAATAACCTCTAATGCCATTGCCTGTTCTGACTCAGAGCCTTGCACCAGCTCCTGCAGGTGCTGCAACACCAACTGTAACGCTGCTGCCTCTGCTCTCAGGGCCAGCCCAGTCAAAGCCGCTGTTTTCATGTGTGGGGATTGGGCCGCCTGCAGGTCCGGCAGCACCGGATTCAGAAAATAGGCGGCTCTTATAAATTCAGGCTTCGCCTTATCTTCCGGGTAACGCCCCAGCGCCTGCTCTATCAACGGAAAAGCCTGCGGCCACCTCAGGTCTACCACCTTGGAGAGCACATATTTCCTGATGGTGGCAGAAGGGCTCTGCAGCAAAGGCAGCATCTGCTTCTCCAGGTGGCGGTAGCCGGAGCGCTCCAGTAACTCCAGCGCCAGAATCACCTCTTTTGCCTTGCCGCTGCCCAGCTTCTCCAGCAACAGCTTTCTAACGGGTTCATCATTGAGAAAGAGTTCGGTTCCGGTAAAATACCCCTTCTTCAACGCCTGCACCAAAGAATGCACATACTCCTTTTTGATCAGGTAAACAGTAGCCACCCAGAGCACTATCAGGGAAACCAGAATCTGGCAAACCAGGGTGATGGAGATGCTTCCGCCATTGTAATGTTTATAGATGGCCAGGAACAAACCAGTGGCCAGCAGCGCCAGGGGCATGGTATAGCCTTTTGACACCAGGTGCCCCTTTAATCTGGAGTGGGGATCCAGTGGCTGGAAAAGCACAAAGAAGGCCGGTTCCTGCACGGCAGATTTCAACACCTCAGACAGCAGCACCATCACCCCAAAAGTATAAAGAATGGTTTTTTCACTCTCCCCGGGTATCAGCATAAATCCTGAAATGACCAGAAGCACCGCCGGCGCAATTAAAAGGGAATTAGACAGCCCCAGCCTACTGATCACGCGGCTGCTGAACAACAGCTTGACCAGCAGGGCCAGCACGCGGCCTACCGCAAAGAACACCCCAATGAACGTAGCCAGATCTGGGCTGCTGGTAAACTTTGACTTCACCTCTGCCAGCAGGGTATAATCAATGAGGGAGTAGACGGTAAACGCCGCCAGAGAGAAAAGCGTGATGGCGAAAATAAGGCGGTTCTGAAAGTACTTCTTCAGGAAAGAGGTCTCTGCCGGGTGGCCATGACCGTGTGAGGCGTCATGCCCATGGCTTTCAGGGTGGCCAGAGATGGCATGGTGCTCAAAGCGTTTCAGAAAGTAATAGGCCAGTACAAAACCGCCAATAGAAAACCACAGCAGGTTCTCAACCCCCAGCAACGGCGCCAGTACTGAAACGGCGGTGTAGCCCATCAATTTAGCCGGAATGTCTCCCGCCCCCACCACAGAGAAGAGACGCTTACTTTCCCGCACGTTAAAAATGATTGCAGCCATGCCCCAGAAGGCATATCCCACCAACATGTACACCACCATGTTCCAGGAAGACAGCACCAACGGCAGCCATTTGGCGGCCAGAAAAGAACCCCCCGCCCAGGTGAGCAGAATTGAAAACGCGGAGAACAGGATAATGGTCTGCAGAAGCCGCTTGGCCGGGAGTTTCGCCTCTAGTTTGGCATAAAAGGCATTGGCCACCAACAATAAACCTGCAGACAGGATGTACACCCGGGGAATCTCCCGCACCTCAAAAGAATGCAGGAACATGGCCAGCGTGCAGGTAAACAGGAAGGCGGTGGCAACGCCCAGGAAGAACTGCACCAGAAACAACTGCCGCACCAGTTTGGCCTCAGCAGGTTTTATGTTCAACAGCAAATTGATTTTGCTATTCATGTAAAAGCGTATATCTCAGTTTCAACCTCCCCCCTTACCCCTTGCAACAGCGCGATAGACGCTTCACTTGTACCGGTTACTTCTGTTCCAGGGGGGAATTCAATTTATTATTCTCAACAGACATTCTGGGAACGTCTTCGTTTCTCCTTAATCTGGACGGGAGCGTTTCTGGCCTGTTTTTAGGAAAATAGCTCTAAAACACACCCAACAACCAGCAGCTTCACCAGAGAAAACACAAAACCGCTTCAAGCCAACGCACATAAGCTGTTTTAGGCCTGATTTCAGAAAAACAGGCCTAAACCGCTATTCCAGCACTTCAAAAACCGTTACCGGTTTGGCTTTGTTCTTAAGAGACACTTCCCCTATTTTCTGGCACTTGAAAGACTCTTTGGCTTTTTCATAGGTGGCCTCTGAAATCAGCAGCTGCCCCGCTTTGGCAGTTGACTGGAGCCGTTGCGCCAGGTTTACCACATCACCAATCACGGTGTAGTCCAGCCTGCGCAAAGACGCTGACCCAATGTTGCCGGAGACCATCTCACCGGTGTTAATGCCAATAGACACCTGTGGTTTAAACGCCACCCCATCCATGTCTACCTCGTCCATCTCCTGAAAGTGCTGCCGCACCGCCAGCCCGGCGTCCATGGCCCGGTCCAGGTGGTACTCGCCTTTAAAGACCGCCATCACGGCATCTCCCATGAACTTGTCTACGTGGCCTCCCTGGGCAATAATCTCTTTCACCATAAGGTCGAAGAAATTATTGAGCAGCTTCACCACGGTATTGGCCTGCACTTTCTCTGTAATGGAGGTAAAGCCGCAGATATCCATGAACAGAACGGTGCCGTCAAGGGTCTCATTGGCCATAAGGCTGTGCTCAAACTCCTTGTGGGTCATAAAGTTGAGCACGTTCTCATCTACGTACATGCGCAGAATGTTATTCTCTTTGATGGCCTGTACCGTCTCCCTGATTTGGCTTACGTGCTGCACGGTTTTCTCCATGGTCAGTTCCAGGTCCTCAAAGTTCACGGGCTTGCACACAAAGTCAAAGGCGCCGCGGTTCATGGCCATTCTAATGTTGTCCATGTCGCCGTAGGCGGAAACCATCACAGCCTTCACAATGGGGTTGGCCTCTGGCAGTTTGGTGAGCAGCGTCAGGCCATCCATCTCCGGCATGTTGATGTCACTCAAGATGATGTCCATGTCTGGGTGTTCAGCCAGTCTCTCCAGCGCCTCTACGCCGTTATGGGCAAAAACAAATTCGTACGCGTTCTCCCTGATTTTCTTCCGAAACTTCTGCTTAATCAGGAGCTCTAAATCAGTCTCGTCGTCCACCACCAAAATTTTGGCCATTAGGAAGCAAAAGTTTTAAGTTTATCTTTTAACGCACTAAAGTCTAAGGGCTTGGTCAGGAAATCATCGGCGCCAAACTGCATGGCCTGCTGGTAATTCTCCTCATCGCCGTAGGCGGTGACCATCATGATAGTGGGCGGGGCTGAGTCATGTTTGGCCCTGATTTGCAGCAACAGCTCTAACCCGCTCATGCCCGGCATGTTGATGTCTGAGAGAATGAGTACAATCTCTGAGAAATGGTCTTCCAGGTAGCTGAAGGCCTCCTCCCCAGACTGGGCAAACGTAAACTCCACCTCACCGCTCCTGATCTCCCTTCTAAACCGCTGTAGGAACAAAGGCTGCACATCTGCCTCATCATCTACCACTAAAACTTTCATGCACGTTATTTTGAATTCAAATTAGAACTTCTTTCCCGTTTATGCTAGGGTTACCGCTGATAAATTCATTTGGAGGCCCCTGAACAGAATGCTGATACCGGTTTGCGACTTCCTCACCCTGGCGCTGGCCAGCTGCCGGCATTTCTGTTTTCGGCCTGTTTTTGGGAAATCAGGCCGAAAACAGAAGTGGGAGTTTTTAAAACTGCCCACCAAGGTGTAAGGCACAGAAATGCTCAGTAGCTTTCTTAGAAAAGGCCGCCTGGCCGGCACCGTTGCCTTGTGCATGACCTGTGAGGCTGCCCCCTCCCTGCCCTGGGTTAGACACGTACTTTCTCCCCCTTTACCTGCCCGGAA
The DNA here is from genome assembly GCF_014138425.1 of Rufibacter ruber. Classification (NCBI taxonomy): domain Bacteria; kingdom Pseudomonadati; phylum Bacteroidota; class Cytophagia; order Cytophagales; family Hymenobacteraceae; genus Rufibacter; species Rufibacter ruber. Next base: position 105,981 of record NZ_JACJIQ010000006.1, read on the forward strand.
CCGGACGCAACGCCCTCCTGCAGCGGAAGCGTGATGATAAACTCGGCGAACTCCCCCTCCCGGGTATTGATTTTCAGCTCACCGCCGTGGCCTTTGGTGATGATGTCATAACTCAGCGACAAGCCCAGCCCGGTTCCCTGCCCGGTGGGTTTGGTGGTAAAGAAAGGCTGGAAGATCTTATCCAGCACCTGCTGCGGCACCCCTAGCCCGTTGTCCTGCACGGTGATCTCCAGGGAGTTGCCCACCCTTCTGGTGCTCACCTTCACGGTTGGCGTAAAACTACCGTTCAGCTTCTTCTTTTTTTCAGACACAGAGTAGAAGGCGTTGTTATACAGGTTCAGCAACACCCGGCCCATGTCCTGCGGAATCACAGAGATGGCCTGTAAGTCAGCCCCGAAGTCAGTGACTAGGCTGGCGTTAAACGTTTTGTCTTTTGCCCGGAGGCCGTGGTACGAGAGACGCAGGTATTCGTCTGCCAGGGCATTGAGATCGGTGGCTTCTTTCTGCCCGGTACTGATGCGGGAGTGCTGTAGCATTCCTTTCACAATTGAATCAGCGCGTTTGCCGTGGTGGGTGATCTTCTCCAGATTTTGGGTGAGGTCCTGCAGGATTTCTGCGGCGTTTTCCTGTTCAGCAGCCGGCAGATGCTGAAAAACCTCTTCTTTCAGCTCCTCCAGCAGCTCAATGCTTACTTCTGAGAAGTTGTTCACAAAATTAAGCGGGTTCTGAATCTCATGGGCAATACCGGCGGTCAACTCCCCTAACGACGCCAGCTTCTCCTGCTGAATGAGTTGGGCCTGTGTGGCCTGCAGCTCCTCTACGGTATGCAGGAGCTCTTCTTTCTGTTTGGTCAGCTCAGCGGTACGCTGGGCCACCTGCCGCTCCAGCTCCTCTTTGTGCGCCTCAATGATTTTGCGCTGCTTCTCTTCTACAATTCTTTTCTCCCGCTCCACCTCCAGCGCCTTCTGCCCCTTGTTGAAGCTCATCCAGGCGGCAAAGATGTACACAAACCCCGCCAGTGCCGCCATGGTGATGTAATCATCCCAATCATTGTGCAGTTCTGGGGAGATGAGTTTCAGGAGCAGGCTTAGCAGGCAAATGACCACATACGGGTAAAAGGACTGCAAAAGAGACCGTACCATTTTAAAATCCTTCTCCTTGTACACCAACGTCAGCACCAGGATCAGGTAGGCAATGCCCACCACATCTTCCCAGAACTCGCTTATCCAGTTGCTGAAGATGATGAACGCCCCTAATGATACCCAGCTGGCAATGTTCAGGGTTTTATCCCATTTAGCCCCCTGGTCTGTCAGGAGCATAGATTTCCGCAGTCTTCTCAGGAGCAGGAAGGCGGCCAGGAAAGAGAAAAAATACATAAGCAGGAAATACCTTAATCTTTTATGAGAGCTTTTTTAAAACGGTCTTTGATGCGGCCCGGGCCCATGGTCCAGCGCCAGCCTGTTCCCTTTTTACACTCTAGCAGCGCAGCAGGGAAGGCGTACACCACCCCTGGAGAACCTGACAGGGCCCATCTTATTGACAAAGCCTCCTGTTAAACCAGCTCTAAAGTAATTCTTTAAATGGAAACTGTTCTGCCCGCTCTGATAAAATTATTTGCCGCTTGCTCACAGCCAGGGGCGCAAGTGCTGCAGACCAGTATTTTCTCCCGTATTTCCGGCTTCATGACGGTGTATCACGGCAGAAAAACAGGCAATGGGCTTAGCCCCGGCTTCCGTTTGAGGTTGCGCGGCAAGCGGGCGGCAAACCTTCCTTCCCTAGTTTCGCTCAAGAGCCTTGCCGGATCCCTTAAAGATATTTGCACCAGCATCTTTCGCTCCCCTGGTTGGCGGGCCAAACCTCCCGGATTCAGGCTCTTCTCCCAAGAAGTTGTTTAGAGTTTTCTTTTTAGTTCCGGGCGCAAGCGTCTGGAAGACTTTTAGGAGGGTGAGCTTCTGTTTCTGGGCTGTTTTTGTGAAAGTAGGCCCAAACCGTGGCCCAGCCGGACGCTCGCGCCAGCCCAGATCCTCAAGTGCTGAAAAAGGGAAATGTTAAGCAGCTTCTGGCACAACACCAGTAAATGCACTGCACAGAGGTGTTTCTGTTTTCGGCCTGTTTTCTGAAAAACAGGCCGAAAACAGAAATCTGGGTACACAGGCGCCAACCTGGCTTGTGGAATTCTTCAAAGGTTAACCCCTATCTCACCCCCATTTTACGCCTGGCAGTTTCTTTGTCTGGAAAGCGAATGGCAATGCACTTAGGCGTAGAGCGGGAGGTGCACCAGAAAGGTGGTTCCCTCGCCTACCCGGGTTTCTACCTCCACTCGCCCGCCCATGGCATCCAGGTGGCTCTTGATCAGGAAAAGGCCTATGCCTCTCCCCTCCTGTACCGTATGGAACCGTTTGTAGAGTTTAAATAGGTTTTTCTTTGCCTTCTCCAGGTTGAAGCCAGAGCCGTTGTCAGTGAAGGAGATGAGCACTTCCTGCGTATGCGGCACGGGGTGGCAGGTCACCTTGATCTGGAGCGCGCGCCCATCTGCCTTGTACTTGATGGAGTTAGACAGCAGATTGTAAAAAATACTGTGCAGATACGCTTTGTTCGCCCGCACCAGACAGCCCTCCTCTATCTCCAAAACCACCTTGGCCTCGGTCTGGACCAATGGCTCTTTGAAAGAGGACAAAGCAAGCTCCACCACCTCCTGTATGGCAACAGGCTCCAGTTCCAGGTTAGCGGTGGTATCTCTGATACTCAGCAGGGTGGTCAAATCCATGAGCACATCATCTAGCTTGACCACGCTTTGCCGCAGAAATGTGAGTGATTTTTGGAAATTCTCAGTAGCCGCGTCTTCCATGACCAGTAGTTGGGTTAACCCCAACAAGTTAGCCACCGGCCCCCTCAGGTTGTGCGAAATGATGTACGTAAACTCCTGTAGGTCCCTTTTCTGTTTGTAAAGATCTTTGGCCAGCTTTTCCAGGTCCAGTTCAGAGTTCTTCAGCTTGGTGATGTCTGTTTGAACGGCAATGTACCGGTAGACCTCTCCCTCCTCGTTCACTACCGGGGTGATGTCTACCGTCATCCAAACCTCCTCGCCGCCCTTGGTGACATTTAAAATCTCAAAGAATATGTCTTCGCCCTTCATTAACTTCCCCCAGAGCTTCTCATACGAAGACGTATCCGTTTTGGCGTTATGCAGCACCTGCGACGGGCGTTTTCCTTTCACCTCTTCCACCCGGTAGCCAAACAGCCGGGAGAAGCCTTCGTTCACCCATTCAATGCGCCAGTCTTTGTCAACCAGCATTACGCAGTTGTTGGTCTTGCTGGCCACCAGGGAGAGCTTCTCCAGTTCCTGCCTGGACACCACCTGCTCCGTGACATCCTCAAAGTAGACAGATACACCTTCGGCAGAGGGGTAGGCTTTCACACTCAGCCAGAGCTCCTTGCTATGCACCTTGGTGGTCAGGTAGGCGGGGGTGTCTGCCGCAAGCATGTGGCAGTAGTGGGCATAGAGTTCGCCCTCTACCTCCTGCGGGAATATTTCCCAGATATTCTTCCCCAGATCTTTTTGTTTGTCAAGCCCTACCAGCCGCTCTGCCTCGTTGTTGATGTAGGTGAGGCAGCCGTCTCTGTCAAGCATGATCACCGCATCTGAGATGCTTTCAAAGATGGTATTGAGCTTGTTGGCCTGCTGCTGAATGGTTTTATAGGCCTGTGCAGCGGCAGTCACATCTTTGGCTATTGTTTGAGCGCCCACCACCTGGCCATTGACTTTAATAGGGAACTTGATGGTGTCATACATCCGCTCCTCTCCGCCCACGTTGATTTCCAGCATATGCCTGAGCGTATTTCCCTGCAGTACCTCTTGCAACGCCTGTTGGGTGGCAGCCTCCATGGTTGCCGGGAAAAAAGAGGCCGCCGACCTGCTGAGGGCTTCCTCCAGGGTCACCCCCCATTTCTCACAGAACGCCTCATTCACCTCGGTGATCATACCCGCCCGGTTTTCCAGAAATATCACATCGGGGTTATGCTGGAACAGGCCCTTATAGCGTTGCTCGCTCTCAGCCAGCCGCTGCCGGGTGGCCACCAGTTCAGTAATATCCCGGGCCACGCTGTACATTTTCCCATCTTCATGAGACCAGGAGCTGGACCACATCACATGTACGGTTCTGCCTGATTTGTGCAGGAGCCTGTTCTCAAAATTATGGGGGGCCCCGTGGGTTAGGAGTTGCTGGACCGCCAACGTGGTACGCTCCACATCTTCCGGGTGCAAAAGGCTCAGGTAATGCTTGCCCACCATTTCACTGCTGGTGTACCCAAGCATCAAGAGGCTGGCATCACTGGCGAAGGTGTAATACCCGTCATTGTCAATGGTGCAGATCATGTCAAGTGATACCTGGGCCAGCTTTTCCCAGTAAATAGGACTTTGGCTTTTAGAAGGGGGCAGGGGTTGGTTCCTCACTTTTCTCTGATTATACTATAAATCTAAGAAAAAGTAATGGTAAACATAATATAACTAAAAGGAAAGCGGTTAGGGTCAAGGCGATCATGGGGAACGGTAAAATTTATCACTCCACCTCTATACCATACCCGTTGCAAAAAAAATCTTTCTTCTTATCAAGGCTCCTGGTGCCAACGCCTGCCACTGTTCCCCATTTTCTGTTTTGGCCTGTTTTCCTGAAAGTAGCTCCAAAACAACCCCACCGGTCTTTTCCCCATAAGAGGAATTCTGGCCCCAAGCCTACCTGGGCACCACCTTGACCCAGGAACCAGACACCCGGTAAAAAATGCGTAATTTGCCGGTTCATTAAGAAAGTCAGACGTGTTGCTGGAGATTATCTATGAAGATGCGCAGTATGTAGCCATCAATAAGCCGAACGGGCTGTTGGTCCATAGAACCCGCATTGCCGAGGAGAAGAAAGAATTTGCCCTGCAGTTGCTGCGCGACCAGCTAGGGTACCGCCTCTACCCGTTGCACCGGCTGGACCGGGGCACCTCGGGCGTGTTGCTCTTCGCCAAAACGCCCGAGGCGGCGGCCCCACTGGTGCAGGCTTTTGCCGAGCGCCAGCCCGACAAGACGTATTTTGCCATAGTGCGGGGATATGCCCCTGAGGTCGGCACCATAGACAGCCCTATTCGGCCTGACCGGGACAACGGGCTCAAAGAGCCTCAGGAAGCCGTTACCCATTTCCAACGACTGGCCACGGTGGAGCTCCCCATTCCGGTGGGCCGCTACCAGACCGCCCGCTACAGCCTGGTGAAGGTCAAACCAGAAACGGGCCGCATGCACCAGATCAGGAAACACTTCGCCCACCTCAGGCATTACATCATTGGGGACAAAAAGCACGGCGACTGGCGCCATAACCTCATGTTTCTGGAACAGCAGCAGAGCCCCTTCCTGCTCCTGCACGCCGCCTCGCTGGTGTTCACCCATCCGTTTACCCGGCAGCGCGTGGAAATCAAAGCCGCCCTGCCCCAGAACATGCGGCGGTTGTGTGACCAATTCTCCTGGGGCGCCGTGCTGGCAGCGCAGGCAGAACTGGCAGGTTCTTTCTAAAGTGTTCCCTTCTGGTGTAGCGTACAGATAATTTGAACAACAGCCCTCTTGCGGCAGAGATGCCGTGCTTAGTACGCACGTTAAAAATGGTCACTCCTGGCTAAATCCGTTTCTGTTTTTAGCCTCTTTTCTTAAAAACAGGCCAAAAACAGAAGCCAAAGGGCAAATCCCTTTCTGCCTGCTTCTTCAGACACTCCTCTTGTTTCTGCCACTTACGGTGAATCTTCCTGAGCAGCGGTTGCCTCTGGCGTACCTAAAACAGACTCAGTGCTACTTATCGCTAAGAAAATACTACCTCCCATCCTGTAAATTTTGCTTTCTTTGCGCAAAGCCAAACTTAACGCACTATGTTCAAACAAAACCCGTTAAACCTTCTATTCTTTTTTTTCGCCCTGCTCCTGCTTTCTCCCGTAGCCTCTGCCCAGCCTGGCCTGCAGAGCAATGAGGTAAAGCGGGAATGGTGGCATATTGAGCGGCTGAAGCCTTTCAAAGTAGATCCCAGCTATAAGAAAATGTCTTTCATTAGCGTGAAGGGCAATGCATTTGTAGATGAGAAGGGAAAGACAATAGTCTTTAAAGGCGTCTCCATCTCAGACCCTGATAAGCTGGTCAAGGACGGCCAATGGGGCAAGAAGCACTTTGAAGTGATCAAGAGCTGGGGCGCCAACATCATCCGGATTCCGGTACACCCCATTGCCTGGCACCAGCGCGGCGTGGAGGAGTACATGCGCCTGCTGGACCAGGCCGTGGACTGGTGCTCTGAACTGGGCATCTACGTGATCATTGACTGGCACTCCATTGGGAACCTGGACATGGAGATCCTGGCCCATGACATGCACAACACCACCAAGAAAGAAACCTTCAACTTCTGGAGAACCATTGCCGCCCACTACAAAGAGGCGCCCGCCGTGGCTTTCTACGAGATCTTCAACGAGCCCACCCTCTATGACGGCCAGTACGGTAACACCACCTGGGCAGAGTGGAAAGGGCTGATGGAGCAGATCATTGATGTTATCTACGCCCAGAACAAAAAGGCGGTGCCGCTGGTGGCGGGCTTCAACTGGGCTTATGACCTGACGCCGGTGCGCCAGAACCCCATCGCCCGTGAGGGCATAGGCTATGTGGTGCACCCCTACCCCGGCAAGCGCCCCATTCCGCGGGAGCCAAAGTGGGAGCAGGACTTCGGGTTTGTGGCAGATAAATATCCGGTAATGGCCACTGAGATTGGCTTCATGAAGGGCGGTGAGGATGAGAACCTGCATGATGACGGCAAGTACGGCCCTTCTATTATGAACTACTTCCACAAGAAAGGCATCTCATGGGTGGTGTGGGTGTTTGACCCGGTGTGGGTGCCCCAGATGATCAAAAACTGGGAGTACGAGCCCACCGACCAGGGAAAGTTCTTCCGGGACGTGATGCAGGGTAAGTTCAAGTACGATAAATAATCCCTTTGCCTACATGCAGACTGGTCATTTACCAAGGCCAGTCTGCCTTTCTGTTTTTGGGCTGTTTTGGCCAAAACAGCCCAAAAACAGAAAGGCTTTTAAGTGAATCATCTAGCCGCTTGCTTGAAAAGCGGTACCAAACCCAATACCGGTATGAGATTTAACTTTTTTCGTCTGGCAGGTTTACTCCTCCTCTGCACCCTGTCTGTGCAGGCACAGACCCAACCAGAAACGGCCCCTCCCACCCTGTTCCATTTGAGCTTTGAAAAAGGCTTCGCCGCGCAGGCCAAAGGGAAAAATACCCCTGAAAATAAAAACCTGCCCGCATTAGTAGACGGAATCAGGGGCAAAGCAGCCTATTTTGAAAAAGGACAGACGCTGCAGTTCCAGTCCTTACACAACCTGAACAAGCAACAAGGCACCCTTTCCCTCTGGGTCAAAATGCCGGCCAGACAGGAGGGGAAAAAAGGCGGCCCGTTTGTGCTGTTCAATGAGAATGGCCCCGGCACCAAGGGCAGCCTGCACTACACCTGGGACATGCTGAACCAGCGTATGCGGTTCCAGTTGCGCGACCCGCGGGAAAGCATTGTGTATTACAGCAAACTCCTGCCTTCAGACCAGCCAGAGTGGCACCACCTGGCCATTACCTGGAACGAGAAAAAAGGGGTTTCGCTTTACGTAGACGGCCAGCAGGCCTCCACCGGCTGGATGCCCAACTGGAAGCACCAGAACCATCCCTTCTTCTTTCTGGGTGCCCTGAATGAAAAAGGAGAGCAGGCCTGGAACGGCGCTCTGGACGAAATTTACATTTACAGCCGCGAGATCACTGAGGCAGAGGCCCGTCAGGCGTACCTCCAGTACCGGCGCTTCACGGCAGAGGTCTCCATCAAAGACCCTTTTCTTTCTTCCGGCAAAGCCGAATTTGTACATGTGGCGTTACATAACCCGGGTGAGCAGGAGATACAGTTACAACAACTGGCCTATCAGCTCAGCGGCCCCAACGGCAAAGTTCTGGAGTCCGGTAATCTACCTAACCATACCCTGCCCGGTTTGAAGAGAGGCTTTGTAAAGATTCCGTTGTTAGTGCAAGCGGCGGGCGAGTACTCCTTAACGGTGACGTATTCTGAAGGTCAGAAGACAAAAATGGTTACCTCTCCGCTGCACGTCCTCTCCACCCAAAGCAGTACCCACTCAGCCCCAGCCACCCAAAAATTAGTAGCGCAAATAGACGCCGCCACCAGGCACCCTATTGCTCAGGCGGGCAGCAGCACCGTTGTCACCTCCCCGCTGGGCAAGTACCGTGAATCTGGCCCCGCCCGCCATAACCGTTTTGTGCTGGAATTTGAAGTGCAGGACGTGAATGAGCCGCACGTGGCCTTCATTACGTTTCCAGATGACAAGGAGCGAACCATGGAGGTGTTGCTGCAGGACTTTGCCAATACCCGGGACTACCAGGCCCATACCGGCATTTATACCGGTGGCGAGTTCCCGCTGTCCAATAGAATGCAGGAGCACCGCATAGTCTTCTGGCCACGGTCCAAGCGGCAGGCCTTCATCTTTATGACCGCAGAAACCGCCAAACCTGCGGCCGTGAAAGAAATTAAGATCTACCGGGTGAGCCATCTGGAGGCGAACCAGCCCCCAACGGTGTTCAAAGGAAGCGCCCCCGCCCGCCGCACCGGCCTGTATTATGAAGACCCGGTGTTGAACCTGAGCTTTGGCACGTCTGCCCAGCTAGATGGTTTCTCCCAAACCACTGACCGGTTGATTAGCTACCTGAAATCTTTTGGACAGACCGAATTTGAGTATCCCATTGCCTGGTATGCCGGTCCGTTGTACGGCACCTGGGCAGAACCGTTCCAACCAGACATTGACGGGGCCCAGGGCGGTACCCGTCCGCACCCAGACGGGTTCCCGGCCTATCTCTTAAAACGGCTGGACCAGGAGGGCATGAAGTTCAATGCCGGTCTTCACATACACACCCTTCCCAGCCTGAACAAATATGCCCTGGCAGACTCGGCAAAAGTCATGCAGGGCGAAGAAACCGTGATCAACGTGAACAAAGACGGGAAGCTCTGGTACGGCTATTGGCACGGGGCGGACCCCAACTACAATGCGGCAGACCCACGGGTTATGCAGGCGGTACAGGAGGTAGTGTCTGAGGTCTGCGAACGGTACGGGCAGGAGCCCGCCCTGAAAGCAGTTTCACTGGTGATCACCCGCCCGAAGCTGTACACCTTCGCCTCCCTGGAGTCTGGCTACAATGACATTAACCTGACCCGTTTTCAGCAGGAAAGCAACATTAAGATTCCCGGGTATGTGGCGGGAGACCCAAAGAGGTTCAGCAACAGCTACAACTGGCTCATGGCCAACCCGGCGGCCAAGAAAGCCTGGATTGACTGGCGGTGCAAAGTCCTGTATGAGCATTACAACCAAATGGGAAACCTGGTGGCAGCCCACCGGTCTGACCTGAAACTCATCCTGAACCTGTTTGTACACCTGACCCACAACAACCGGTTGGCAGACTACCTGAACCAAAACCCGGTAGAGGTGCTGCGCGAGATGGGGATAGACCCGGCCTTATACAAAGATAACCCCAACCTCCAGCTCAACTACACCTTTGTTCCGGCAGATTTGCGTTGGAAACGGGTTAACTATGAGCCAGACACCCATGAGGTAAACCGTACCATCATGACCGCCCCAGAGGTGGTGGCCTCTCTACAGCCGTTAAAAAATGTGGGCGTGACTATTCATGACCGTTATTGGGAAGACCCGGTAGGCAGAACCCACCAGATGGAGGGCCTTCAGAAGCTGGGCGTGCAGGAATTCACCTGGCGGGTAACCACCTTCAACCCTGTGAGTTACCATAGCCTTGAACCTTATGTGCTCGCGCTAAACAACCTGGAGGCTACCACCATCACCAAAGGAGGCTATTTGATTGGCACCTTCGGGATGGAGAAAGAGATTCAGCGGTTCTCAGATGCGTTCCATGCGTTGCCCGCTGTTAAGTTTGAAGACGTGGCCACGGCCACAGATCCCGTACGGATCAGGCAACAAGTGGTAGATGGCCAACTCTACTTCTACGTGCTCAATCTGCTCCCTACGGCTGTAGAGACCGAGGTGCGCCTGCTGGAGAAAGGCGAATTGGCCAACCCAGTGACCGCCGCTAAAACCAAGAGGAAAGACAAGCTAACGGTTCGGCTTCAGCCGTATGATTTGCAGGTGTTCACCAGCTCCTCCTCTACCCAACGGGTCTCTTCCGCCAGGGCGGAAGTAGATGAGGCGTGGGTGAAGAAACTGGAGGAAGACCTGAAAAAGTTACAGCTTGAAGCCAATCAAAAAGGGTTGGGCACCGGAAAATATGCTCCCTATCTTCAATTAGCGCAAGACAGCTGGCGCCAGAAACATTACTCCCGCCTGTACTTCCTGCTGCAGGAGCACTGGGTGCGGGAGATTTCAGAAGCCGGGCAACAGAAAACTGTTCCTGCTCAATAACGTGCAATTCTACCCCTGTTTAAGCCTGCCTCAAATTTCTGTTTTCGGCCTGTTTTTCTAAAAACAGGCCGAAAACAGACCTACCCATGAAAAGAGGTGCGGGCCATGGCCCGCACCTCTTTTCATGGGTAGGTAATCAGCAGCATTTGCAATTTCAAGATGAACTCAGGAAATATGACCCATTTTTGCCCCTTCCTTGAAAGGGGTAGAAGCTTACAAGGGCGCAAGAAGACCAATGAAGTGGAATAATAACATGTTCAGGAATAATGCCTGGAAATGTTCAACTCAGCACAAGTCATCATCCCCTGTCCCCTACCCTGGGCACGGATTTCTATCCTAAAACAGTGCGGGACTACCAACAACGTAGGCAGAATGATTTTCTAGGGTGCGGGTGCATCGTCAGATGCTCTTATATATTTTGTCTAATAGAAAGGACTGCAGAGAACAAGTTGAGTTCTCATTTTTCCGCCGCTGTTCGCCACCCAGAACCTTTCTAGAGGACACACAAAAAAAGTTTAGAGCTTGTTTAATTTTTGATTTTGCAAGCGAAAACGGGGAGCGAAAGGTTCTGGCGAAGCGTTTTTTGAGCAGCATACGCCCCGCTATGGTTCGAGTCAACTGCAAAGTCTGGTTCTTTTGATACCCGTTTGCAGCACAAAAAGCAAATTTAAACATGCTCTAGGTGTTTCTGTCCATTCACTTGGTTTACTTGACCGGGTATTTCTTTCTGGTGTCATCCAGCACTAAAACCCAGTCCTGATCTGCTCCCTGCGTGGGCGGGGTAAAACGCCTTGTCCCGGTGTTCTTGAAGGTGCCGGCTTTGGTATAGGTTCCAGTTCTGGGGTCAAACCAGTGGGCCTTGACTTTTTTACCAGAGATCTTGCCCAAGCTAACTTCCGGGGGGATACCGGAGGCCGTATAGACAAAGGCATAGTCCAGGCCGCGGGTGGCTTGAATACGGGTACTGAAATCATCTGAGGTTTGCACCACCAGTGACTGGTCTGGCACCCGCTCTAACAGCGGCCGTGACTCCATCAGTTTCCGGACAAAGGTCATCTGCTGGGCGCCGGGCAGGTCCAGGGATTCATACCACGGCAGGTTGGCCTCCACTGCTTTTGTGCGGCCCGGCTGCCACATCTGCCAAATGTTGTTGCAGCCATAGGTGTGGCCGTGCGCACCGGCAAAAAGACTGAGGTATGCCCTTCGGCGCAAATCTACCACCTGGGCCCGGCCATTCTTCAAATCAAAGCAAACCGGAATTTCTTCATACAGCGGTTCCCCGTCAAAAGTGGGTTTGGTGGGCTGCCGTTGGTAATCATGCGTGATGCGTTCCCACACTTTTATATCCGGGCAATGCCCGGTCTGCTGCATATTAAAATCCAGCCATTCGTCTTGGTGGAACCACTCAGAGGAGTTGGTCTGGGGGTGGAACGTCATAAGCGCCTTGTCTTGCCCGCCCACGCCCTCAATAATACCGTTGGCCAGCGCCCGCCAGATGGCGACATCAGTGGTGTCTTTTCTGGGGTTTCGGTCGCCGCCCACTACCCAGATGATGTTGGGCTGATGCTTGTACCGGTTTCCCAGGTACTTGCCATAAGTAAAGGCATTCTTCTGGTTGAACACCTCAGGGCCCACCCCCCAGCTGTTTTTGAAAATTTTATCTCCCCAGGTAGGCAGCAGGGCCATGTGCAGCCCAAGCTCTTGTGCTTTTTTGATGATAAAATCTACGTGCGCAAAATAAGCCTCATTGGGCGTGGCCGGGTTATTGTTGAGAAGCGGGGTGTTCCCGTAGGGATTGGGGTCTTCCAGCCCGTTATGCTCGGCCAGCACCACCGCCTGAATGACCGTGAACCCTTTCTGGGCCCGGTTGGTCAGGTAGCGGGCGGCCTCCTCGCGGTTCAGGCGGTGAAACAGCTCCCACGCGGTATCTCCCAGGTAGAAGAAAGGCTTTCCGTTTTGATACACCAGGTACCGTTGGTTGGCGCTCACCTTCACATCTGACTGTGCGTAGACTACCAGTTGAGTGATAAAAAGCACCAGAAACAAAAAAGAAGGGAATAATTTACGCATAAATATAACTTACTTGTTAATAAAGGAGTAACAGGCAAGTGGCGCCAAAAGCGCCACAGCCAATAGATCTTAATGGCTCTCTAGGGCCCCGCTCCTACCTCATACCGAAAAAACACAAATTCATACCCTGAAAAAGCGGGTAGATTGCATTTAAATTTTAATTTTGTAATAGTAGTCCAATTCTACCGTTGCCATTCAATCATATGAAGCCAAAGTTTATTTCTATCAGCGAAGAAATAATAGAAAAAATCAAAAGCGGTGAGTTGCTTCCCGGAGACAAGGTTCCCTCTGAGAACGAGCTCATCAAAACCTACCACATCAGCAACACCACAGCCCGCAAAACCCTCCTGGAAGTAGAGAACAACGGCTGGGCGAGGCGAATCAAAGGCAAAGGCACCTTTGTGCTCAACCGGTCTTCTGACCACCACGTGATGCGCACCCTTGGCTCCCTGGACATGACCCGCCGCGGGTTCAATGAGAACCTTAAAGCCGAAGGGTTCACCCCAAAGAACATCATCATAGAAAAAACCATCTTAAAGGAAGGCATCTCCTCTGACATAGTGGGCAAGCACCTCATCATGGAAGGCCCCGTACTCAAAATACACCAGTTGCGCTACGCAGATGACGACCTGATGAAAGATGAGATCAAATACATCTCCCTCACGCTCTGCCCTAAAATTGACCGCCTTTCCACTGAAATCTCATACTTTAAGGTGTATGAAGACAACTACAACCTGAAAATTTCTGACATTAAGCAAACACTTAGTGTTGACATTATGCAGCCCGCTGCGCCCAACAACAACTTTGACACCAAAGCCCCTATTCCCATCTTTGTGTTAGACAGCGCCGTGTTGGCAGACACCGGCAAGGTCATTGAGATTGAAAGGTCTCTTTACCGGGGCGACAAGTATAAGTTTGCCATTGCAGTGAACCCGGAATACCAAAGCAAATAAATTAACGCCGGGCTGCTTCTGGTTTACTTGTTCCTGAAGGGATTCTCTCATCCCTCTGCCCAACAGAGGAGGTGGTTTTCCTGTTTTGGGGCTATTTTTCAGAAAACAGCCCCAAAACAGGAAAACTACCTCCTCTAGCAGCAACCGTTACTCTTTGATAAACCGTTTATACAGACGCTGCTCTTTCTTCACTACCACCAGCAGATACGTACCGGCTGGCAACGCCTTAACGTCTATGGTTCTTTCCTTCACCGTTCCATTCAGCACAGTTCTCCCTAACAAATCTGTAATGGTTACCTGACCGCCATTGAAGTTTGGGGTATCCAGGAAAAGCTCATGGCGGGATGGGTTAGGGAACAATACGTATTTCTTTGAGGCTTCCAAATCTTCTTTGATACCGGTCAGGGTAGAACAGTTATTGCTGGCAAACTGGTATTTCTGGAGCGTTGGTAATTGCGGCCGGTCCACCCCTCCCCTGGGCTCCACCGCAAGTTTGTAGGTATTCCACCAGGGGCCGGCAGCCCAATACGTACCGTTCACACAGTTAACAGACAGGTAGTTGAGCATATTGTCTAAAGTCACCAACCACCTGGGGTCATCATCTGGCACCCCGTACTCTCCAACAAAGCCTTTGAAATTGTTCTGCTTGAGCCAGGCTACAAACGGTGTCACCCGTTCTACACCCGTGGTTGGGGTGGTTCCTTCAGTGTCATAGGTACCGGCGTAGCTACCAGAGGCATCTCTGTCAAAGTACTGATGGGCTTCAAACACCAGCTTTTTTGACGGGTCTGACAGGGTTTTTAAATTATCACTGGCGGTTTGCCATCTGGCAGCAGAACTCCAGCTGTCACCGGCCACTACAATGGTAGTTTGGGTATCTACCTCCCGTATTTTGGTGATCAGGGCTTGGGCAATGTTCTTCCAGGGCGTGGAGGCCAGCATATCATGGGGCTCATTCATGAGGCCGTAACCCCAGATGTTGCCGTAGTCTTTGAATTCAGCCGCCAGTTTGCCCCAGGCATCTGCCACATGCGCAATGGTGAGTTCAGGCGCGCCAATAATGTATTCGGTGCCGTTGATCTTGCGGCGCCCGTAGTTGTGCATGTCAAGTAGCACCCAGATTCCCCTCACCCGGGCCGCCTCTACAAATTTTTTCATTCGTCCCAACTCCGCCTGGTCCAGGGCACCGCCCAGCGTTAACTGAATTCGTTCCCATTTGAATGGAAGCCTAATCAACGTAAGCCCTTTCGATTTGAAATAGTCCAATTCAGGGATAGTGGGGTAGGTATAGTCTGTATTGACGACACCCGGCATGTTTGAGCCAAATTCGGCCCCTGCCAGATTCACCCCAAAGGGCGCCGGGGTGCGGTCTGGCATGTCTGGGAACGTATACAGGCGTACATTGTCTACGCTGATCTGCTTGGTGTACTCAGAAGCACTGAGGGAGGCAGGAATATCAAACCTGATGATTTTAATACCACCCGCCCAGCGGGGATCTCTGCTTAAATCAATGATGTACTCCTTGAAATCAGTATCATTGGCCGAAATATCAAATTCAATAAAGGCAGCATCATGGGTAGGGTTGGAGGACCACCAGTAGAAACGGGCTTTGTTGTGGATGGTCTCATTCTTTAGCCTGATCACAGCCACCTTAGACACCGCGGGGTCAATAGAACCAACCGGTGCGTCATATCTGATGAGGTTATTGGCCCTGGTGCCAAACAGTTTCAAAATGCCGTTCTCAGTGGTGGCGGGGCTGTAGTTGACTATGGTCCATCCCTGAATGGTGTTGTTTACTATAGGGCTATCAAAGTCCCAGATGTGGGTCTGGGTCTGGAAGCTGCGTAAGATCTGATACGTATGCTCTACCGGTTTATTGAGGACATATATCTGATCAGCAAGGTCTGTTAGCTGCTGCTCCAGCGCCTGCTCCTGCGGCTTGTTTACCAGGTAACTATCAAACAAGGCTTTATTTGCCGTGTATTTGACATCATTGGTACTGATGAGTTGATTGATGTACGCCTCTATCTCAGAATACGGCTTGCCCAAAAGATCGCGGGGCAGGTAACTGAATTCCACCCGTTTCAGGTCTCGCACTTTTATCTGTACGGTTCTGTAGAGGGAGGTTTGCCCCTGTACCTGAAGCGCTTGTTTGTACTGGGGGGTATTTTGTATGGTGGCCAGATTCACACCGGCCTGCAGTTGCTCATGGGTGAACTCAGAAGCCACCGTGCCGTCTATCAGCAGGGTGTACTTGCCCGGGCTCAGGGGGGAAACCTGCAAAAATTCCTCATTGAACTCCCTTATAAACGGAACCCACGCCAGAGCGGGGGCGGCATCTGAGGCAACCGGATACGGCAGGCTGTTGGCTTTTACTTTGAACTCTACCTTACCCATGGCCATGTTGACGTCACGGGCGGTGCAGTTGGCACACTCTTTTACAGCGCCGTTTTCTATCACCGTTTTAGATACATACCTGGGGGCATTGGTCTCCTTGAGGAACTGGTATGCCATGACCAGATGCCCTGGGGCACCGGGGTGAATGCGGTCATTGCTCACAATGGTGGCGGCTGGGTTGGTAGCCTGAAGCTGGGCATTGATGGTGTTTAGGATGGTGTAATAGTCCACCGTCTTCAGGTTGTACTTCTGGGCCAGCTCATCAATGATAACGGTGGCCTTCTGCAAGGCTCCGTTTACGCCCGGCATGTTGGG
The DNA here is from genome assembly GCF_014138425.1 of Rufibacter ruber. NCBI lineage: Bacteria > Pseudomonadati > Bacteroidota > Cytophagia > Cytophagales > Hymenobacteraceae > Rufibacter > Rufibacter ruber. The sequence continues at coordinate 122,204 of NZ_JACJIQ010000006.1, forward strand.
GGCGGGCAGGGTACCGGTCTCATCATAAATGGTAGGCTTCTGCAAGATCACTTTTAGGTTGGCGGCCAGTAATTTCTGAATTACCTGCTCATAATAGCCTTTGTAGTCTGTTAGGGCGCGTGCCTTTTTGGTCTCTATGTCAGCCTCATTCTGGCGGGCCGGGTCATAGAGGCTGCGGTTTACGTCATTCATTCCGGCCATAACCACGGCGTAATCTGCCGGTTTGCTCAGAATATCAGCGTCCATGCGCTGCAGGAAACTGTTGGCATTGTCTCCCCAGATGCCTGAGTTGTAGAAGACTACTTTCTGGTTGGGAAAACGGGTGGCATAAAACAACAACAGGTAATTATGGAAGTACCCGCCGTGCGTGATGCTGTTGCCAACAAAGTTCACCCTCTCCCCTTCCTTGAAGAAGGGCTCAGGAGTACTTTGCGCCTTAGTCTGAAAAATACCCCAGCTTAAGGTGAACAAAAGGAGTAGTAAAAGTTTATGTTTCATGTAGGTGGTTAGGTATGCGTATAAAATTGAAAATCCTTTTGGTCTGATCAGGCAGTGGCAGCTTCACCGTTTCTTATTGTTCTTTTACCCTGCCTTCTGTTTTTGACCTGTTTTCCTAAAAACAGGCCAAAAACAGAAAACTCAGAAAAGTCATGCGTACCCCTTTGAATCCTACTGAAATACAGCAGGAAGGAAAGGGGGCTGATGAACTGCCCCCCTCCCGTTGTAAGAAATAGTCTCTTTTTCAGAAAATGGCCTCCCTTCCTGACCTTGTCTGGAAAAAGCCATACCAGGTCAGGAATATTCAGAGGTCAGTTGACTTTCACTTTCTGGGTGATCTTTTCCCTGCCGTTGTACCAGGTCACCACATAAATACCAGCTGCCATTCGCTTAACTTTTGCCTCCAGAACTGTTGTGCCTTTGGGAAGGGTGTGCAGTTTTGAATACAGTTTTCTAACGCTCAGGTCAGAGATAAGCAGTTGTCCCCTCTCTTCCTGGGGCACTGTTGCCATGACCTGAAACACACCATCTTTAGCGCTCACTACCTGCCATTGACGTTGATCTTCTAGAAGACTGCCTTCTGCCACCAGGGGCTGTGAGATGCTGGAGACATTTAGGGTTTGCATTGGAGACGCCGTAGCCGCCAGAGAGATAAAATCAATGGCCACCGGGGCTCCCCACGAGGCCGCCTGTACGGGGGTGGGCACGTCAAACCTGATCTGCTTAATGGTGCCCTGACCTGCCCAGGCAGCTATTTGGCTTAAATCAACGGTATATTCTTTAAAAGTGGCGTCATTGGCAGTAATGGTGAACTCAGCATAATGTGCCGCCAGGTCTGGGCCTCTCCAGTAGAAACGGGCTTTGGTTTCGGCGGTGCCGTTTTTTAACTTGATGGTGGCATATTGATAGACAGCCGGGTCAATGGGAGATGCTGCAGGCACATCTAACTTGATGTGGTTATAAGTCACCGGGGCAATGAGGTTCAAAATCCCGTTAGCGGTACTGGCATTGGTGTAGTTCACAATTACCCAGTTCTCTACCATATAATTGGTAACCGGGGCATCAAAATTCCAGGTCAAAGGCTGCGGGGCCGGGGCTACGGCAGAAAGTAACTTTACCTGGTCTACCCGCACTATTTTACCTATGGCGCTGGCACTGGAAGGGCTGGGCAGATCAAACCTAATCTCCTTAATGGTGCTCTGCCCGCTCCAATTGGTGTTCTGGGTCAGGTTCACCACATACTCTTTGAACTGGGTATCATTGGCCGTGATGGTGAATTCCACAAAGTGGGCCGCCAGGTCAGCTCCCCGCCAGTAGAACCGCGCTTTGGTGTCTGGGGTCTCATTCTTCAGCCTGATCACCGCATACTTGCTTACCGCCGGGTTGATGGCATTGGCAGCCGTGGGCTGATGCTTCAAGTGGTTGTAGGTCTGGGACACCGTCAACGAAAGAATGCCGTTGGCGGCGCTTACGCTCCCGTACTGCACAAAAGACCAATTATCTACCAGTCCGTTGGTGAGGGAACCGTTAAAATCCCAGACGTGGGTCTGGTTGGTAGGGCTGCCGGTAGGCACTACATCTGCTGTTAAATAGTTCTGCAGCACGGTCATCTGGGGCCTGTCTACTCCACCCAAAGGCTCTACAGCCATTCGGTTGGCTCCCCACCGGGGTCCCGCCGCCCAATAGGTGCCGTTCACGCCGTTGGCTTTCATGTAAGCCAGCATGTTGTCAAGGGTGACGCGCCAACGGCTAAGATCTGCAGCGTCATCTGGAATACTGTATTCCCCCACAAAGCCTTTCAGGTTGTTCTGTTTGAGCCAGTTGACAAAGGGGGCAATGCGGTCAACGCCGGTGGTGGGGGTTACCTGGTCAGCATCATAGCTGTTGGCATAGAGGCCCGAAAAGTTGGCGTCAAAGTACTGGTGCGCCTCAAAGATGAGCTTATTAGATGGATCATAGAGGTTCTTCAAGTTATCACTGTAACTGGGCCAGTGATAACCGGAGCTCCACCGGTCGCCGCCCACCACAATGGGGGTATGGGTATCTACGTCCCTGATCTCCTCTATAAGATCTTGTGCAATTTCAAACCACGGGTGGGTGGGCAGCATGTCATGTGGTTCATTCATGATGCCGTAGCCCCAGATGTTGTCATAGTCTTTGAACACCAAAGCCAGTTTTCGCCAGACATCTGTCACCGTAGCCACCGGCAAACCAGAGGCCCCAAGAATGACTTCATTGCCGTTGATCACCCGCCTGCCGTAGTTGTGGAAGTCAAGCAGCACCCACATGCCGCGGGCCCGGGCTTCGTCTACAAACCGTTTCATCTGGGTCAGCTCAAAGTTATCCAGCGGCCCGTTCAAACTTTTCTGAATGCGTTCCCAAACAAAGGAAAACCGCACCAGGTTCAAGCCTTTCGCCTTCCAGTAATCCAGCTCGGCCTTGGTGGGGTACTCATAGTGCTGCATGTACACGCCCGGCATATTCTGCTTTTCACCAAAGCCAGCCCCGGCCAGGTTGATGCCAAACGGAGCAGGCTCCCGGGCGGGCATGGTGGGTTTAGGCAACGGTGCGGGCGGAGGCAACACTTCAGTACTCAGCTTTACATAGTCTACCTTCACCTGTTGGCCGTAATAAGCCGTTTGCAAGGTGGTAGGCACATCAAACCTGATGGCGCTGATGGTACCGGTCCAGGCGGTGTCACGGCTCAGGTCTATTTTGTACTCCCTGAACTGGGAATCATTGGGGGTTATGTCAAAATCAATAAAAACCGCACTGGCTTGGCTGCCCCAGAAATAGAGGCGGCCTACCGTTTCTGACGTCTCGTTCTTGAGCCGAATGATAGCCGTTTTGCTTTGCAAGGGGTTAATGGTGACCCCAGAAGGCACATTGTACCTGATGTGGTTGAACCGGGCGCTGCCCGTCAGGCTCAGAATACCGTTGGCCGTGTTGGCGTTGGTAAAATTCACAATGTTCCAACCGTCTACCTGGTTGTTGACCACTGAGCTATTAAAGTCCCAGGCGTGGGTGATGGTTTGGGCGGCTGCTGATAGGCAGAGGCAGAATACTAGGAGAATAAGGGGGAATATTCTTGTCATAGTACATGGGGTTAGAGGTTCACTAATCACTTAAAGAATGAAAGCTTTACAGCGCTGTACTCTGGGAACACAAGGTGTCAATCTGTATCCTTATGGCTTTCTGTTTTTGGCCTGTTTTCTGAAAATCAGGCCAAAAACAGCGGTAGTTCCTAAAATGGGTAAGCTATAAATCCCCCTTTTTCATTCAAGAATAGGCCTCGTTCCTGTTCCTCCAGGTAAGTGCTAGAGGAGCCGGACAGTCTTCTGCCAGGGTTGTATTTTTATCTCATGGGGTCAATGGGTTATCTTCTATTTCTTCACCAGCCACTTGGCCAGCTCTGTGGCAATCAGGTCATGGCCTTTTTTGTTGGGGTGGTTCACGTGTGACATGTACTCCTCCACGCTGCCTCTCTCCCTGGCCAACTTTACAAACTCGGCGTAAGGGTCTGCCAGCCCCACGTGGTATTTGGCAGCCAGTTCGCGCACCTGCTGGGCGTGTTTAGATAATTGGTCATTGGGATCAGTGATGTTCTGGCGTTTGTCAGGAGACGGCGTTACCAGCACCACTTTGAGGTTATTCCGCAACGCTTCTTCAATCATCTTCTCCCAGGCAGCCCTGGCTCTCTCCAGCCCTATACCCTGGTCATTCAAGGCGTAGTCAATAAACAGCACATCTGGCCTGTGCGGCAATACTTCTGTGGCCAGTCTGGGGGCACCCTTCTCTGAGTATTCCCCGCCAATGGCCGTCGTGATCACATTCACCACGGCGTGCGGGTACGCCTCTTTCACTTTGCCCAGCAGCAGGTACGGGTATGACTCCAGCGTATGCACCTCAGAGTTGGCCCAATATCCCGCCGGCACCGAGTGCCCATGAAACACCAGGTTAATGGTGCGGTTGTTCGGCCATTTCACCGTGAGTTCCTGCATGAGATCAGCCAGATACGTGTTAGGGTGAGCCACCCCGGCTGGCACCCTTACAGAGGCCGCAGTAGTTTTCTTCACGGTCTGGCACTGTGAGGCCAAACCCATGAACACAGCCAACAGAAGCAAAAAAGTTTGTTTCATTTTCATGTTCCTTCGCCTTTACCAAGATACTACCACGTCGCCCGTCACATTCTTCACCACGTAATGTTTCCCCAGGGCCGGGTCTCCCTTTTCAAAGCCCAGTTTCCCTTCCTTCCAGGGGTAGGTGGTGTTTAAATAAAAGTGGATGCTTTCATCTGTGGTCTCCTCAGTGGGGTACACCCGTACGGTGGCATTTTTGAGGCCACTGATGGCCAATCTTCTGCTAATGCCCAGCTCCCCGGAGTGCATCTCCTTGCAGGACACAATGCCGTCTTGCTGCTCCACAAACACCCGCACCTCGCGGTGGAAAGCGGTGGGCAACGAGTAGGTGGCGTAGCCGTTCCGGAGACGGGTGTCATAACCCAGCAACACCGGGGCGCCCTGCGGAAACTTGAAACGGTGCTGCACAGAGGTGTTGGGCACGTAGCCGGAGAACTGGAACCCGTTATCATTTCTGGCAATGGTTAACACTGGGTTTTTGACCGTGGGCGCATACTTGTCTACGCTGTACTCCATGCCAAACTCCTTCAGCACATAGCGCAGGTACGCCGGCCCAATGAAATACTCCTTGGCATCATCTGGCTTGAGCAGACGGCCTCCCTCAAAGTGGCTAGAGTTGGTGCCGCGTACATAAGCCACTTTGCCGCCTTTCCAATCTGGGAGGGCTCTGGTCCACACCGCATCACGGGTTTGCTGCCCCTGCTTCATGGTTACCTGCACTGTGGTATGGGCGTCTTTGGTATTCTTCACCTTGGTGCGCAAGCCGCCGCCCGAAAACAGCGCCTGGTGTCTGATCTTCTTTGGGAAACCTGTCTCCACCTGATCTGGCATGTAGTGGTTCACAATCTGCAGCTCGCCTTCAATGGGGCTGGCATTATGCAGATTCAGCAGCTCTGCAAAGGCAGGGCTGATATAATCGGCGGGGCCGAAGACAATCAATTTTCCGCCGTTTTTCACGTGGCTGATCAAGGCTTTCTCATACTCAGAACCAGCCTCCGGCACTATGGCCAACAAAGTAGATTCCTTGAACAGCCCCGGCTTGTTTTTCACCGCAGGCGCCAGGTATTTAGTAGAGATGACCGTGTTCAGTGGGAAGCCGTTGTTGATGGCCTGTCGGATAAACCAGTCACCGTAGTAGATTTCTGGTAACCGCTGGGGCTTGTTCTTTGCCCAGTCATGGTACTCCTCAAACGGATACACCCACACCACCGGCCCCGGCGAGGTGGGGCTGTCATAACGGGCTTTCAGGATATGCGGGGTCACCTCATCTGGCACCTGCGTGGGCATGTTCCCGAAGGAGTCATCAATGGTCAGGAAGTTAAGGTGGGTAGGCAGGTGCATCTCCCCTTTCTCATTGATTCTGGCCACGGCCATGGGCAGGTAGATGTCATGCGGCTCGCGGCCGTAGCGGTCCAGCCAGGGGCTGTTGAGCCACCACGGGTCATGGGTGTAGTACCTGAAAATATAGCGGTCATCTGGCAGTTGCGCCATGCGCGACATATAGCCAATCATCTCCAGCCCAAAATCCCCATCTAAGGCGGCCCACGGCGAATTGGGGGGCGGCAGAATGTTGAACCCGCCCCCATAGATGGCTTGCAGGTCCACCCCGTCTTTGGCCAGGTCAATACCGGTAGAGAGGTTGGTGCCGCGGGTTTCAATCCTGAACTCAGGGCATTCTTTTCTGAAAAGGCTCCAGAAATTGATGATCTTCTCCTTGGTTTCGGCCAGCTTCTCCTCATTGAATCCTTTGCCGGTGAAAATGACCCCGGTAGAGGCCCAGGGTTCCATGCCAAAGCCGAACCCGTTGCTGAACCAGATATAGTCATAGCCCAGGTCCTTTAAAAAGTGCTGGCTCTGCCGCCCGAAAAACGTCCCGAACGGGGTGTTGTCCGGAATACCGTTCGGGAAGCCCGCGTACGGGGTTTTGTCTGCGATGAGGGTGGCGTAGCTGAACACAAATGATTTTTCGCCCATGGCGCTGCCTTCCAGAATCTCGGGGTGTTTCTTGTATTTGAACTCAGACTTGGCAAACTCCGGGCCCGGGTCAAAGGTGGCGCCAATTCTGATGGGTTTGCCCGTAATGGCCTTGCCCATCTCCTTGAGCGTCTGAATGATGAACTTAAGGTCCTTGTAGGTGTACTGCGGCGGATTCTCCAGGTACAGGTACGCCCGCTCATGCAGCGACAGCTCTTTAGGACCGGAATTCACTGCATGTTCTGTGTTGGGGTTCCCAATGTACTTTGACCATTCCAGGCTCTGGCCCAAGTCTCCGCTGTAATCCAGAATCTCAGACCCATCTGAGGTCCAGAGCATCACAGAGACGGTATCAGCGTGCCGAAGCAGGGAATGCCATTGGGTGAACATCTCAGCGGCAGCTCTTCTGATGGCCGCCGGGCTGTTCTCTTTGAAGGGTTTGAGGGAGGCTTCTAGGGTGATATTATGGAAACGCTTGCCCTTCAGGTTGGCATCTTCCAGGGGTAAGGGCGCTACTTCAGCGGTAGCGGCGGCAGTAGTTGGGGCCGCCGCGGGCGTTGAGGTACGGCCCGCACATCCAAAGATGACCGGGACTAAGACAGAAAGGAACAGGTTACTTTTAAGATTCATTCGCTACTGGTTTACTAAGAGTGTTTCATGCCACTTGCCGCCCTTACGGCAGGTAAAATAACCACTAAACACTTGCACTGGCCAAGGCTTTTCTGCATTTCTGTTTTGGGGCTGTTTTCAGAAAACCAGGCCCAAAACAGAAAATTATTTCTTATAGATAGGCTCCCACAGCCTACTGTCTGCCAGTCACCAGGTTAACCCAAAAGCTTGTCTGTGAAGACAGAAAACAAGGCGACAAACTAGATTGTGTTTTCGACCTGTTTTTGTAAAAACAGGCCGAAAACAGCAGACAACAGACAACCTAATCACTAAAAAACTACTTATTCTACAATCACCGCTTCTATTCCCAGATAGTCGCCAATCTTCTTAATGGTCTGGGCGTGGTGGCCAATCCCCAGGGCAAAGTGGTGGGTAGGCCCTTCTTTCACCCATTTCTTCAGGAAGGTTCTCACATCTGGCTTGAAATAGCCACGGGTGTTGGTGTTCCCGGTGGGCGGGATAGGGCCTTCTACAGATTCGCCCTCGGCGATGACAAATTTGAATTTCCCCTCATAGGTTGAGGTAATGCTGAGCATGGTGATAGGCCCTTCCTGTATCTTGAACTCCACCCCTGCCCCAAAGCCCGGTTTGCCGTGGTATTTCTTGAGGCTCCGCAACACCGGTTTGCCCTGGGCAATGGTCACGTTGTGCGGTCCGTCATGCCCTACCAGAATGAAATTCTCCTTGAAATCAACCGGGTGGAATTCAGCGAAGCTCCCGCCAATGCCCAGACGTTCCATGATGAGCATGGCAATGCAGCACTTGAGGTCAGACTCGCCGCACATAGGGAAGCCCGCACCGGTCAGCAGGGAGTTGCCCACAATCAGGTTGGTCATGACTTGCTGGGTCTCGCTGTTAGGGCTGCCTTCATAGTAGTAGGCCAGACCGGTCAATTGCTTCTCCTCTACAAACTTTTCCAGGGCCACAGAAACCTTGGCGGCCACCTCCAGATCAGTATCGCGCAGCTTTTCAGAAATGGGGTCAGAAACGGGGTCTGGCGTATCAAAGAAATCTAAGATGCGGCTTTTCTCATCTTCCAGCTCCTGAAACCCCACCTCCTGCACTTTGCTGACGATCTCATGCGCCTCACACTGCACAATGTGCAGCCCGAAGTGGGCGGTGAGCATGGTGGCGTCTGAGTGCATGTCCAGCATAGCCTCAATAGGGTGACCAATGTGGCCAATACGGGCGGTTTTGAGGTCATGCAGCACACGGGCTATGTTACAGTACTCGGCTATCTCGGCTTCAGCGGCCGGGTCATCATGCAAGGTGCCGATGATGACATCTGGCACCCGCTTGCCCATGCGTACTGCTACCCCGGTAAATTCAGGCAGAGAACAGATATCATCATTGTACAGCTGCTGGTGGGTAGAGGCTTTCTCATAGTTCAAAGCCTTGTCTGGCTGCAGCGCTACTAATACCATGGGCACATCCAGGCTTTTGATGATGACGCCAAAGGTGCTGGAGGTGGCGTAAGTGAGCATGTCACAGAACACCAGGTCCAGGTTGGCGCCTTTTAGTTTAGGCAGTAGTTCATAGGCACCGGTCACGTCATCTACCATGCCAAAGTCCAGCACTTCCACCTCGTTTTTCTCCACAAGTTTCAGAAGCACCTCCTGCTTTTCCAGCATCTGGTCATACAGGCCTTCAAACTGGCTCCAGTACTTCTTGTACCCTACCCCAAAAACCCCAATTCTTGGCACTGTTCTCTTTCTTGTATGTATTTGCGCTCCTTTTGCTGCGGTAGCAACCAGTTCTCCGTTCAATGCTTCTTCCACGATCTGAGTCATTGTGTTTCTAGTTTAATATAAATGATATATCCTAACGCACTAAGTTAAAAAATTTAACAAGCTTCTGCCTGGTTTATTTAAAATATCATGAGAAAACTTATAGGATAGGTGATCCTTAGGCAACTGCCCTGGCGTCTGGCTTAGGTTGTTTCTGTTTCAGGAGCAATGGCTCAATGCGCGGGATACAGAGCATCAACAGGACAAAAGCCAGAGGGTACATAAGTCCGCAGACGATCCACAGCGGGTCATAGGAATATTTCTGCACCACTATCCCTATAAGCGGGTTAATGATGATACCGGCAATGGCACCGGCCGTTCCAGACAAGCCCACCACGGTAGAAGTGGCCATATCCCCAAATACATCTGAGATGGCGGTAATGTAGTTGGTGATCCAGAAGCCATGGGCAAACAGGAGCACAGACATCAGAAAGATAGCCATATGCACGGTAGACACGCTCTCTACCATCATAGCTGAAACCGTTAACGCGGCGGCAACTCCCATAACCATTTTGCGGGCTTTGTTAACGCCCCAGTTGCTTCTCACCAGACGGTCTGAGATCCAGCCGCCCAACATGTTGGAAAGCCCCAGGGCCAGGAAAGGAATCCACAGCAGTTTTCCTACTTCATCAAAAGACACCCCGCGCTCCTCATTGAGGTATTTGGGAATCCAGAACATGATGAAGTAAAAGACAGGGTCTAATAAAAATCGGATGGCAATAAACACCAGTGCTTTGGGGTTGGTGAGCACACTCCAGAAGGATGGCTTACTACTCACCGCCTGGGGCACAGCTGCTTCTTTGGCCTCCTGCTTGCGCTTCCAGGGCATACTGACCCATGCCAGCACCCATACCACTCCTATTATCCCGGGAATGATGAAGGCCCAACGCCACCCGTATTCATTGGAGATCAGGATGGTGAGTGGCGGTGCCAGTACCGCCCCTAACGCAGACCCGCCTATGGCAATGCCATTGGCAAAGGCCCGGTCTTTCTTGGCAAACAGCTCATTCACCGTTTTGGCCGCGGCTGGAAAGCAACCGCCCTCCCCCAGCCCCAGCAAAAACCTAAATGCAACCAAGTGGTAGAAGGAAGTCATTAACCCGTGTAAACCACTGGCCACAGACCAAACCCCTACTGACAGCGCCAACCCTATTTTCCCACCCCACTTATCTGTAAGACGGCCGCCCACGGTAAACATAAGCGCGTAGCTGATCAGGAAACTGGTGTTGATCATCCCATACTGCACATCTGAGAGGTTGAATTCCTTCTGTATCTTGATAATGGTAATGGACAGCACCTGCCTGTCTAAAAAATTAAGACCGGTGGCAATGAATACCAGAAAGAGGATAATCCAGTTGGCTTTTTTCAAAACAATAAAATTGACGTTGACTTTCTTCTGTTATTCCAAAATAAGCATTCTGCCGGGAGATCTCCTTCCCCAATATCACACGAGTAAAGAATAATCCCTCAGATGCACCTTCCCTTCGGCTAGCCAGATAAAGAAGTGGTCATCCAAAACTATTACTTCACCGTTATAGTAAGTTGTTTTACAACAGACTTTTGCTCGTCTACTGTCACATTTGAGGCTAGAAAAGTGACCTTATACGTTCCAGCCTTATTATATACATGCCCATAAGTAGTCAAGGCATTGGTTCCAATACTCTGAATAGGCAAGCCTGTATCTGGTGGCACTTTGGTAAAGTACAACGGGTTAGATATATACCAGTCTTCACTAGGCTCTGCATTTTTACCTCCAGCCGCCAACAATAAATCTGGTTGAGCCAGGGTGCTTCTGGTGGTCCAATTAGTGGCATCATTTAAAACGTTTACTGGCCTCCAACCTGCCGTGAGAAGTGTTGCTACTGGTATGGCTGAGCCATCTGGCGTTAACGTTTCGGCTACGAAATTGTGCACAATCATGGTTCCCGCGGCACGGTCCGGGTCTTTCACAGACTGAAATTTATACGCGATATAGATGGGTTTGCCTGGCAATGCAATGTCTGAAAGATCTATGATACCTGATGCAATGAGTGTGGCATTTGTTGCAATGGTGGCTCTACTGGTGATATCTGTCCATTGGGTAGCTGCCACCCCCTCTTTCGTATACCCTTGCAGATCTGTGGTTACCATAATTTTTAAGGGATTGATCTGCGTTCCCCCGCCTCCGTACTGGCTTGTAAACCGGAACTGCGGTTTACCTCCTGTTATCTCTGTGCGGTTTCTGTAATCATAATCTGAGCCGGCCACGCCAGAGTAGAACGTGATGTAGTGGGCTTGTCCGGAGAAGGAGAATTTAACTGTATCTCCTACATCATACGTTAACTCTGCATTATCTGCTTTAACATCAAACGAGGGAGCATCAACTTCTAAGTCTGTAGTACATGACGTGAAGGCAAAAGCCCCCAACAGTAGAATTAGGATCTTTTTCATGGTCATTTAGAGTTAATATCCAGGATTTTGCGTTAAGGCTTTATTCAGAGAAAGGTCTGCCGTAGGTATGGGCAATAGTACATGGTTAGGGGCTACGTTGGTGGGAGCCAACACCAAACCCGCCGCATACCCCGGTTGTATCATTGCCCAGGCCCTGTACTCCTTTAACCGCTCATATAAGATACCCCACCGTATGAGGTCAGGCCTCCTTAACGCCTCAAAGGCCAGCTCCCGGGCTCTTTCCTCTTTAATGGCCTGGAAAAACTCATCTGGATTCAGATTAGGGGTTAAGTCTGCGTTTACCCCCGGATTAGGCGGTACTGGTAAATAAAGCCCATATGCCCTTCTTCTCACTTCATTGATTGCCTCATAGGCCACACTGGTAGGACCGTTCACCGCATTCTCTGCCTCAGCCAGCATCAAAAGAACATCAGAGTACCGCAAAATTGGGAAGTTCTGGTCTGACACGGTACGGTCCTTGCCCGAAGCTTCATACTCCCGGCGCCATTTACCCATGGTTTTACGCCATACATCATTGTCTTGTACTTTCACACCGGCCGCCGAAATTATATAAGGCGCAATAGTCCAGTCCCGGCGTAAATCCAGAGATTTTTGCGGCACCGGAACAGTAGCGGGGGGTGTAGGCGGGGTTGTAGTGCTGTTGGGGTCCAGCGCATACAGGTCCCATAGGTATTTGGTTGCCCTGATGGCCCCGCCACTAAAGCCCAATGCCTCATTTTCTGAGTATAAACCCGCACGTTGCCCAATGAAATAATTGAACTCTGCACTGTTTTCAGACAAACGGCCATAGAATTCTACCTCCCAAATGCTTTCCTTGATATCATACTTGTTTTGGGCGTAATTGATGAACACCTGAGAATAGTCTGGGTTAAGCTGGTGAAAATTTTGGTCTTTCACTTTCTTCGCCCACTTTAAAGCTTCTGCGTAGCTGGATTCTATACGCAGAGGGGCACCCGCCATTGTGAGATGCACGCGGGCCAAAATTCCCTGTACCGCAGACTTTGACACTCTCCCGCCTCCGGCAAGCTTGGAAGCGTCTATCACCAGTTGCTCTGCCGCTTCCATGTCTTTCACAATCATGGCATATATTTCACGGCTGGGGGTACGGGGCACGTTTACATTGTCTATGCTGGGTTTATCTGTTTGCAACAAAGGCACATCTCCAAAGTTACTTACCAACATAAAGTAGTAGTAGGCGCGCAAGAACAGCGCCTGACCCTTTATTTCATTCCGGCGGGTTTCGTCCAGGCTGGGGTTATCTACCCTTGCCAACACTAGGTTTGCCCTAAATATACCCTGGTATAATGTTTTCCAGAATTCAGTGACATACCTGTCACCGGGGGTAATCACGTAGGCGGTAATATCCTGGCTACCGTATCTGGAATAGCCCAGGTCTGTGCCTACATTCAGGAAGAAGGGCCAGTTATCACCGTAAAACATTCTGCTGCCCAGCACGTCATAGACCCCAGTAAGACCGGTTTCCAGTTCAGCTATTGTATTATAGGTAGGGGCAACAAAGTTGGTGGGTTCTGTGCTCAGGAAGTCCTCACAGGAAGAAGAGCCCACGCTTATCAAAAAAGCTGCTATGTAATGTCTTATTTTCATATCTATGTATGTTGTCTTAGAAGCTGGTGGTCAGACCAAATGTAACGGTCCTTGCCAACGGATAAGCTGAAAAATCAAACCCTGGGGTTAAAGCAGAGTGACGGGTAGATACGTCTGGGTTAGAACCTGAATAGTTGGTCCATGTGTAAATGTTTTGAGCGGAAGCATACACCCTCAGCGTCTTCAATTTGATTCTGTGAAGAAGGGCTTCACTAAAGTTGTACCCCAATGAAACAGTTTTTAAGCGCAGGAACGATCCATCTTCCACTTCTCTACTGGAGTAATACAGGTCCCTTTTCCCTCCGGTGCGGAAGTAAGTGTTGCTAGGGTTTTCGGGGGTCCAACGTTCTGCAACTTCAGCGTATTGGTTTAAGCCCACCATCCGTTTGGCATTGCCCTCAAAGAACAGCCTGTTGGCATTGATGATGTCATTTCCGTAAGACCACTGAAAGAATACATTCAGGTCAAACCCTTTATAAGTAATGTTATTGGAGAACCCACCTGTGTGCAACGGAATACCTCTGCCAATCACCGCGAAATCAAGTTCATTCACCACAAGGTCCCCATTGATGTCTTTATACTTGATATCTCCAGGTTGTATGTTCTGTCTGGGCTGGGAGTTGTTAGGCACCGTTGACTTTAACACATATGCGCCGTTTGTTGACACATCAAAATCTTCCAGCTGGTAAACACCATCCCAGATCAACCCGTACATCTGCCCAATGGGTTGCCCAAGGGTAGCAATATAGGCGGGTGTGTTGGCAAAATCCTGATCAAACCGTACGGTTTGCAACAACGAGGTTTGTCCTTCATTCAGCCCCAGCACTTTATTCTTATTGAAGCTGATGTTAAAATTGGTGCTCCACTCAAAGGTGTTCTTCCGGAGATTGATGGTATTGATGGTGAACTCCAGACCGTCATTCTGCACCTTACCAATATTTTTGAAGGCAGTGGCCTGCTCACTGGTGTTCACCAGACCTGTAGTGTAAGGCAAGTTGGCATTGAGCAATACATCTTTGGTTGTTTTTCTGTAGAAATCAACTACCATGTCTACCCGGTGGTTGAAGAATGCCAGGTCTACGCCTATGTTAGATTGCACAGTGGTTTCCCATTTAAGATTTGGGTTCCCATAGCTTTCAAGAATAGCCCCTCTGGTGGGTGAACTGTTGTTAAATGAATACCCGCTTGTTCTGGGTACCACCAGCGTAGACATATAGGCAAAATCTGAAACACGGTTGTTTCCAGTGGCGCCATAGCTCGCCCTCACTTTAGCATCTGAGAGTAAGCTGATGTTTTTCATAAAGTTTTCTTCAATCACTCGCCAGGCAAGACCAACCGATGGGAAAACACCCCAACGGTTTCCGGGGGCAAACTTGGAGGAGCCATCATACCGAAGGGTCCCGGTTACAATGTATCTGTTTTTATAGCTGTAGTTTACCCGACCCAGGAACGAAGCCATACTCCAACGGGAAGAACCAGAGGTTCCAAAATTTGCTTCCGCCTCATCTAAACCATCTACTCCGGTCTGCTCGTTCAATGCCTGTATAGCCTGGAAACCATAGTTGCCATCTTCCTGCTTTTGGATCACAGTTCCTACTACCGCTGTAACCGCATGGTCCGTTTTAAAGGTTTTGCGGTACGTTAAGGTATTGGTGTTATTCCAGTTGGTCACTGGCCGGTGGTAGATATACCCGTTCAGCTTTTCATCCCGTCTAAAGTTACCGCGGGCGGTGCTGGAGTTGAAGAAGCCTTGTCTTTCCATCATGATATTGGTGGCGCCGCCTGCAATACGCAATGTAAGGCTTGGAATAATGGTGTACTCTACATAGGCATTGGCCCTGAAGTTATTCACCAATACCTGCAAAAAGTCGTTTTTGGCAGAGACTACTGGATTCACCCTGAAATCAGACTCAGGCAAGGTTGGGTCAAACAACTGGTCTCCCGCCGTTTCATTAGGTCTGTTCACTGGCCGGTGCCCCCAAACTGAAAAAAGAAGACTGAGGTTGCTGTACATTAACCGGGTGGTGTTGGCATCAGTGGCGATAGTCCCGTTTGTCTTCTCATTACTATAGTTGAGGTCAACGCCTACTTTTATCTTCTTACCTAATTTCTGATCAAGCGTAATTCTCCCCTGGTAACGTCTAAAACTGGAATTAACAATGATCCCATCCTGATCAATGATGTTGCCTGAAATTGAGTAAATGGTATTATCATTCCCCCCCCTTACCGATATCTCATGGTTCTGCACTGGAGACCGTTGGTAGATCTGATCCTGCAAGTCAATAGTAGGGGCATTGCGGTAAGACTCTAAATCACGTCCCTCTACAAAAAAAGCCTTCTCAGCAAACTCAGCATTTAGCTCAGACTGGTATTTTACATATTCATAAGCATTTAGCAGCTTAAGAGATTTGGGGTTTTCAGAGAATCCGTAGTAGGCGTTATAGGTAACCACAGGGGCACCCTTTTTACCACGTTTGGTAGTAATCAATATGACACCGTTGGCTCCCCTGGCACCATAAATAGCCGTTGCCGAGGCGTCTTTCAAAATATCAATTGACTCAATATCATTAGGGCTCAACGAGTTGCTGTAAGACTCCTCCATGGGGAAACCGTCAATCACATATAAGGGCGCTGAGCTTCCTGTAATAGACCCCACCCCTCTGATGACAATATTCTGATTTGAGCCTGGCTGTCCGTCATTGGCAGAAACCAATACGCCGGCCACCCTGCCTGCAAGGGCCTCATCTACTGATTTCACGGGCGCTTTATAAATATCCTGCATGTTGGCCATACCCACAGAACCTGTCAGTTCCTGCCGTGTGGCGGTACCATAACCAATCTCCACCTCCTGCAGGAGCTTCGCATCTGTCTGCAAGGCCACATTCACTTCGCCAGAGGCGGGAATTGCCATTTCCCTGGGCTTGTAGCCAATAAAGGAAATAACCAAAGTACCTTCCCGGTTAGGAACTGTAAAGGAGAAAGTACCGTCAACTCCCGTTGACGCACCGTTGGTTGTCCCTTTTACCATGACAGTGACGCCAGGAAGCCCTTCCCCTTTTTCATCAGTGATCCGGCCTCTTATGTTCAGCCCTTGCGCAAAGAGTTCTGAAACAGAGAGGAGAACCAATAGAAGCATTAAGAGATAACTCACCCTACTCAGTAAATTGTTTTTCATACATAAAGCGTTAGAAGTTACTATACCATTGAAACCAGCCAGCATAGAAGGGGGGGCAGCCACAAAAGTGAGGCTATACCTACCGCTCATGCATCTGATAAAAAACTGCAGTGGTTGCAGGTTATTTACAGTTTGTATTAGCTATTTTATATTTTTCAAGGATCTGCATCTGCGGTCTTTCCTCGCCGTTTCTAGGCTCCACCGCCAGTCTGTATTTCCCCCATCTGGGCCCGGCAGCCCAATAAGTGCCATTGATGCAGTTCTCCTGTAAATGTTTCAAGAACACGTCAAGGGTCACTAACCAACGGGGGTCGTCATCTGGCACCCCATATTCCCCTACAAAGCCTCTCTTATTATTGTCTTTTAACCATTTCAAGAACGGTGCGAACCGGGTAATACCAGTGGTAGGCGAGGCCAGTTCCTCTTCATAAGACTTTTTATAACTTCCTGAGGCGTCATTGTCAAAATAGACATGCACCTCATACACCAGGTTGTCTGCAGGGTCTTTCAGGTCTTTCAGATTATCACTAAACTCCATCCAGCGCTCGGCAGAACTCCAACTGTCACCACCTATTAGGATAGCCGTTTCAGGATCTGCCTTTCTAATGCTGTTGATACAGGCTTGGGCAATGGTAAACCATGGGGTGGAGGGCAACATGTCATGCGGCTCATTCATAACTCCGTATCCCCAGATATTTGAATAGCCTTTAAACTCAGTGGCTAGTTTCCCCCAGGCATCTGCTACCGCCTCTACAGACACCTCAGGCGTCTCACCTATTATATAGGTGGTGCCATTGATTTTCCGGCGGCAGTAGTTGTGCATATCCAGGATAATCCACATATCCCTATCGCGGGCAGCATCTACAAAGGTTTTCATCCGTTTCAGCTCCACCTGATCTAAAGGACCGCCTAATTCCCTTTGGATCCTTTCCCATTTAAAGGGAAACCGTACCATCGTTAGCCCTTTTGATTTCATATAATCCAGTTGCTTCTCGGTGGGGTACCCATAGTCTACATTAATAACCCCGGGCATATTCTGCCCAAAGTCCCCACCCGCCTGGTTCAACCCGAAGGGAAACGACTTATCCTTTAATTTTTTTGAAGCCACCTCAGAAGGCCCCACTAACTTACCCACCGTTGAAGTACTGGTACACCCTACAAATGACACAGCAGAGAAAAAAACAAGGAGAATTCTGATAAATTGCATACTAAAATATTTTGACACGTCACCTCTCCTTAGAAAGGCTTCAATAAGAAAAAGTAAAAGAAACCTAGATCAAGTTGTGGAGAATAGAAAAACCAGAAGCAATTCTAACGAATGGCGGTGTTTATATTTCTATAATTTTCCCAATGCTCAATCTATCCAAACACCCCTAACGCACTAAGAATTAAACATTACAAACTTAGCTTATACCTTAAACTAAGACAAGTACTTTTTTAACATTTTCTCAGACAAATCTGACTATTACCGCCTGAATCTCCTATTCTGAGTCACTTCACAAGAAGAAAAAAGTGGCACGGCTTCTTAAAATAGTTTTGAAATAAGCCGCAGTTAATTAACAACCTTTAATCACTTATACCAACTCCCCAACCCTATTTGCTATTTTCACAACAGGACAATCCTAGCCAAGTAGACATGAAACCACTCCCAGATATCAGTCTACAGCATTCTGTATAATAGTTTTTTTACCAAATTCTCAAAATCACGAATCCCCGCTGCTTCTTTAGATACAGGACATTAACAACTAAACCACCCTTTCAAAACCTGTATAAATTTGCATTTTAACCATATGCAAAACCTAATCTCCAGCCTCCGCAGCAGCAGAAACGCTCATAACCTGCCTTTTCTTAAGCCAAGAGGGTTTAAAGTATCATTCTCACATTAGAAAGGCAGTAAGAAAGTAAAGGAGACAATCATCAAACCCTTTACATAACCTAAGAATGGGTATGGTGTCAAAGGCTTAACTTTTATACCTGAACAACGTCTAATCCTGGTCTTACTAAAAGATGCCTGATCAAAAGATTTCATCTTATTTCTGACAGAAGTTTCTTTCTGGGTCTTTGGGTAATAGGATTCTCTGTTTTGGAGCTGTTTTCCTGAAAGTAGCCCTAAAACGTCCGCACGCACAAGAAGACTTATGGGTGAGGAACAGAAAGGGTGGATCTGGAAACGTTTCAAAAACTTTAAGAGCTTTCTCTAAAAGCTAGACTGAGAACCTCTCCTTTCTTTGTAACTGGGTTTTGAAGGAATTAAAGTAGGGGGAAGGCAATAACGTCTCTTTCACTACTTTCTACTGCACCCAATGTTCCTAATGGTTCTTTCAGATAAAAGAATCTTCGTTTAGAGCTTGTTTAAATTTTGATTTTGCAAGCGAAAACGGGGAGCGAAAGGTTCTGGCGAAGCGTTTTTTGAGCAGCATACGCCCCGCTATGGTGCGAGTCAACCGCGAAGTCAGGTTCTTTTGATACCCGTTTGCAGCGCAAAAGGCAAATTTGAACATGCTCTTATAGTATTCTGACCTGCCAAATATTTGAGAGCATCATATTCCTTCCTACAAGAAACTTCCTGGTGCCAAGGCTCTGAAGGAGGTAGATACAAAGTGTTCTACAGCCTGGAACAATAAAGTTTAGCTGGCGAAAAATGGGAATGAGGGTTAGGCCACGTCATCTTAGATAGGCTAAGCACCACCAGTGGGAAAGAAAATGGCAGATTCCAATTCTATTGCTACCGTATTAGAGCGCAAACGGCAAATTCAAACATGCCCTAAGCATCTAAAGACTGTATACATGAGTGAGTTAACCCAGACAGATATTCCTCCCAGCGAAGTAAGGCGCACCTGTGATCTGGGCAAATTCTTTGTCAGGTCACGGGGACATGCAGGAGGGTGTGGCCGAAAATAAAACTCCTGTTTTAGGGCTGTTTTCTTAAAAATAGCCCTAAAACAGGAGCCCGGGAAACTTTACAGCAAATGGCTCTAACTCAGGAAAGCTGAACCTCACGGTTCCTAACCTACCAGATTTTAGAATAAACTACCTGGATTTCTTTTCTAATTGGTAGGTGCGCAAAACCGGTTGACTCTCCCGCCTGATGTCCACCATGAGCTGGGCAGCCTCCTTTTCAAGCTGCCCCTCCCGGGGCTTGTTTTTCCTATAGCTCTCAAAGTAGTTCCTGATACCTAGGTAGCGGGCATCTTTTTTAGCCTGTAAATCTTGCAGAATAGCGTCCATGGCTCGCTCCAGGGCAGGCATGTCCTGGGCCCAGAGGTTTGCAGGCAGGTACCTCACCTCCACCAGCCGTATATCACGTAACTGTTTCTGCACCAACCGCCGCTGCTCCGCCAACTGCCTCACGCGTAATGCCTGCTGGTATTGGGGGGTATTTTGCTGCAATGCCAGGTTAACTCCTTTGGCTAATTCTGCCGAGGTAAAGACCCCTACCCGGGTGCTGTCAATAAGCAACGTGTAAGTTCCCTTTTTGAGCCTGGTTACCTGCAGCACCTCCTGGTTCATTTCCTGGGTAAAGGGAACCAGGGCCAAGGCTGCCTCTGCCTCGGCGGCAACTGCAAAAGGCAAACTTCTTTCCTGTATGGCAAAACTGAGACGTCCTTTTGCTTGCCGCACTTCCTGGACCGTACAATTCTGCTCCTCCTCCACCTTTCCTTTTTTAAGGTGGAGACGGGACACCAATGCTGGGGCGCCCGTTTCTTTCAGGAATTGGTAGGCCATAACAAAACTTCCCAGCGCCCCGGGATGGATGCGGTCATTGCTCACCACTGTAGCCGTTGGGTCAGCGGCCTGCAGTTGTCGGTTCACCTGCTGCATAAGGGTAAAGTAGTCAACCGTTTGCACCCCGTATTTCTTCGCCAGCTCATCAATTATGACCGTACATTTCTGTAGGGCGTCATTCACGCCCAGCTGGTTTTCTGCCGGAAGGTCGCCGGTTTGGTCGTAGATAGACGGCTTCTGCAGAAGGATGTGGGTATCTGTTTTTTGCAGCCGCTGAATGAGTGCCTCCAGGTTGTTTCTATAGTTATTCAGATGCCGCTGCTTCTCTGCCTCCAGGTTAGGCTCTGCGCGGCGGGCGGGTGCATACAGGGCGCGGTTCACATCATTCATGCCGGCCATGATGATTGACCAATCAGCATCTTTGGTCAGAATATCAGTGTCTAACCGCCGCAGCATGTCACTGGCATTGTCACCCCAAATACCGGAGTTGTAGAAAGTGATGTTTCTCTCCGGAAAACGGGTGGCGTAAAACAGCAGAATATTGGTGTGGAACTCGCCGCCGTGCGTAATACTGTTGCCAATGAAATTGACTTTGTCGCCATCTTTGAAAAGCCCGGTTTCTGCAGGCTTAGTTTGCGCGTGAAGCCTGGAACTGCCAACTACGTACAGAATCAGCAGAAGAACTCTTATATGCATATACGCTGAATGATAACTTGAACAATTCACCTTCTTATCTCTAACCTGATTTCCCAAAGAAACCTTATTCTTGGTTTTATTTTTCAATTCTGGTGCAAGCGCCTGCCAGTGCCTTTCAGGGAGTGCGACTCTGTTTTTGGCCTGTTTTCCAGAAAGTAGGCCTAAAACGCGGGCAGAGGCAAATGCCTGCGCTGGGCACCGGACTGGCCAACTCCAAAGTGCTTAAGAAAGGCTGATAACACCCTTCCCTTAGTCTATCAGAAACACCGTCATGGTTCTGGGACCATGCGCCCCCAGCACCAATGACTGCTCAATGTCTGCGGTTTTAGACGGACCGGCAATGAACACCCCATAGCCGTACGCTGCTTGGCCAATTCTGGCGTAAGCGTCTGGCATAAGCGGAAGAATCTGCTTGACGGGCAGCACTACCGCCAGATGCTGCGTTATAAACGGCAGCACCCGCACTCCCATCTGCTCCTCGGTAAGCCACACCGCCCCGTTCTCTGCCACCCCAAAATGCGCTGCAGCCACTGCTAAGTCTACAGTAGCCAGCTGGTGACGGTGGGCATCTTGCAGGGGAGTGGCCTCTGCAAAGCCGGCCAGCTCAGGAATTGCCGAAATGATTCTATGGCTAGGCAGAAAGTTCTGCCTTAGCACCTGGGCCACCTCTCCATAGTCCATCACGCGGAAGACCCTTGCTCCAATGGCTACGGCCACTTCCGTGAATCTTCCCGACAATTCAGATGTATCCTGCTGGAACGGAGGCACCTCTGGCAAAGGCAGCAAAGCGGGTTGGTTCTGGGCCACCGCCCGCAAAATTTTTTCTCTACTGGTCATGCTGCTTCCGGTTTTTGCGGTACCATTCCCTGAAGGATTCATTGGGCGGTTGGGGCATCTCGCGTTGTTTGTACCAGGGATTGAACGAGTTATTCACCAGCAAGGGCACTCTTCTCATAAACAGGCGCCCTGCCTTGCCCGCCAACATGAAAGTAGCAGGTGACGACAAAACGGCGGCCATGGCTTTCATGCCCGCTGCCTTCTTCGCGTCAACATGGCCTTCCTGCACCACCACCTGCCGCCATTTGTACAGCTGGTCATGGATGTCAATCTTCACCGGGCACACATTGGTGCAGGAACCGCACAACGTGGAGGCAAAGGGCAAGTCCGCGTGCTTCTTCATGTCCAGGTTAGGGGCCAGAATAGAGCCAATGGGGCCCGCCACCGCACTCTGGTAGCTGTGCCCGCCACTTCTCCGGTACACGGGGCAGGTATTCATGCAGGCCCCGCACCTGATGCATTTGAGCGAATTCCGGAAGTCCTCCCGGCCCAGTTGCACGCTCCGGCCATTGTCTACCAGCACCACGTGCATCTCATGCCCCGGGCGTGGCTTCCTGAAATGGCTGGAGTAGGTGGTAATGGGTTGGCCGGTGGCGCTTCTGGTGAGCAACCGCAGAAAAACACCCAGGTGCTCCCGCCTGGGAATCAGTTTCTCAATGCCCATGCTGGCAATGTGCACGTCTGCCAGGTGCGCGCCCATGTCGGCGTTGCCTTCATTGGTGCAGACCACAAATTCGCCCGTCTCGGCTACCGCGAAGTTCACGCCCGTTAAGGCGGCCCGGCGGGTGAGAAACGTCTCCCGCAAATGCTGGCGGGCGGTTTCCGTCAACACCTGCGGGTCAGACATACCGGCTGCGGTGCCCAAATGCTCATGGAAGATTTCGCCAATCTCCTCTTTCTTTTTATGGATACAGGGCAACACAATATGGCTGGGCGGCTCCTGCGCCAGCTGCACAATGCGTTCGCCCAGGTCTGAGTCAGTTACCTCAATGCCGTGCCGGGCCAGGTAGTCGTTCAGGTGGCATTCTTCGGTGAGCATAGATTTGCTTTTCACCATGCGGTCTACGCCGTGCTTTTGGAGAATAGAATGCACCAGCTTGTTATGCTCCTGCGCGTCAGCGGCCCAATGTACGGTGATGCCATTGGCCTGCGCGTTTTTCTCAAACTCTTGCAGGTATTGGCTCAGGTGAGACAGCGTGTGCGCTTTGATCTGTGAGGCCGTCTCGCGCAGCAGTTCCCAGTCCGGAATGGCGAAGGCGGCTTTGTCCCGCTTCTGCCTAATAAACCACAGCGTCTCATCATGCCAGTTCACGCGGGGCTCGTCCTGGTTAAAAACATCGGCCAGGGCCGAATGGTCTTTTGTTTTCCCTGCCCCTATCATGCCTCCTGCGCGTTTAAAATTTCAGCAATATGCATGACCTTGACGTTGCTCTTCTGGCGACGCAGAATACCCTCCAGGTGCATGAGGCAACTCATGTCTGAGCCGGTAATCACTTCGGCCCCGTGCTGCAGGTGGTCAGTCACGCGGTCTTTCCCCATTTTCACAGATACCGCTTCCTCGGTCACGCAAAACGTACCGCCAAAACCACAGCACTCATCTTTCCGCGAGAGCAGAATCAGTTCCAGGCCCTGCACCAGGTTCAGCAGTTGCTCTGGCTTGGAGAAAGGAGGCTCCACCCGCTCGGTCATCTGCGACAGCCGCAAGCCTCTCTGCCCGTGGCAACTCTGGTGCAGCCCTACTTTGTGCGGAAACCTTGCGTTCAGACTTTCCACTTTCAGTACATCTGTGAGGAACTCCACCAGCTCATACACCTTGCCCCTGATGTTCTGCGCCTGCGCCTCCTGCTTATGAGAATGCAGATGCTCTTTCACGTGCAGCACGCAACTACCAGAAGGCGACACGATGTAGTCATACTGTGCAAAATTCTCCACAAATAATTCGTTGCAGCCGGAGGTGAGGTGCTCAAAGCCAGAATTGGCCATTGGTTGGCCGCAGCAGGTCTGCCGGGCCGGGAATTCTACCTGAACGCCCGCCTTCTCCAGCAGCTCCAGCGTGGCAATGGCTGCCTTGGGGTAAAACTGGTCTACGTAGCACGGGATAAAAAGCCCTACCGTCATGTTAAGCCTCCTGATGGGTTACCGCGTAATACTTCAGTTCAATAATGTCTGTGGGCAACGGTTTAGAATTCCAGTGCGGGTGGATGGCCAAGGCTGTTCCAATGGCCGTGGCCTGCGCCATGGAGGCCGCGTACACCTCCTTCTCCGGGAAAGCCGCCGCCAGCAGGTGCATGTAAATAGAATTCTTGCCAAAGCCCCCGTCCACAAAAATCCGCTTCACGTTGGTGCCCTCCACCACCAGCTGGGTAGACCGCACCTGTTGAATGACCAGATCCAGAATAAGTTGGTGGTAGGCTTCTGTGGCAGAAGCAAAAGCGGTTAAGTCCCGTTCAGCAAAAGTTGGTTTCTCCTGGTTTTCGGCCGGCGGCCGAAGGATAGTGCTTAGGTCCTGCCCTTGCAGCAGCGGCTGGAGAACCTCTGGGTCATAACTCACGGCTTTGAACTCCGCAATATTTTGATCAAAGTGGGCGGCAAGGCGTTTCACCTGCTGCTCGTGTTCATAGCCCCCGAAGAACCTGGACGCTTTCACCGGCCGTCCTTTGTATTGCAGGTAACAGAGGCAGTCTTGCCTCAGCTCCTCAGAAGTGAGCGGCGCGTCATTAAACGGGTTGAGGGTAATGCACCAGGTGCCGGTAGAAATCAGGGCAAAAGGCTCGTGAAAGTTCACCAGATACGGAATGAGCGCAGCAGAGCTGTCGTGCAGCCCCACCCCTACTTTGTAGCTGTTTCCGGAAAAAGAGGCCAGAAACGCCTCGTCTGACCGCCGCAGGGGTGCCAGCTTGTCCAAGATTCCCTCCTGTTTCACCCACGCATGGTAATCGGCTTGGGTGTAGTCCCATAAATGGGTGTGGCAGCCAATGCTGGTAATGTCTGAACAGAACTCGCCGGAGAGGAGGCAGCTCAGGTACTGGGGCAGGTGCAGGGCATATTTCACCTGGTTAAACACTTCCGGCTTCTCGTGCTTGAGGCGGTAAAGCTGCAGGCCCGAGTTTAGGCTGCCCAGCACCGGGGAAGCCGTTTCTTTGGAAAGCTGTTCCTGGCCGCCATAAGTGGCATAAAACCGCTGTAGCAACTGCGGTGGGTAGGGTTTCAGGTAATTGTACAGCGGGCAGAGGGGTTTGCCCTCGTCATCTACATACACAAAACTGGCGCCGTAGGTAGAGAAGTTGATGGCTTTCACCTCAAACTCGGGTCGTTTGAAGACTTCTCTGAGGGAATCAAACACTGACAGCCGCAGGCTCTCCAGGTTCTCACACGGGTCACCGTCTTCGTCTACCGTCTCTGTAAACCGCGCCGACCGCTCATACACCATTTGATAGTGCTCATTAAAGAGGAACAGCTTCTTGTTGGTCTTGCCTACATCAAAAACAGCGATTACCGGTATTTTCTGCATCAGGTCAATTTGTGAATCAGCGATTGAGTGAATAGGTGGAATTATAGCAGTGAGAATAGCCAGAGCCACCCATCAAATAACTCTGCCGTTGTTGAATGTTTTACCCAACAACTTAAGTTGAACCTGCTTAGAGCTTTTCATTTCCTGCATTTTATAGGTTTTGTCTGGCGCAAGCGCCGGCTTGTGCCTACGTTTTTGGGCTACTTTTTGAAAAACAGCTCTAAAACAGAAGCCCACTATTCCCATTGGCACAAGCAAATGCTTGCGCCAGAGATTAAAATGAAAACTTTAAACAGGTTCATTATGGGGAAACCTGGCAGGACAGCCACAAAAGATTGCCCTGCCTTTCTATCAATTGTGTACTTATAGCTAAAATTGTGGCAAGCTAGAAAAGCAACTATTGCCCGCTACTGCCGTTCGCCACCCAGACCTTTTCAGGATGACAAAAATGTATAGTTATTTTTGCCCTTTGCATGGTAAGGCAACTTATAAACCAGTTGAAACGGTTTTCAGCCCTCTCTCCTGAATCAGGTTCTCGCGCACTTTTAGCTGGCGGTACAGCTCTAACGCATTAACGGCCCCGCCTGCCCGTAGCTGCGCCTCTGCCACCAATGGCCGTACATCTGTGCGGAAAGCGTCTTGCAGGATTTCCTGGGCGCGGGCCACATCGTTCTGTTGTTGGGCTTCGGTCAAGGCAGTTCTGTCAACGATTAAGGCCTGGGCGTAGGCAATCATGATGGCCTGCACTGACTGCAGCAGGTCTTCCAGCGGGTCTTTCAGGTTATGGGCCTGGTCAATCATCCAGCCCAAGTCGGTGGCGTGGTTCATGCCGCGGGCATCCATGCCCTCTACCAGTTCGTTGAAAATCAGGAACAGCTGGTACGGTTTAATGCTGCCGGTGGTGAGGTCGTCATCGGCGTATTTGGAATCATTGAAGTGGAAGCCTCCCAGCTTGCCTTCCATCAAGAGCAAAGAGACAATCTGCTCAATGTTGGCATTGGGCAGGTGGTGCCCCAGGTCTACCAATGTGTACGCCTGCGCTCCCAACTTATTGGCCAGTAGCAACGACTGCCCCCAGTCCCCGATGGTGGTGGAGTAAAAATTGGGCTCAAAGGCTTTGTACTCTACGTACACCTTCCAGTTCTCCGGCAGGGCGGCGTACACCTCCTGCAAACTCTCCAGCGTGTTCTGGAACGCTTTTCTAAAGTTCAGCTGCCCGGGAAAGCAGGAACCGTCTGCCAGCCAAACCGTCAAAGACTCAGAGCCCAGTTCCACCCCGTGCCTGATTACTTCCAGGTTGTGGTCAATGGCCTGCTGCCGCACCGCCTTGTCTACGTGCTGCATAGACCCGAACTTATAGCTCAGCGGCTGCCCTGGCTGGTCCTGGAACGTGTTGGAGTTGACGGCGTCAAACGTGAGCCCGTGTTGCGCGGCCAGGGTTTTGATGGCTTTGTAATCCTGCGGAATATCCCAGGGAATATGCAGCGAGATGGCGCCGCTGGAGCGGTTCAGGGCGTGCAGCAGCCCTACGTCCTCTATCTTTTCCTCAATGGTTCTGGGCTCACCCCCGCCGGCAAAACGCCCGAACCGCGTGGCACCCGTACCCAACGCCCAGGACGGAATGGCAATCTGGAAATTTACCAGCTTCTGCAGCACGTCTTCTACCTGGGCAATGCCTTCGGCGATGAACTCAAACTTGCGGTTATGGCTGGCCTGTTGGGTGTGGTTGAATTCGTCTATCTTATATTTTTCTAATTGCATGGTGTTGTTTGTTAGTCGTTAGTGGGCAAATCAACTGCATGGAGCCACATTTTCTGTTTTCGGCCTGTTTTCTGAAATACAGGCCGAAAACAGAAAATGACAGCAATCTTAGTGCGTTAAGTTAATATTCTTTCGCGTTAAATCAAACGAGCATCCCTGTTGCTGCTGTGACTTAAGGTGCAAGTGGCTTCGCGGATATTAGCATTCCTGTTCTTAGAGGCCACACCAGTGCCCCTATAAAAAGGGCAGGAAACAGGGATTACAAATCCCCGACAGAGTGGTTCGGGATTAGAAATCCTGAACAGCGGCCAGCGGCGATCCGTGCTCTTCCTTATCTATTAGTCTAAATTCAATTTTTTTCAATTATGCCTGGGACAGAAGTACAGCACCCCATTTTGTCATCCTGAATGGATCTTGTGGGCAAACTTGGAAAGCACTTCATGCCCGCTATTGCCGTCCACCACCAAGGTCGTTCCAGGATGATAGAAAAATCACCACACCACTTTTTGTCCTGACATTTAGCAGCAAAAGGCATTAAACCAACTGAACAGGTTGTGCAGCTAAGTCCTGTTTTCGGGCTGCTTTTCAGAAAACAGCCCGAAAACAGGAGGTGAAACCTTTACCTTGGGAAAGCCATGGCAATGCCGCCGTCTACGTTGAGCATGTTCCCGGTAGTTTTGCTGAGTAGGCCGCCCACAAAGGCAAAGCAGGCGTTGGCAATGTCTTCAGGCAGAATGATCTGGTTGAGCAGCGTGCGTTTGGCGTAATAGGCGGGCAGCTCCTCCACGGTAATCCCGTAGGCTTTGGCCCTGCCTTCGGCCCAGCCGCCAGCCCAGATGTTGCTGTCAGAGATGACCGCGTCTGGGTTCACCACGTTCACTCTTATGCCGTCTGCCCCCAGTTCAGCGGCGTTGAGGCGGCTCAGGTGCAGTTGGGCGGCTTTGGCGCTGCCGTAACCGGCATTGTTGGGGCCGCTCACCAGCGCGTTCTTGCTCACAATGTTCAGGACATCACCGCCAATGGCTTGCTTGCGCATGACCTCCACGGCGGCCTGAGTGATAAAGAACTGGCCTTTCACCAGCACCTCATAAAGCAAATCCCAGTCTTTCTCGGTATGCCCTTCCACGGTTTTGGAAATGGACAGCCCGGCGTTGTTCACCACAATATCTACGCCCCCAAAGGCCAGAGCCGCAGTAGCAAAGGCTTCCTGAATCTGCTGGTCGTTGGTCACGTCTAAGGCGGCGGTGGCGTAGGAATCTCTGCCGTAAAGCTTCTTGAATTCTTCTCCAGCCCCTTGCAGACGCTCCTCGTTCATATCATTCAGAATCACCACGGCGCCTTCTTCCACAAACTTTCTGGCAATGGCTTTGCCAATACCCCCGGCACTGCCGGTCACCAGGGCTATCTTCCCTGATAAGGCTTTGGGCTTGGGCATGCGCTGCAGCTTCGCTTCTTCCAGCAACCAGTACTCAATGTCAAACGCCTCCTGCCGCGGCAGCGAGGTGTATTCAGAAATAGCCTCAGCGCCTTTCATCACGTTGATGGCGTTCAGGTAGAACTCAGCGGCTACGCGGGCGGTCTGCTTGTCTTTGGAGAACGAGAACATGCCCACGCCGGGATACAGGATAATCACCGGATTGGCGTCTCTCATGGCCGGGCTGTTGTCATGCCTGCAGGTTTGGTAGTACTGGGTGTACATCTGTCGGTACTCGGCAAACGCCGGGGCCAGGCGCTCCTTGAGCGCTGGAACATCAGACAAATCCTCATCTGGCGCTAAATTCAAGACCAGCGGACTGATTTTAGTGCGCAGGAAATGGTCCGGGCAACTGGTGCCCATGGGGGCCAGTTTGGCCAGGTCGTTTGAGTTGATAAACTCCAGTACGCGGGCATCATCTGTGAAATGGCCCACCATGTGGCGCTCACTGGAGCAGAAGCCCCGCAGGACCGGGGCCAGGGCGGCCGCCTGCTTTTTGCGCTGCTCAGCGGGCAGGCTTTCTATTTTGGCTCCGCCGAAAGCAGGGCCGTTCTTTTGGTAATTCTCCTCCAGGTATTCCGCGCAGCGCTCAATGACCTCCAGGGTGTTCAGGTAACTTTCATAGGCGGTGTCTCCCCAGGTGAAGAGGCCATGCGAGCCCAACATGATGCCCCTGATGCCGGGGTTCTCTTCCAGGCACTGGCGTAGCTGCAAACCCAGGTCGAAACCGGGGCGCTGCCAACCCACCCAGCCAATAGTGCCGCCAAACAATTCCTGCGTGATGCGCTGGCCGTCTTTGGCGGCGGCAATGGCAATGGCTGCGTCTGGGTGCAGGTGGTCAATGTGCTTGAACGGCAGAAAGCCATGAAGCGGGGTATCAATAGATGGGGCCTTGGAATTCAGGTCGAAGATGCTATGGTTGAAGAGTTCCACCATCTCGTCTTCATGGGCAATGCCGCGGTACACGTTCTCCAGGCTGCGCAGGCGGTCAACGTACAAAGCCGCCAGGCCGCTCTTCTTCAACGTTCCCAAATCACCGCCGGAGCCCTTGATCCACATTACCTCGGTATCTTGCCCGGTCAAGGGGTCTTTGGCGGAGGTTTTGCAGGAGGTGTTGCCGCCGCCGTAGTTGGTGAGGCGCAAATCAGCCCCCAGCAGGTTGGAACGGTAAATCAACAGGGCTACCTCATCGCCTTCCAGCTTGGCCGCCTCAGCCTCATTCCATAGGTAGCTCACATGTTTAAACGTAGTGTTTGCAGTTACTTCAGACATAGTTTCCATTTGTTAATTGCCTCACCCCGACGCTCTGTAAAAGGAGCTAGACGCTTTCCTGTTTTCGGCCTGTTTTTCAGAAAACAGGCCGAAAACAGGCTTGGCGGAAAGAGTGATGAACGAAAGTAGGAAGCCTCCTGCAGGGAACTGTCCTGCACTGTCCTGCCCGCTGCCGGCAGATTCTATGCAGAAAGTATTATTTATGGCGGCCTTCGCTGTTATTTCGGCAAAAAGCCAATTATAAAAACTCTAAAGATTAATAAATTGACAGCTGCCAATCCTATGAAACTCACCCGCTTGCCTGGCGCAGGCAATTGCTTTTAGCAATGGCTTAGAAACAGCCCAGTAACCAGAGTTTCTGAAAGTGGCACGAGCGTCTGTGTGGGACAGAGAACTTCTTCACCAGCTTTGATCTAAAGCGGTTTCGCGTTTCTGTGTTCAGGTTATGGCGCAGGCATCCGGTGGTGCCTTATAGATAAGTAAGTTTCTGTTTTGGGGCTGTTTTTGGGAAAGTAGCCCCAAAACGCAGGCACAGGCATGCGCTATGTCAAGACCACACGATCCATAGCGATAGATAAAGGGAAACCATTCACCCGCTGCTAAGAATGGCTGCCGGGCATTGGCCTTACCCGCCTCCTTAGATAGAGGCGCGTTTGATGATGGAAAAAGGCACCTCCAGGTGCTGGCGGGAATGCTGCAGGATAAGTTGCGCGGCCAAAGCCCCCATTTTCTGGAAATCTGTGGAGATAGTGGTAATGCCGTTGAGGATGAATCTTTTGAGCGGGGTTTCATTGTAGGAGATAACGCCCACCTGCCGGCCCACTTCCAGGCCTTCGGCCAGAATGCCTTGCAGAAGGGCTACCAGATCGCCTTCCACTAGATTAATGAACACGTCTCCCTCCTGAATCTCTGCCACCTGCACCCGGGGCAGCACCTGGTAGGCAAAATGGTATTGCCGGCAGAACCGTTCAAAGCCTGTCACAATCTCGGCGGGGAAATAGCTGTGGTGGGGGAACACGAGTTTCAGCACCCTGTACTTTCTCAGCTCTTCTGCCACCTGCGCAAGCGCCCCGTAAATATCCTGCTCAAAGTTCTCATATACGGCGGCAAAGTGGCCGGTCACGCCGGGCAGTTTCTTATCCAGCAGCACCAGCTTCTCTTTGGGCAGCAGGTTGATGACCTCGTGGGCCTGCTCACCGCCCTCTACAAAATGGGGAATGATGACGTAGTGGGTGTACTCCTCTTTGCGGCGGGCCAGCATCTTCTTGAACAGCGCGTAGTCATTGTTGTAGATGTAGAAATCTACGTGCGTCTCTGGCCCCAGCGCCTCCACAAAGGCATCATAGATGATTTTCTTGTGGGCGCTCAGTTTGTTGAACAGCAGAAACACCTTGAGGTTCTGCTGCAGCTGGGTGTTCTCTATGTAATACCCTTTGCCGGGCACTGAACCCAGAACCCCCATCTGCTTGAGCGCTTTGTAGGCTTTCTCTGCGGTATCACGGGAAATGTCCAGGCTATAGGTAAGCTCGTTGAGCGAGGGCAGCACGTCTCCCTTCCTGATCTGCCCCTTCTCAATAGCCGCCTGTATGGCGCTGGTCACCTGCTGGTATTTGGGCGTGGCCGCGTAGGGGTCAATGGAGAGACAGGAAAGAATTTGGTCTGGCGACATATTTTAAGTCAAACTTCTCTGAGCCTTAAAGGTACTATGAAACTGCTTCTGAACACTCCTCCCTATTTTTAATCTCAAACAAAAGACCTGCGGCTTTTGCGGTATGCACCATTACCAGCAGTACATGAGCGGGTCTTGCAGCAGAAGGGAGACAGGTTGGAAAGCAGAACCCGGCCGGTGCTGCGCCCGCTGTTTCACCTCATGCACATCACCGGAGGAGTCCTGAATGTCTGCCGTCCCTGCCTTCCCTAAAAGCGACACCCTGCTTAATAACTCCCTTGGCTAAGACACATACAAATGGGAGGTCCCTTTTCCATACGGCCTTCAAGTGAGCTTTTGGGCAACAATTAAAGTGAGCTTCTGGGTAACAATTACGTTTACTTTTTCTGTTGAAGCAGTTGGTTGGTATCCCGTTTCTGCATTTCTAGCACCTTGCTGGCGCAAGCTCCGGTTGTGCCCGCGTTTTAGGCCTGCTTTTCTGAAAACAGCCCCAAAACAGTAACTTACTTTTTAAAAAGAACAACCAGACGCTTGGGCCAGAAACATAAACGAGAGCGCTAATCAACTTCAGGGGTACGTCTAGTAGCCACCACGGAACAGCACGTTAGCAATTAGAATTTTCCCGATCCGTTTCAATGAAATTTCCCTATCTAAATATTCACAACTAGCTGAATATTAATATTTACAACAATTAACACGCATACATCAAAATTGCATTTAATACGCAACCTCTCCTTTTCTTATCAGTAGAACTAATAAAAGGATTGCAACTAATCTTTATTTGAAAAGCAAATTAAACAACTTAGACTATGAAAAGTACAGTTTTAAAACCTTTGGCATTTTTAGCATTCAGCTCCTTTACCCTCTTCAGTTGTGCCAGCTCCAACACTACCGCCATGGAAGACATGAGCCGGACAGAAACCTCAGCCATGGCCGGTATGGCAATGGATGAAGATGACAACCAGCTGAATGTGTTGGTAGTGGAGGAACAAGTGATGGTGCCCATTGCCACCTTGGCGCCTACCGCCCTGCTCATGGAGAACCCAGAAGACATCAATGACATGTTTGATGCCATTGATGACACCGAAAACTATACTGTGTTGGAACTGGCCAGGAAAAGCCCTAACCTCACCACCTTTGTGCAGCTGATAGAGCGGGCCAACCTAGCCGATGACCTGGAGCGGGTAGAAAAAGCCACGTTGTTTGCCCCCACCAATGAGGCGTTTGCCAAGCTGCCCAAAGAAAAACTGGAAATGTTACTCAGAAGCGACAACACGGCTTTGCTTTCCAGAATTTTGCAAGCCCACATTCTGGCATCAGAAGTATCTACCGCCAGGTTCAACAACAGCACCCGCATCAGCATGGGTGAAGACCGGTACATCCCCATCAGCACCAATAACCCAGGCAACACCATTTTTGTTGGCAGTGCCCAGATTGTTCGCAATGACGTGGAAGCCTCTAACGGTAGAATTCACGTGATTGACAGCGTGATCCTGCCAGATCAGGACGTGCGCGAAGGCAATGACATTAGATAACCTCCCTTCAATGGAAGAGAAGAAGTCTCCCTTTCTGAGAAAGGGAGACTTCTTTTTTTGGCAGCTTCTGTTTTGGGGCTGTTTTCAGAAAAACAGCCCCAAAACAGAAGCTGATTGCCTTTTACAGCTGTAACTGCTGGGCGTAAGAGGCCCCTATGGGAACTTCTGCCCCTTTAATGGTCACCTGGTGGCGCTCCACTTTCTCAATCTTGTCTTTGGCCACAATATACGACCGGTGCACCCTAATGAACCTGTCCGCCGGAAGCACGTCACAGAGTTCGGCAATGGTGAAGCGGGACAGCAGTTTCTTGTTTTCCAGCACAAACGTCACGTAATTCCCGGCCGCCTCCAGATACAAAATCTCGTCAAACAGCACCTTCACCTGCTCATAGCCGGTTTTTAAAAAAAGGTACTCTTTGACGGCTTGCGCCGAAGAAGGAGGGATCAGATGCGCCTGAGCCCTAAGTTTCAGAAGCTCCTGGGCTTTGTTGCAGGCTTTCACAAAACGGGCCAGGGAGAACGGCTTGAGCAGGTAATCAATGGCGTCCAGCTCAAAGCTGGTGACGGCGTGCTCAGAATAGGCGGTGGTGAAAATGACCTGCGGTTTTTTCTGGAGGCTGGCTACAAACTCCAGGCCGGTGATGTCAGGCATTTTAATGTCTAGAAACAGCACCTCTACCGGCTCCTGCTGCAGGTATTCCATGGCCTTGAAGGCATCTGTGAAACAGGCTTTCAGCTCCAGGAACGGCACCTTGCTGGCGTGGGAGCGCACCACCTCCAGCGCCATGGGTTCATCATCTACGGCAATGACTCTCATTCTTCTCGCTTGTTCTTCGGCCAAAGGCAGCCAAAAGGGGACTCAACTTTACAACTAATAACTCCTTTCCGTTTTGGGGCTGTTTTTCAGAAAACAGCCCCAAAACGGAAAGGAGAAAAGATAGGCAAAAACATTTAAAGTTAGAGGGAAACACCCTTTACTCACACATTACAGTTCCACCGTGAGGTGCACAAAAAATTCGCCCAAGGTTTCTCTGATCACCAGCTCATGTTTCTGCGGATACAGCAAAGCCAGCCGCTGCCTCACGTTCTCCAGCCCCACCCCAGATTTGTCTTTCTCGGGGTCCTGCTCCGGTTTCACATGGGTGCTGTTGTAGACATCAAAGTAGAGCTTGTTCTGCTCCAGGTGCAGGGTCACCCGTATCCAGGACTTCTCCTTCAGGCTGATGCCGTGCTTGAACGCATTCTCCACGAAGGGAATCAAGAGCATGGGCGCAATGAACTTCTCTGTGTACACCTCCTCAATCTGGGTCTGGATGGTGATGTCTGGGGAAGTAGACGTGCGCAATGACTGCAGTTCAATGTAGTTGCGCATGTAGTCAATCTCCCGGGAGAGCAGAATCTTTTGCTGGTTGTTCTCATGCAGCATGAACCGCATCATGTCGCCCAGCATCTGGATGCCCTGGGCGGTACGCTCGCTGTTTTCCTGCAGGGCGGTGCCGTAGAGGGTGTTGAGGGTGTTGAACAGAAAGTGCGGGTTGATCTGCGACCGCAGGAAGTCAAAGTTGGCATTGGATCTTCCCAACTCCTTCTGCAGCACATACACCTCCTCTTTGCCCTGCATCTGCCGTTTAAACAACACCCAGCAGACGGGGGTGGTGAGGAACAGGTGAAAGAACACATTGAACAAAGGCAGACCCAGGGCAAAATCCTTCTCATTGGTCAGCGTCATCAGCAAGATGGCCAACGGCAGAAAGGAGACCGCTAACAGCAGTACTGCCCGCCAGAGATACGCCAGGAACGGTTTTTTAGAGGGGAGTGCCTTCGGGATGAAGTAGTAGAAAGAGACGCCGTACAACAGAATGCCGGTGGGGGCTATAATCCCCCAACTGAGTAGAAATTCGCCTTCGGCATCAATAATCATCAGCAGGAACAGGCTCACCAGCCAGAGCACAAAGGCCGCCAACACGTCTCTGGTGAGGATCTGGTATTTTGCCTGAATGGTCTCTGAGTGCGACAGCAGGTAAACGCTGATGTACTTCAAGACCGTGTAGAACCCCAGAATCATCAGCAACCGGAACGCATAGCTGAAGCTCCCCTGGAAGAACGCCGCATAGGCGGCATCTTCCTCTACATAATGGTCAAACAGGTATTTCTTCAGATACGTGTCTGTGATGCCAAACAGGGTGCCGGTGGCCAGAAAGATCAGGATCAGGTAAAAACAGTTAAGCGCCACCCGCTCCTTAGCCACCAGTTTAGGCAGCACCTTAAAGTTGAGCAGCAGGAAGGCACCATACAGAAAGGTATACCTGATCAGGCTGGGGAAAATGAAATCTCCATAGTAGTTGAACGGAATGTGGGGGTCAAAAAAAAGCCCCTCATGCGCATTGACAATCCCGGAGAGCAGGAAGAACACTGAAAACGCGAAGATGGTGGTGGCAGCCCAAAACTCCACCTTCCCCTGAAAAGAGGGTTTAAACAACAATTCCTTCATTAGAATCAGATTTAAGACAATATTACTTCAACGGGGGCAGGGATCTCAGTAAATGTGATGAATGCCCCCTAAAATGTGATCAATGGGTTTCTTTACCCTTTCTTCCTCTGCAGGAAGCGTGGGTGTACTTTTCTGTTATGGGGCTGCCTTTCTCCAGAATCCTGGCACTCCCAAACAGGCTCACCCCGTAGCGGCCCCAGTGGCGCCCGCCTGCAGTGGTGATGACCAGAAGAATGGGACAAGGTTAGCCAATCCCAAAGCCGTTGAAAACTAAATGTGACCTATGCCGTGAAATTTGTGATAAAGGCGCGCTCTGTGGCAAAAGCTGGTATAAACGCAAACCAGGCTAGCACCCATGACACTGCTACCGCCACTTAGCAGCAGCTGCCCACAGAAAGAATAAGCGCCGCCGGCAGTCATTCCCATTTAAGGTAGAATGGCTAACCGGCAGCCCTCCTTTCAGAGGAGGGAACAAATGTGGGGGTTATAGAAGGCCGGCAGCTGGGGAAAGGGACGCAATATCAGTTCCCCGGAGCTATTGCCTCGTTCAGATGCCCCTTTTGGGGTTAAGAATTATCAGAAGTGAAGCGAAGTGACCGCGCAGACTTCACTTCCGTTTTCGGGCTGTTTTCATGAAAACAGCCCGAAAACGGAAAGGCTTTAAAGTTCATAGCCAGAGTTGCAAACTTTTAGAACAGTTTGTCTTTAGCCCATCCCTACCCGTCTGAGGAGGGGAATAATCTGCAAAAGTGGAAGGAAAAAAACCACCTCATAGGAGAGGAGGGTAAGCACGGGCACGCTGAAAAGATTGCCGCTTGAAGGCATTACCTCTGAGCCAGCAGCTGCCGCGCCCGCTCCTGTTCCTGCGGGGTGTTCACATTCAACAGCGCCTCCGGCTGCCCGGGCTGCAGAAGATGGATAGCAGAATTGATCAGGACTTTTCTGGGGCAGGTGTAGCCCTGGGCCAGAAAAGCCAGCAACTGCAAATAACTTTTCGGCTCCCAGATGGTGATGAGCGGCTCCGGGAAACGGTTCTGCGGGTTCTCAAAAGCCGTGGCTACCGCCGATGGGTTTCTCTCCTGCACCAGTTGCCACAGCGTGCGCTGGTCTACCAGCGGAAGGTCACACGCCACCACCAGCCACGCCGCCTCCGGCTGCTCCCTGAACGCCGATAGAATGGCCCCGTAAGGACCAAGGTCCAGAAAAGTGTCGGGCAGGGTTGGGTATTGGGCAGCCAATTCCGGTTGCTGCTCCGCCCGGCAGGAGATGAATACTTCGGCACAGAACTCCTGCATCATCTCTGCCAGATGGTACCGCTGCTCTTTCCCGTGCCACTGCAGCGCCCCTTTGTCCTGCCCCATGCGCACGCTCCTGCCCCCGGCCAGCACCAAGCCGTTCAGCACCGGCGCAGCCTGCCATAGTTGATGTTGAAAGAAGGAGACAATTTTTTCAGTTTCCTGCAGCCGGTACACCGGAATCTCCTGCCAGGCAGGAAGGACTTCCTGCAGGAACGGAAAAATCTCCTCGGCGCCCTCTGCCAGCAGGAACAGCTGCACGTGGGTGAGTTGGGAAAGTCTTTTCTGCAGAGAGGCCTCTTTGGCCGGATCTACCACCACCACCTGCGCCTTGGCCTGCTGGTGGTTGCCGTTCACCAAGACCAGGTCCATCTCTGAGAACCACTGCCGGAACTGGAACGGGTTCAGAGGCCGGTTCAGGGTAAACTGATGGTGCGTGATTTGATCTGTGTACTCCGCCACCGCGCCAGACGCCAGCCTACCCGGCAGTTGCGCTTGTTCCTCCCCGTGGGTATGCTGGGCATCAACGTACGCACATTTCACCTTGGGCGAAAGCGCGGCAATGATCTGGCCGGCCAAATCTTTAATGGCGCCGCAGTTGGTTCCCACTATCGCCCATTCGGCGCGGCCGAAGTTCCCGTAGTTGGGTCTGTTGATGGCGGCGTGTTTCTTATGCTCTGGTGAAGTCACGTTTGCCTCCCGTTTTTTGCATGAGTCTGGTTTCTTTGATCACAATGTCATGGCTCAGGGCTTTGCACATATCATACACCGTGAGCGCCGCCACGCTGGCTCCCACCAGCGCTTCCATCTCTACGCCGGTTTTGGCGGTGAGGCTGGCGGTGCAGTCAATCACCAGTTCCTGCGCCTGGTTCAGGTGTATCTGAATCTGGCAGTTGTCCAGCCCCAGCGGGTGGCACAGCGGAATCAGTTCGCTTGTTTTCTTGGCCCCCATTATGCCCGCAATGATCGCCGTCTGCAACACAGATCCTTTTTTGGTCTGAATATCATCCTGCGCAAACTTCTCCAGCACCTCAGCGGGCAGGGAGACAATGCTACGGGCGGTGGCGGTTCTGAGGGTCACCTGCTTCTGCCCCACATCTACCATGGTGGCCTGCCCCTTCTCATCTAAATGCGAAAAATCGCTCATGTGGTGTATGTCTTTCGCTGCGGTTTTTCCGCAAACTGTTTATCAAAGTTATCTCATTCTCCTTCTTTTATTTCATGAAAGGATCTTGGTAGCGAGCGGTAGTGGCCATCATGAAAAGCTACTCTAGTTCGCCCACAAGATCCTTTCAGGATGACAGGGAGGGAAGGAATTTTGTCCTACGTCTCTGTCTTTCTGTTTTCGGCCTACTTTTCTAAAAACAGCCCGAAAACAGAAATAAACTTACCATATTGTCTTAAACGGCCACACCCGCAGCACCTCGCCTTTCTCAAACCTGTCCCGCTCCTGCGGAAGCTCCAGAAACGCATCTGCCTCTACTAAATTAGAAAAATCACCCGAACCGTTTCCTTCCAACGGCGTCGCCAACAGCTGCCCCTGGTCAGAGTACTGGAGCCGCACCTGCAGGAAATACGTAAGGTCTGGAGGAAACCTGAAATCTGTGGCCAAGGCGGCAAATACCTCCTGCTTGGTTGGGAGGCCTACCGAAGCGTGCAGCCACGGCAGGAAATACCGGTTCAGACAGAGAAACGTGGAGACGGGATTTCCCGGCAGGGCAAACACCAAGGCTCCGTTCCCGTGCCTTCCAAACCAGAACGGCTTGCCCGGCTTCTGCCGCACCTTCTGGAACAGCTTCTGCACCTGCAGCTCCTCCAGCACCTGCGGCACGTAATCAAACTTGCCCATAGAGATGCCCCCGCTCAGCAGAATCACCTCATACTGAGCCAAGCAGCGCTGCAGTTGGTCTTTCGTGGTGGCCAGGTCATCGGGCAGGTGCAGCAGATCCGGTTCTACCTGATAGGCTTGGAGGGCGGCTTTGACCAGATAGCTGTTGGAACGCCTGATCTGGAAGGGCGCGGGCGTCTGGTGCACCTCCACCAGCTCATCACCCGTGGAAATCACCACCACTTTGGGCAGCTTTTTCACCGGCAGTTCCGTGGCGCCCACGGCGGCGGCCATGCCTACCAGCGCCGGAGTCACCAGCTGGTTGGCCAGCGCCACCACCTCATTCTGCTGTTTATCCTGCCCCTGCCGGTGCACGTTCTGCCCTTTCCTTACCTGCTCCACCAGCACCGTGGCCACGCCGTTCTCTATCTCCAGATCCTCGTACCGCACCACCGTGTCTACTGAAGCCGGCAGCGCGGCCCCGGTCATAATCTCCATGCAGGCGTTTTCCTGGGTGATCTCAAGGGGCGCATCGCCGGCGGCTTGGGTGCCCATAATCTGAAAGGTTCTGGTGCCCCTGGCGAAGTCGCAAAACCGGAAGGCAATGCCATCCATGGTGACGCGGTCATAGGGCGGCAGGGGACGGTCGGTACGCAGGTCCTGGGCCAGCACCCGCCCCAGCGCCTGCTCAAACGGCACCTGCTCTACGCCATACGCGCTCACCTGTTGTTGAATGATGTGCTCTGCGTCAGAAACTGTCACCATGGTTCATTTTTTATGTATCAGCACTGAGCAAAGGTAGAAAGTAGGTTTAGGAATTGCTTATATGGTAAGTTCTTTCTGTTTTCGGTCTGTTTTTTCAAAAATAGGCCGAAAACAGAAAATATGCTTGAATACTTAACGTGTCGATCTATAAAGTTAGGCATATCCTGTGCAAAATATTACCCACCCTCCGAGAAGGCAGGATCGTTAAGTTCTCACCACAGGTTTTTGCTCTTCCGGATTTAGAATCCGGAAGCGGGTAGTGAGGGGATTTGTAATCCCCGTTACTGCCCCTTGAACGGAAAAAAAGAGAATTACAAATCCGAAGAATACTCAGGTTCGGGATAGCAAATCCCGAACAGCGGAGCACTAACAAGCTCCCGCTGTTTTTGGCCTGTTTTAAGAAAAGTAGCCCTAAAACAGAAACTTTCAAGAACAACCTCAGCCGCCAATGGTAGCCATAGAGGCGTGCGGAAAGGCAGACATGGCTTTTTCGGCTTCCCAGCCGTCTTTCTCCTTCTGACTCACTGCTATTTGTAAAGCCTCTTGCAGTTGATTATCCGGAATTCCAGAGCGCATCAGATCACGTACATTCAGCACCGGGCCGCCGTACAGGCAGGTTTTCATATCACCCTGCGGCGTGAGCCTTAGGCGGTTGCAGGTGCCGCAGAACGAGCGGGTGTAGGCGGCAATAATGCCAATGGAGCCCTGGTGCCCCGGAATGTGGTAGTGATAGGCGGTGGAGTTGGCGGGGTCAGGTACTTTCTGCACCTCTGGGTACCGCTCCTGTATTGCTTCCAGAATCCTGAAATGATCCCACGCCAGGGTTGGCACAGCTTGGCCGCCTCCGTTGAACGGCATTTCCTCAATAAACCGCACGCTCACCGGCAAGTCTTTGGTCAGTTCCACCAACGGGAGAATATCCTGGGTGTTTTTGCCTTCCATCACCACGGCGTTGATCTTCACCTCCAGCTGGTGGTGCAGCAGCGCCTCTAAGGTTTCCAGTACGCGGGGCAGCTCATCGCGGCGGGTGATGGCAAAAAAACGGTCCCGGTCCAGCGTGTCCAGACTCAGGTTGATGGAGTTGATTCCCAGCTTCTTGAGCTCCGGCACCAGGGGGGCGGTGACCACCCCGTTGGTAGTGATGGAGACCTGCTGCAGGTGGGGCAGGGCCGTGAGTGACGCCAGAAACTGCAGCATGTCTTTGCGCACAAACGGTTCGCCGCCGGTAATGCGTATCTTTTCAATGCCCATCTGCACCAGCACCGAGCAGACCCGCAGCATCTCCTCATAGCTCATGAGCTCCCGCCTGCTCAGCCAGTCGTTGCCCTGCTCCGGCATGCAGTAGAAGCAACGCAGGTTGCAGCGGTCTGTCACGGCCAGCCGAAGGTAATTGATCTTTCTATGGTGGGAGTCAAACAGCACGCGCAGGTTCTCTGGTTATTGGTCAAAGCTAGGAAATTGCCGCCACTGGAAAACCTCTTCGCAAGGAAAATTCCTCCCGGTCACGGGCGGCATTGTGTACCCGTTTACTCAAAACGCGCAGCGGGGTTACTTTCTGCTAAAGAACCCGTCATAAAAAAACCACCTCGGCGGGTGGCTGATGATTGTATTCAACACGTTTGGCCTCAAACACTCGTCTGTTTTCGGCCCGTTTTCTTAAAAACAGGCCGAAAACAGAAAAGGCTACTCACTCTTCTTTGCGTTGAGAATAGCCCCGTAGAGAATTGGGCTAAAGAAACGGAGGTTCTCCAGGATGCAGGTCATGCTGAAAAACTTCTGCGGATCAATTTCCTCGGTCTCGGCCATGGCGTGGAGCACCGCGTCTAGCGCGGCCGTATAGTTGGTGTCAAATTCTTCTTCGGTCATTGGGCAAGCGGTGTCATGAGGCTTTGGGTAAGCGTGTCACAAGATAACACTTTGCCCGCCTCCATGATTCCTTCACTGGCGCATTTACTTAAATATTCGCTTCTGCCAACCGTTCCAGCGCAGGAATGGCAGAGGGTACTTCACCTAACTTTGCATAGTATTGGAGTGATTTGGAAGGAACCCACCTCTACCCTTCCCCAGAGGGGAATTATCAGCCAAAGTGGGAAAAAATATCTCCTCTGAGCAGGGGTGATCTCAGAGGAGCAGATAAATATACAGTTGGGGTCACTTATAACTTTTATCCCAGAAGGCTTACACATGGTAATGGAAAAGCGTGAGCTCAGATCTGGCCCCAAACCGGAACGGGAGCCGGGAGGTGCCAAAGCCTTTGGAGAGGTAGAGGTAAGGCGCCTTCTGGTTGTACCAACCCTGCACATAGTGGCCTGACTGGTCTGGCAACACGGGCACATAGCCCAGCAACTTTACCTGTCCGCCGTGGTTGTGGCCCGCAAAGATGTACCGGATGTTCAGTTGGTCTGCCTCGGTTCTGGTTTGGTTCAGGGCTTTGATGGTTTCTCTTGCCTTCTCCTGCTGCAGCGGACTGTGAATCAACAGCAAATGGTGTGTTTCATGGCCTATGCCTGCCACCGCATCGGGTAGATTGCCTTCTCCCTGCAGCAGATCATCCAGCCCCGTGACCGCCACCCTGGTTCCGACCAGGGTAAATACCTCTGTTTCATTGACCAGCAGCCGGCAGTTGTGCTGGGCATACACTTCCTTCAGGTGAGCTGTGCTGTCCTGAGCCAGATAATCATGGTTGCCCAGCACCGCCACTTTCTGAATGTCCCTTTCTATCAGCCCCAGAAAATTTTGGGCCACGGCGGCCTTGCCCGAAGAATCTAACGTGTCACCGGCAATGAGGAGGAGGTGGGGTTTCAGTTGGTTGATTCTATGCGCCAGCTTTTTGTAGTGCGGGTAGAGGCGGGTTTTCAAATGCAGATCAGTGACCAAAACCAGCCTCAGCTTTTTCTGGCTGCCCACGTTGCCAATGTCATAGGTCTTCAGGTCGAAGAAATATTTCTCCAGAAAAAGGGCCTTCAGCAGCACTCCGACCGCGCCCAGGGCCAACACCCCTGCTCCCCACTTGAGGTATCTTTTCTTCATTCCATCTTCGTTTTCGTTAGAACCTGCTTACGTACCAGAATTCTGCAGGTAGGGTTTGGCGGGGCTGAGTTTACCGCTTTCTTAGTTTCAGGTCTGATCTTTTCTGCTCATTTACGCGAACCGGTCCCTGCCGGGAGGGGAATCTGCCTAAGAGGAGAATTCCCCTCCTAGGGCGGGGGTGAGTACTCTGCTCAGAGAATTGCCAGCTAAGTTGAGAGACTTTCTGGTAAAGATCTGACCAAGGTGTAGTGTACGGCAAGGCTGGGAGTTCCCTCTGTTTTCGGCCTGTTTTCCTGAAAACAGGCCGAAAACAGAACTGATGTTTCAAGCCTTCTATTTAGGAGATAGCTTCTGGTTACCTCTTGCTTTTGAGCAACGCCACCACCGGCTTGAGCGCCGCAAAATTGATAGCCGCCCCGGCCACGCAGTAGAGGCAGACTTTCTTCTGCACAAAGGCCATTTTATACAGATACTGCGCCGCCCCAACGGCCTGCCCCGCCACCACACCCGCCAGTGCCCAATCCAGCAAGCGGGACTTCTTCTGAAACCGGATTCCCGCCGTGGCCAGCAACATGGTCATCACATACCCGCCCAGACTGATCACCCCGTCAGGCATGCCCAGCAGCACCGCGTCTTGGGAGGTGTTCACTTTCTTGGTGTCAAAGACCTTGCCCGGCAGATCAGGGAGCGACTGGAAATACCCCATCTGCAGCAGAGAGATCAGGCTGAAATCAGCAATACCGACGGCGGCCAGGGCGGCTACGGTGCGCCGCTGCTGCGCGGCTGGGCTTTGGTCTTCTCTGATGCGGTCAATGGCGGTGGACTGCTTTTCCATGGTTTCTGAGGTTTGGTACCCGTTCATGTACGGCGCACTCCCATGGCTGGATTCCTGCAACGGCACCACAACCTGATCACCTGCGCAGTTTTCTGAATCTCCGCGTTTCTCTTTCGTGTCAAGCGTCCCTGATTGACATCAACCGTACACTCCTGTTTTCGGCCTGTTTTCAAAAGAACAGCTCCAAACAGAAGCCTCTACAAATCAAACTTCAAGCTATGCTCTCCAGACGTGAAGCAGTTTAGAGCATGTTTAAATTTGTCTTTCGCGCTGCAAACGGGTATCAAAAGAACCTGACTTTGCCTTTTTCTCGCACCATAGCGCTGCTATGCTGCTCAAAAAACGCTTCGCCAGAACCTTTCGCTCCCCGTTTTCGCTTGCAAAATCAAAATTTAAACAAGCTCTTATTTTCATCGGCTCCAGCCGGTCAGCACCGGCTTTTGCTTCTTACTATTTTCTGTTTTAGGGCTTTTTTGGCCAAAACAGCCCTAAAACAGACGGGTGTATTAATCCGGCGTTTCTCAGTTTTACGGCAGCGCAGGCTTAAGCGGCAGCTCCTCAGCTAGCCAGAGGGATTTAACCATACCTCCGCCCTTTCCTCCCCTGATTGCTCCAGCACTACAAGATTTTCCCTATTTTT
This sequence comes from Rufibacter ruber, assembly GCF_014138425.1. Taxonomy (NCBI): domain Bacteria; kingdom Pseudomonadati; phylum Bacteroidota; class Cytophagia; order Cytophagales; family Hymenobacteraceae; genus Rufibacter; species Rufibacter ruber. Next base: position 165,867 of record NZ_JACJIQ010000006.1, read on the forward strand.
ACTTCTCTTGATGCCCAAAGAGGGTGCCCCTGCCGGAAAGGCTGGAGCAACCAATCTCCTTCTGGGCGAGGAGAGCCCGCTAAGGCAGATCATGTACCGGGGTGATTTTCATCATTAGGGAGTCCCTCTTGCCTTAGGTAACTTTACCGCACCGCAACCTCGGTTTCAAAGCATTCAATTTATGGCTCGGCTCGGTTTCATATTGCTCCTGGTGCTCCACGCCCTTATTCACCTACTGGGCTTTGTTAAGGAATTCCATTTAACCACAAAGCACCTGCTAACGGGCAAAACCTCCGTTCCCCTGAGCCCGGCGCAGGCGAAGGCGTCGGGTATTGCCTGGCTCGTAGCCTGTCTGTTGTTTGCCATAGCAGCGCTTTTGTACCTCCTCAGGAAGGAAAGCTGGTGGCTGTGGTCTGCGGGGGCCATTCTGCTGTCACAGTGCCTGATCTTTCTATATTGGCAAGACGCCAAATATGGCACCCTCGCCAATGGTTTACTCCTGGTTGTGACGGTGGTGGCGTATGGGCAGTGGCAATTCAGCCAAATGGTGCAGGCAGAGAAAGGGCCGTTTATGACCGCTCCGGCTGAACCAGCCGATCCCCTTTCCCCCAACCAGGTCGCCCATCTTCCTGCCCCCGTCCAGAGATGGTTGCACCGGTCTAACGTGGTGGGGAAACAGCCCCTTCAGACGGCTTATCTGCAGCAGCAGGGGCAATTGCGCACCTCGCCAGACGGGGCCTGGATGCCGGTACAGGCAGAGCAGTTCTTCACCGTTGACACCCCGGGGTTCCTGTGGGTGGCCCAGGTTCAGGCGGCTCCCATGGTACACCTGGCCGGACGTGATAAATATTAACGCGGAAAAGGGCACATGCTCATTAAACTGCTCTCTCTGTACCCCGTGGCAGATGCCCAGGGCCCCGAGATAGACCAGGGCACCCTGCTCAGGTACCTGGCCGAAATGGTATGGTTCCCCTCTGCCGCCGTCAGCCCTTACCTAAGCTGGAAACCTGTGGATGATACACATGCCGCGGTAACCATGACCTATGCGGGAGTGACCGCAACCGGTACGTTCACGTATTCCCCGGCTGGAGATGTGACCCGGTTTGAAGCCTTGAGATACTATGACCGGCCTACCGGCCCCACGCTGGAAAAATGGGTGGTCACGGTGCCTGAAAACGGCTATCAGACCTTTCAGGGCATCCGGATTCCTGCCCACGCCGCCATCACCTGGAAACTTAAGACGGGTGACTTCCCCTGGTATCAGATTCAGATCACGGGGGCAGCGTTCAACAAAAACTGGCACCAGCAGCATCCATAGCACCGTTTCCCTTTTGAACACGCCCCCAGCCCCTAACCCATAGCTAAAAAATGATGATACCATTCCGAACCAACGTACCCGCCAAACCCAAAAATCCTGAGTACTTGAAAGATCTGGTATATGGCGCGGTAGACGGGGCCGTCACCACTTTTGCCGTGGTTTCCGGGGTGGCCGGGGCCAATCTTTCCCCGCAGATAGTGGTGGTACTGGGGCTGGCCAATCTGTTTGCAGACGGGTTCAGTATGGCCATCAGCAACTACCTGGGCACCAAAGCCGAACAGCAACAGCTCCTGAAACGGCAACAGGAGATCATGGTGGAGATTACGCAGCACCCAGACAGGGCGCGGGAACAGGTTATGCAGCTTTACGCCACCAAAGGGCTGCAAGGGTCAATGCTGGAGCAGGCCGTTCAGGTCATTACCGCCACCCCGGCCTTGTGGGCAGACGCGCTTCTACAGGACGCGCACGGGGGCGGCAGCCTCAAAACCTCTCCGCACAAGGCTGCTTTGGCCACCTTTGGGGCTTTTTTAGGCATAGGGGCGCTTCCGGTGCTTCCGTTTCTGGTGAATTACTTTTTTTCGGCGCCCCTCTCCCACCCCTTCTGGTGGAGCAGCGTGAGTACCGGGGTGGCTTTCTTTGGCATAGGCGCTCTCAAGAGCAGGTTTGTGAACAAGAAATGGGTTTGGTCAGGGTTAGAGACCCTTCTTTTGGGTGGGGCCGCCGCTTCGCTGGCTTACCTGGTGGGGACTCTGCTCAAAGGGATCTAGCCCAACTGGTGCCCACCCCGCAGTTTCTGTTTTAGGGCTGATTTTCAGAAAACAGTCCTAAAACAGAAACCGCCTTCGCACATCATTGGTGACCAACATCAGGTGGGGTATTGAGTTACATCATCCCTTTGTTTTACTTGTGAAAGGATCTTTGGGCATTTAAAACCTCACCTACTTCTGCCATCGCTATGAAAAACCAGCTTTCCCTTTCGTTCCTGGGTGCTGCCGGCACCGTGACCGGCTCCAAATACCTGCTTTCCGCTTGCGGCAAGAACATTCTCATTGACTGCGGACTCTACCAAGGCAAAAAAGAACTCAGGCTGTTGAACTGGGAGGAGCCGGATTTTCCCCCACAGGGGATAGATGTGGTGCTGCTCACCCACGCGCACCTGGACCATACCGGGTACCTGCCTAAACTGGTGCAACTGGGCTACCGCGGCGAGATCTGGGCAACTGCCCCCACCCTGGACGTGGCAGAGATCATTCTCAAAGACACCGCTAAAATACAGGAAGAAGAGGCCAAACAGGCCAACGAACAAGGGTATTCAAAGCACCACCCGGCGGTTCCCTTCTACGGGCTAAAAGACGTGGAGAAAACCATTAGGGCGTTCAGGATGAAACCGCAGGACAAATGGATTCCGCTGGGCGACCAACTGCGCTGCCGGTTCCGGTACAACGGCCACTTACTGGGGGCCTGCTTTCTGGAGCTGGACGTGGCGGGCAAGCGCCTGGTTTTCTCCAGTGATGTGGGCCGCCCCAAAGATGTACTGCTCTTTTCCCCCCACAAGCCAGAAAAAGCCGACATTCTCCTGCTGGAAAGCACCTATGGGGACCGGCTGCACCCCACAGAAAGCACCAAGGAGCGGCTCCGGGAAGTCATCACCAACACCCTGGCCAAGAAAGGCACCTTGCTCATTCCCAGTTTCGCGGTAGAGCGGGCCCAGGCATTGATGTACCTGCTCTGGCAACTGAAGATGGAGCATGCCCTGCCCTCTATCCCCGTCATCTTAGACACCCCCATGGGCGCCGATGTGCTCAAGGTGTTCTACCAGTCCCAGTCCTGGCACAAGCTCACCGCCCAGGACTGCCTGCAAATGTGTGAAGACATCAGGATTGTGACCTCTTTCAGGGAGACCTGGGAAATCATTGACCGGAAGGAGCCGAAGATTGTCATTGCCGGCAGTGGCATGCTCACCGGCGGCCGCATTCTCACCTACCTGACCCAGTACCTGGAAAACCCGGCTACCACCATTCTACTGGCGGGGTATCAGGCCGAAGGCACCCGGGGGCGGCAGTTGGAAGACGGTGCCAAAGAGCTCAAAATCTACGGCAAGACCTATGCCGTCAAAGCCGACGTGTGCAGCCTGGAGGGGTTGTCTGGCCATGCCGACCAGCAGGAGCTGCTGGATTGGCTAAGCGAGCTGCAGACCGCCCCAGAACAGATTTTCCTGGTACACGGCGAGCCTGATGCAGCAGCAGGCTTACAGAAGAAAATACGCGAAACCCTGGGGTGGGAGTGCGCTATTCCCCAGCGGAACGAGCAGTTCGTCACCACCCTTCCCCAACCAGTGGAGTAAGGGAAAACAGCCTGCCCGGCGTAACAGCCTAGAAGTAAAGGCGCTTCCCTCTTTTGGCTTGCCCCGGCCTGGGAGGCAGAGCCGCTATGCCTTTCAGCCATCTGGCAGCGTGTCATTTCTGCCCATTTACAAACGGCCGGGGGAGTCTGAGATAATTTTATGGGGTGGGCAATGCTTTTTTGCCCCTGGTTGCAGATCAACCCCAGCACAAGCGCCACCAGCTACACCTAAAAGCCGTTCCCTTGCAAGAGGAACGGCTTTTAGGTGTAGCTGGTGGCTGCGCTCAGTGAGGGTTTTAGAAGCGTTTACGGCTGGTTTTGGTCTGTTTGAAGCCTTTCTCCTTTTCCCGCTCCTTCCTGAACTGCTCAAACTCAGCGGGCGGAAGGGTGACGGTATAATCTAGCGCACTGATAATGGTGACATCCTCTTCAAAGTCATACACCACCGTTACCTCCAGGCGTTTGTTTTCATTGAGCACGTACTCCCCGTCTACCTTGTCATAGACGTTGAACTCGAAATCCCCTTCGGGCTGCTTGTTCTTGTCAGCGCGGGCGAGGCAGTCACCGGTAATCACCAGCGGCGTCTCCAGCTCCTCCTCATAGGCGTAATCCTGAAAATACCGCCCGTCTTTCTTGCTGGTGACGTACTGCACCGAGCTGATGTGAATTTCCACGTTTGCCAGCTTACTGCTCCGCTGCTGGGTAATGGCCTTGATGTTGCCTACTGCTTTCATAGTCTTTACATTCACCTCCTGCCAAAAGAGATTCTCCCGTAAAGGTAAGACGAAGCACACAGAAACCCACCCCCCCTCACGCCCACTGGCAAAAGTAATCCCCCTAGAAAAAGAACAGGTATCTGTTTTGGGGCTGCTTTTCTGAAAACAGCCCCAAAACAGATACCTGTTCTTCAAGGTTGGGGACAAAAGCCTATCATAAATTTAACATAATTTTCATGATATAGTCACTTTATTGATACCGCCCCCGGCGCTGCGAATCTTCCAGGAACAGCTGCAGGAAGATCTTCTGGTCAGTGATCACTGAGCGCTGCGTAGGGTAGGCTTCCAGCCTCCGGTTGGTCGTGTACCCAAAATGCTCATACCCCAGACTCACGTTCTTAAACAGCCTCACCGTGGCACGGGGCCGCACAATGCCAATGGAGTTGGAGCCCTCCAGCCCCTCAAACGTGTTCAGCCAATAGTGGTAGTAGACAAAGGCAAGCGAGGCGTAGCGGCCCAGGCTCAGGGTGCTTTCCAGCTTGCCGTGCAACCCGGTGGTGTAAACATAGTTCCTGAGGCCATTCTCATCTGGTGCAAAACGGGTACTGTTGCCCGCCAGCGGAATCACCCCCAGATGCAGGTTGTTGTACAGGTTCACCTGCTTGCTCAGCGGCAGACGCGTAAAAAGGCCTCCGCCAAAACCCAGGGCACCCAGATCAAAATTACGGGTGTTCCAGTAATCATAGTACTGAAAGAAACCAGTGAGCAGGTCCATTTTACCCAGTTTGCCGTTTCTGCCGAACAAAATGCCGTAGCCCGTGATGTTGTTGATCACCCCCGCGGTAGTGTCTTTGCCCCCAGCGCTCAGTTCCACCCGCAACCGGAACAGGTCAAAGGGTTTGCGCTTCTGCACTTCAAACGGATTGCCGTAGTCCAGCTGCGCGTTGAACATCACCTTGGTGTCACCGTCGCCGAAGACGTCATCCTGCTCCTGGTTCTGGCGGTGCACCCCGGCAAAGAACGTCAGGTTGATGGGTTCCTTCTCGTAGACCTCCCTGTTGGTTACCTGCCGGGTTTTGCCCTGCAGGAGGCGGTTCAGGCCGCGCATTGGGTTTACCAGCCCGGCAGCTACCTCCCGTATCATGCGCTCACGGCCGGTGGTGCGGTCATCTAGGATGTTGGAACTCAAGCGGTACAGGATTTCGCCCAGGGCGGCGCCGTTCAGCGGCGTATAGATCAGGTCATTGTAAGACGGCAGGGTGTTCTCGCCAAAGTACTCCCAGGTGAGGCTTCCGCCTACGGCGAAGGGCAGTGACTGCCAGTAAGTATAGCCTTGCGAACGGGCGGCGTTAAAGTAGAGGGTGCCCTGGTACGGATGGCCAATGAAGTTGATCCCAAATTCATCTGTGTCCCATTCCGGTTCGGTGCGCAGGTTGCGTTTCCAGGACTGGGTGCTCACGTAGCCGTAGTCTGCCTTGGCAATGAACCGGTTATAGCCCATAAAGACGGCATTGATGCCCACCACCTGCGCCACAGGTTTCCAGAGGGGCTGGCGCGGGTTGTACTCAGGGTCGTCATGGAGCAGGTCGCCGTATTTGTTGAACAGGGTGGTGTCCAGCAGAAAGGTGTTGGCGGGCTCCGTGCCGCCCACAGAGTCTCTGAACAGCCGTTTCTGCCGTTCTTTGATTCGCTTTAGCTGCTGCTCCCGGTTGCCCAAGCCAGGCTTGATGGAATCTGGGGCGGTAATCACCTGTGCCTGCAATAATACTGCTGACCAAAGGCAGAAAAACAGGGTGTAGAATAGTCTCATAGAAATGGGGTGTGGGGCAGGCAGAGTATGCCCCCCCGCCATGCGCCTGCATGCCCAGGAGGTGTCGCCTGTACCTACACGCGTTCTACGTATAAACACGGTAAAAGTGGCCGTAGCCCTTGCTGCCCCACCTAAACCCTTTAAATGCAGCTGGTTATTTTTCTGTTTTCGGGCTGTTTTCAGAAAAACAGCCCGAAAACAGAACCTGGTGCCCCCTTGGGTAAACCCGTTGCCTACAACCCTCTCCCCATTCCCACGTTTTTCAGAAACCACCTTCCGCCCGCCTATGCTCCGTTGGAAAGATGTAATTACGTTTGCCAAATACGGCAACCCGGAACCACCCCGCCGGGTGGAGAAGTCTGAAGAAGAATGGCAGCAGCACCTGACACCCGCCCAGTTCCAGATTCTTCGGCTCAAAGGCACTGAAGCCCCCTACCGCAACGCCTACTGCCGCTCCTACCACCCGGGGCGCTACGTCTGCGCCGCCTGCGGCAGCCTGCTGTTTCACGCTGCCACTAAGTACCACGCCATCTCCGGCTGGCCCAGTTTCACCCAACCCGCCAGCAAGGGTGCTATTAAATACCTCTTTGACAACAGCCACCGCATGCAGCGCATTGAGGTACAGTGTAATGTCTGTGACGGCCACCTGGGCCACGTGTTTCCAGACGGGCCGGAGCCATTTGGACTGCGGTACTGTATCAATTCTGAAAGTTTGGCGAGGATTGAGGAAACCGATGGATCTGTACAGGAGGCTTCTGCAAATAATTAAAGTTTTCCTTTTAGCCACTGATATTGCGTGGAACCTACACCAAGGGCCTGCTTTTACTAATTGCAGTAAACGACCTTCTTAGCAGCCGGTATTGCGCCTTACCTACCCCTCCAGGGAGGGGAATTTTATTTAGAGAGACGATTGGCGTGATGGAATACATCACATTCCACTTTCTCGCTCTTTAAGCTCCTTTCTCTCCGCTCTTCCGGATTTTCAATCCGGAAGCAGGTACTCCAGGGATTTGCAACCCCCGTCCCAGAGTATTTGCCCCGCAAAAGCCGCGGATTGCAAATCCGCCAGGTACTTAAGTTCGGGATCACAAATCCCGAACAGCACTGATGCTGAACCGTGAAGCAATGAACACCGCTACAAGCTCTGAAACTCGCTCTTTCCGCTCTTCCGGAGTTCTACCTCGCTCTTTCCGCTCTTCCGGAGTTCTACTCCGGAAACACCCGGCCGGGGAGTTCCACTCCCCTTCTTTTGCCCGTGGTTCCCGGCGGAGTGGAACTCCCCGGCAGGCGGGTTCGGGAGTAGAACTCCCGAACAGCACATTTATACTTACCTTCATACTTTCCTATAAGCCATACAAGTTTAATCTATAGCCTACCTACGGCGCGGAAGTTATTTCCTTGCCTAACGTGGTAAGTCCCAAAAGCAACTTCCTCACTTCAACAGACGAAGGAAAGATGGGCAATGCACCCACACTAACGTCTCAATCGTCAAAGTTACCAGTACTCTAAACTCCTGTTTTTGGCCTACTTTTCACAAAATAGCCCAGAAACGCAATTTCCCGTCCACCCTTAATTGCCAAAGCAAGCATTCCTGATACTCCCCTCCTCGGAGGGGTTGGGGTGGGTTTCACGCATAGCCTTATACTTGCAACACTCCATAAAAAAACTGCTGCGTTTTCGGCCTGTTTTTGAAAAAACAGGCCGAAAACGCAGCAGTAAAACATCAGGCGAAGCCAGAAATCAACTTACCTTTTCTTCGCCTTCTCGCCTGGCACCGGAAAGCCGCGGTCACGCATGAGGGCGTCTATCCTGGCGTCACGGCCCCTGAACAGGCGGTAGGCCTCGGCGGGGTCCATGGAGTTGCGCGGCGCGAAGAGGTATTTCACCAGTTTGGCGGCCACGTCTTTGTCATAGAACCCGCCCGGCGCTTCGGCAAAGGCCTCGGCGGCATCTGAAGTGAGCACGTCTGCCCAAAGGTAGCCGTAGTAACCGGCGGCGTAACCTTCTCCGGAGAATACGTGCGTGAAGTGCGGCGAACGGTGGCGCATCACAATTTCTTTGGGCATGTTCAGGGCCGCCAAGGTTTCGCGCTCAAATTTATCTGGGTCCAGGCCAGTGGGGTCAGACAGCGTGTGGTACTTCAGGTCCATCAGCGCCGAAGCCAGGAACTCAGTGGTCGCGAAGCCCTGGTTGAAGGTGGACGCTTTCTTGATTTTGGCCACCAGCGCCGGGGGCATCACCTGCCCGGTTTTGTGGTGCTTCAGGAACTGGTTAATCACCCTATCTGTAGACAGCCAACGCTCCAGCAGCTGGCTCTGGAACTCAGTATAATCCCGCACGCCACCGTTCAGGGTAGGGTATTTCACGTTGGAAGACAGGAAGTGCAGCGCGTGGCCGAACTCATGGAAAAACGTGGTGGCATCATCCCAGGAAACCAGCACCGGGTCACCGGGCGCGGGTTTCACGAAGTTGGAGTTGTTAGACGCCAGCACAGTCTCTTTGCCTTTGTACGTGGTGTGGCTGCGGTACGGCGAGGCCCACGCCCCCGACCGCTTGCCCGGACGCGCGAACGGGTCCAGATACCAGAGGCCGATGTGCTCGCCGGTAGTTTTATCGGTGACTTCCCAGACCTTCACGTCTTCATGGAACACCGGCACCGATCCTTCGGGCACAGGCGTGAAGTTGAAGTTGAACAGCTCGCCGGCGGTGTAGAAAATGGCTTGCGTGAGGTTGCCCAGCTCCAGGTACTGCTTCACTTCCTCAGAGTCCAGGTCATACTTCTGCTTGCGCACTTTCTCAGCGTAATAGCGGTAATCCCAGGGGGCAATGGTAATCTTTGCGCCTGTTTTGTTGGCAACGGCCTGCATATCCCGCACTTCCTCTTTTACGCGGGCCAGGGCAGCGGGCCATACGGCCTCCATCAGGGCCATGGCGTTCTTGGGGTTCTTGGCCATGCGGTTCTGCAGGCGCCAATCGGCGTAGGTGTCATAGCCCAGCAGTTTTACACGCTCGTCACGCAGTTGCAGAATTTTGGTGATGTTCTGGTTGTTGTCAGACGCATCGCCGTTGTCGCCGCGGGAGTAGTAGGTGTTCCAGACTTTTTCGCGCAGGGCGCGGTTGTCTGAATACGTCAGGAACTGGTCCATGCTGGAGCGGGTGTTGGTGACGGCGTACTGGCCCGGTTTTCCGCGGTCAGCGGCGGCTTTGGCAGCGGCCTTCACAAAACTTTCGGGCAAACCGCCCAGCTGGTCTTTGGTGAAGTAGGTCACGTATTTCTCCTCATCGGCCAGCGTATTGTTCGCAAACGAGGTGTACAGGCTGGACAGTTCTTTGTTGATAGCGGCGTACCGTTGCTTCGCCTCTGCGCTCAACCCCGCGCCGTCCATGGCGAAGTCTTCATAAATGAGCTGCACCACGCGCTGCTGGTCTGCGGGCAACGGCGTTTTCTGCGACTGGTCATACACGGCCTTGATGCGGGCGAACAGCTTAGGGTTCTGCGAAATCTTAGACCGGAACTCTGACAGCTTCGGTGCCAGCTCGGCCTGAATCTTCCGGAACTCGGGCGTGGACAAATTGCTGCTCCAGATGCTGTAATAGGTCATGGCCCGGCCCAGCGCCGAGCCCGCCTGCTCATACGCTTCAATGGTATTCTCAAAGGTGGGCGCTTCGGGGTTGTTGGTGATGCGGTCAATCTCAGCCAACTGCAGTTCCATGCCCCGCTCCATGGCCGGTTTCAGGAGCGCCAGGTCCATTTTATCAAAGGCCGGCACGCCGCCGTACGGCCCCAGCCACTCTTTGAGGAGGTCATTGTCAAACGCGGGAAGTTTCATCTGGGCAGTTGGTGGAGGCGTGGCAGATTCAGTTGAGGCAGGCTGCTGCGGCTGGGTAGACGTACACCCCATCACCGCCAGCAGGAATAGCAAAGAAGGCTTTATGGCCTTTATCATCAGTTTTTTGGTCATAGAAAATATACTTCAAGTTCGTTTCTTTTACAGAAACGGTTGTTTGTTAGAACCTCTAAGGTAAGAAATTATTGCGTGAAAGGATTTCGTTGGCACAGACGCTCGCAGGTCTTGCAGACGCTACGAGGCCTTTTGAGGAAGCGGTGAAGCGGTGGCAGGCATATACACCTCCCCCCCAAGGAGGGGAGTATCTGCACGAGTAGAAGTATAGTTTCTGCATTTTTGACCTACTTTTCTCAAAACAGGCCGAAAACAGGTAATAATAACAGTAAGAGACGATAGGATTTACAGCTTGTTCCGCTTCACCCCTTCATGCGTCAATTTGACGGGCTTGATCATGCCCTTCTCATCAAAGTGCATTTCCTCTATGCAGGTCACGCGGTGGTCGCGGTCGGTTTCTCCCAGTGGGCGGCGGTGGTAGACAATGTACCACTGGTCCTTGCCCGGCACCTGCATCACCGAGTGGTGCCCCGCGCCAGTGGCGATGTTGGGGTCCTGCTGCAGAACCTTGCCCACCCGCTCAAACGGCCCAAACGGAGAGTCGGCCACGGCGTAGGCCACTGAATAATTGGGCCCGGTCCAGCCGCCTTCTGACCACATAAAATAGTACTTCCCGTTCCGGATGAACATCACGGGGCCTTCCACATAGTTCTGGGGGGTGATTTCCTTGAAGGTGGTGCCGTCTGCGAACGGAACAAAACCGGTAAAATCATCTTTAAGTTTGGCAATGTTGCAGTGCCGCCAGCCGCCGTAGATCAGGTAGTACTGGCCGTCTTTGTCTTTGAACACAAACTGGTCAATGGGTTGGGCGCCGTTATGGAACTTGTCTACCAGCGGCTTGCCCAGGTAATCTTTGTAAGGCCCTTCTGGTTTTTCGGCCACGGCCACGCCAATGCCGCCCAGTTCCTGGTCGCTCTGGATATCATTCGCCCCGAAGAACAGGAAATACTGCTTCCCTTTCTGAATCACCGCTGGCGCCCACATGGCTTTCTTGGCCCATTTCACCGCAGCCGTATCCAGAATACGGCTATGTTTGGTCCAGCTGGTGAGGTCTTTTGAAGAGAACGCGTCAAAGAACACCTGCTTCTGGTACCGGTCTGAATACGTGGAAAAAACCCAGTACTGCTTGCCGTAAATGATGCCTTCGGGGTCAGCGTACCAACCGGGAAAGATGGGGTTCCCAGCGGTTGGTTGCGCAGTCTTCTTCTGCGCCTGCGCAAAGCCAGTGATGGCACCAAAGCCAACGGTAAGGACAGCGGCCAGGCAGAGGGAGTGCCATTTCTTCATGGAAGTAGTAGTTTTTGAAAGGTTTGAAGGAGTAAGGTATAAAGAAAAAGGGAAACGGGAAGTTTTAGGCAAAGCAGTCATTTAAAGCCACCTGTAGAGACCCGGCATCGCCTTGTCTCCTACGCATAGCTCATATCCATTCCCCAGTGGGAGCCTATCTTGTAAGCCTAAAAGCCCTAAGCCACCACCTGCCCCTATGACCTCGCAGTGTCTCCCAGACCTGCGAGTGTCTGTGCCAATAGCTGCCGCCAAATACTCTGTTACTTACGTTCAAGCAAAGAAGCATTGTGGGCCCTCCTGAACCCACCCCTACCCCTCCAGGGAGGGGAATATCGGCAATGCGTCAGAGACCAGGCAGTGCCTGGTCTCTACAGGAGGAATATCTGAAATGCGTAAACCGGCAGGAGTCAACATCCGCCTCCGCCCCCTTCAAGGGGGAGTATCTCCTTATGTAAAGGAAGTAAGAAAAGGTGAATTGCGTTTTGGCGCTGTTTTCCCGAAAACAGCCCCAAAACAGAAAAGCAAAAATCCCCCCTCTCTGTGGGAGAGGGGCCGGGGGTGAGGTCTCCCTTTTTTCCGTACCTTCACCCTCCCAACACCATGAACGTCCCGCACCAAACATCAAACCCTGCCAAACCTGTGCACCCCACCGACTACCGCCTGCCAGAGACTATTGCCACGCTCACGTATGCGGTGCTGGCGCGGCATGCGCCGGCAGAGGTTCTGAACGGCAAAACGCCGGGGTTCCAAATTCAGCCCGTGCAGATAGAAGTCAATGCGGCGTCGTTTGAAGGCACGTATTTGTATTTGCAGTTCCCGGGTGTGGCGGTGGTGCAGCAGGCTGATTCTTTGCTGTTGTCGTGCGGGTGCGAGACGCCAAAGAAGATGCTGTGCGGACACATGGTGCAGGTGGTGCAGGCGCTCCAGCACCGCCCCGAGTGGCGGGTGTTCTTTGATGCGCAGCTCAGGAGGCAAAAGCTCCAGGCCAAGGCCGAGGAGTACGGGCTGGAAGAGGAAGCCGACCTGGATGCGTACTTCACGCTGGAGTACACGCCGCAGGGGCTGCAGATAAAACCGAGGCTACCAGAGCTGCTGCCCATTACGCCCGAAACGCAGGCGTTTTTAAAGGAAAAGCTGGCGCCTGAGCAGCCGAAATTACCGTTTCAATCCACGCCCACTTCGGCGCAGCCGAACCAGAACACGCAGCGAATTGTGGTGCTGGGCGAGCACAAATACTACAAGCACCTGCACGTAGAGCTGCTGGAGGCGGCGGTGGCGCAGTCGGGCAATATCAAGAATCCGCTCAAACAAGTGAACCCGCTGGACTTTATCTGGCAGAGCAACGAGCCCGAGGTGCTCAAGTTCTACACGGGCCTCTCCCGCTTCCAGAACAACTACGACAACGAGACCACGGCCGCCGATTTGGAGGCGCTCAAGGCGCTGGTGCAGAACCCGTTGGGGTTGCCGTTTTTCGCCCAGAAATCTGAAAACCAAGGCAAACTGAGCGCCAACGCGCTGGAGCCCGTGGAGCTGCGAAACGCGCCGCTGGATTTGACGCTGGAGGTGCAGGCGCAGGAGAATTTCTACTACGTGCTGCCGCAGTTCCTGATTGACGGCGAGCCGTACCCCCTGCACCGTTTGCCGCTTCGGTATGGGCATTTCCTGGAGGTGCAGAAGAAGCTGTACCTGCTCTACAACCCAGATGTACGGCGGGTGGTGGAGTTCTTCCAGAAGCGGGGGCAGCGGGTGCTCATTCACGCCTCTAAGTTTGAGGAGTTCAGGGAGACCGTGCTGGCCAATCTGGAGACGCGCCTCAAAATCTCCTATTCGTTTTTAAAACCTGCCACGCCGCAGCAACTGGAAGAACAGGGCTTTGACCTGAACCTGGAGCGGCTGTTGTACATTTCAGAATCGCAGGATTTTATTTTGTTTACGCCGGTCATGCGGTATGGGCACGTAGAGGTGCCGGTGTTCACGCAGAAGCAGATTTACGCCAAAGATGCGCTGGGCCAGAGTTTTACCGTGGTGCGTGACCGCGAGGCGGAACACAAATTCACGTCAGCGGTATTGCGGGAGCACCCGCTGTTCAACGAGCAGCTGCACCTGGACTCTTTCTACCTGCACAAAAGCCGCTTCCTGCTAGATGATTGGTTTCTGGAGGCCTTCGAGAGCTGGCGCGGGCAGGGCATCACGCTGCTGGGCTTCAAGGAACTACAGAGCCTGAAACTGAGTCCGCACAAGGCCAAGATTTCTATTCTAGTGACCAGCGGCATCAACTGGTTTGACACCTCTATAGATGTGCAGTTCGGGCAGCAGAAGGCGGGACTCAAGGCGCTGCACAAAGCCCTGCGCAACAAGCAGCGCTTCGTGACGCTGGACGATGGCAGCCAGGGCATTCTGCCGCAGGAGTGGCTGGAGCGGCTGCAACGCTACTTCAGCGCGGGTGAGTTGGCGGGCGAACGCCTGCGCACGCCCAAGATGAACTTTCCTCTCATTGAAGAGCTCTACGACGAAGAGGTGCTGAGCCAGGAAGTGCGCGGTGAACTGGCGCTCTACCGCCAGAAACTCACCCATTTTGAAGCCATTGAGGAAGTACCCATTCCAGAAGAACTGCGGGCCACCCTCAGGCCGTACCAGCGGCAGGGCCTCAACTGGCTGAGCTTCCTAGACCAATTCAACTTCGGGGGGTGTCTGGCAGATGACATGGGGTTGGGCAAGACGGTGCAGGTGCTGGCGTTTCTGCTGGGGCAACGCGGCAAGGTAGACCGCAATACCAACCTGGTGGTGGTGCCCACCTCGCTGCTGTTCAACTGGCAGGCTGAGGTGGCCAAATTCGCGCCCAGCCTAAAAGTGCTCACGCTCTACGGAAACGGGCGGGTGCAGCACCTGCCGCAGCTGGACGGCTATGAACTGGTGCTCACCACCTACGGCACGCTGCTCTCAGACATTGCCGTGCTCAAGAACTACCGCTTCAACTACGTGGTGCTGGACGAGAGCCAGAACATCAAGAACCCGCAGAGCCAGCGGTACCGCGCGGTGCGGCTCTTGCAGGCGCGCAACCGACTGGTGCTCACGGGCACGCCGCTGGAAAACAACACCTATGACCTGTACGGGCAGCTGAGTTTCGCGTGCCCGGGGCTGCTGGGCAACCAGCGCTATTTCCGGGACATTTACGCCAAACCCATTGACCAGTTCAAAGATTTCAGGCGGGCTAAAGAATTGCAGCGGAAAATTAGTCCGTTTCTGCTCAGGCGCACCAAAGAGCAGGTAGCGCAGGAGCTTCCGCCCAAGACCGAGATGGTGCTGTACTGCGAGATGGGCACGGCGCAGCGCGAACTCTACGCGGCGCATGAGCGCGAAATCAGGGAGTTTATCTCGGCCCAGGCCGAAGAGGAAATTCAGAAGCACCCCATGCACGTGCTGCGCGGGCTCACCCGCCTGCGGCAAATCTGCAACTCCCCCGCCCTGCTGCCCGATGATGCGGGCGTGGGCGAACCTTCGGCGAAGCTGGAGGTGCTGCTGGAGCAGATTGAAAGCAAGGCGCCGCACCACAAGATCCTGGTGTTCAGCCAGTTTGTGTCTATGCTGCAGTTGATTGAACAAGCCCTGCAAGCGCGCGGCATCAACTACGTGACCCTCACCGGCCAGACCAAAGACCGACAGGGCGCGGTGGCGCGGTTCCAGGAGCAGGATAACGTGCGGGTGTTCCTCATCAGCCTCAAGGCGGGCGGCACGGGCCTCAACCTCACCCGCGCCGACTATGTGTACCTGGTAGACCCGTGGTGGAACCCCGCCGTGGAAAACCAGGCCATTGACCGCACCTACCGCATCGGGCAGGACAAGCACGTGGTGGCTGTTCGGCTCATCTGCCCTAACACCGTGGAAGAAAAGATGCAGAAACTACAGGCCAGCAAAAAGGAACTGGTCAATGATTTGGTCAAGACCGACGGCGGCATGCTGAAGGCTATAAGCAAGCAGGAGTTGCTGGCGTTGTTGGGGTGGGACTAAAAAAAACTTGTAAATGGCAAACTTATTTTAATACAAACTGCCTCAGAAATGGCTCAAAACTCACTAAAGAAATCTCTAAAATAGACCTCCAATAATTACTACCAAAAGCTTTTTGATTTCTCCTACTCAGCTCATCAGATGTTCTAATAATTATATCTAATGGCGAAAATTTTATTGCGGATTGAAGAGAATTAATTAAATTAGTAACTACTAAATCTGAATTTTCCTTAAATCTCTCACATAGCCTAAGTTTTTGATAATGGTATTCTATTATGGAAAACAATTCATCATCTATTCCATTGATATTATCAATATAAAAATCTATTTCTAATTTTGAATCACTACAATTTAATTTAACAAACAAATATTGATCTTTTGGAAGTTTATCAAGATAGAGATTCAAGAACAAACGTTTATTATTATCTCTCCAAGATATACTTTTATATTCATTACATTTTGAACAACTAGGAAATAAGTTCTTCGGGTGAATAGCAAACTCAGCAAATTCAGATTTTGGAACGATATGATCAAATGAACTTATTTCACCTATAGTACAATTTTGACAGGTACTAATAATCCTATTACTTTCTATAGTTGTTAGTTTTATCTTTAACTCCTGAAACGCTTTAGCTCTAAATGAATAAAGCTTTAGCAAATCTTCTTTTTCATCACCTGTAAAACCACAACATTCCAAATATTGCAAAGTGTTATTTTGAAAAGCTAAATCATAATCTTCATAAAGCAATTTCACACTTTCAGTCAAAGAATTCAATCTATTTTTATAGTATTTATCTTGAGCAGAATTTTTCTTACCCGCAACAACCTCTGCAAAAAAAGAAAAAGGATCCTCTTTATAAGAATTCAAATTTATCATATTCAGGATAGTTTACTTAAGATATAAAGGCGAGCGTTTAAACTTAATGGAATATTATCATACTCTAACTTAGAAACTATATCTTCAAAAGCTTCCCCAGATGCAGCAAAATAATCAATTATTTTTTTATAATGTTTAGGCACATCTTTATTACCAAAAACTTCATCAGTTAATACAGATAAATTTTCACCAAAAGACTCTAGACCAATCCTACGAACAGAAGGTATATTCCCATGCCTTTCCACAACATAAACATTTCTTGAGAAAAGTTCTCTAATAACAAGAGGGGAATGTGTTGCTATTATACAAAAGGATTCAAATTCATCAACAAGCTCATATATTGTACTCATTAACATTGTTATAGCATTTGGATGCAAATGTGTTTCAGGTTCATCATATATTAACAAAGAATCTAATCTTATATTAGCAACGATTTCGGTAATAATATAAAGCATAATACTTTGGCCAGAGCTCAGTTCTTTATTTATTCTTTTAAACTCTTTAACATCAACTTCATATTTATTTTTATATACCTTAACTTCCTCTCTAGGAACTAGAAATTGATTCAAAATATCTACATCCAAAAAATTTAAAAGGATTTTTCTCCATTTATTTATCCGCTCTTGCTCTTCTATTTTCTTCCAAGAATGATGAAATCTTACGACCAAATCTTGTTCTTGTAAAAAATTTCCATCCACACTTCTTAAACCACAATAAACGTAATTAAAAGAAGCTGTATTAATTGGAATATCAAACTTATCAAATAAACTATAGGACACTCCAATTACTTTACTAAATAAAGGTATACTTGGTTTAAAAAAATCTTTTTCCTTTCTAGATATTCTATTTGGCAATGAAGTAACTAATTGTGTTTTCCCTGTCCCGTTTTTGCCTATCAATCCAATAATTCTATTTGGAATATCATCATCTGTATTAAAGTCAAAATCAACATCAATTGGAATATCTGAAAATAGCGGTTTGAAAACAAATGTAAAACTATAATAATTGGATTGCTCTGTTTCATTCAAGATATTTCTAACTTCCCTCAAAAGCCTTTCAGCTTTATCCTCTCTAATTAATGATTGCCGAAACACAATTCTATTTTCAAAAGACTCTTGTATATGAGGAAAGAATGCAGCGTCTTTTAATGAAAAAAGTATTGAATCATAATCATGCTTAAAATAATATTTTATCCTATCATAATAGCTTCTACTCTGCCCAAGTGAGCAAAACAAGCTAGTCAGATTAATAAAATTATCTGGAAGGTGCTTTTTTGGATACAATTCTTCTCCACATATGATTTTTAATTCACCAATATAATTACATACGCAATTATTGTCATAATAAAATAACGAAAAAGCGGATTCAGTCCCATAATCATTCCATTTTACATTATGAACAACAACAAAGGAGGGAAAAATTTCAGGGGTATTATGAGAAGACTTACTTTTAGACATTCCACGAGGATTTTTTTCAACAAAAAATGGAATACTGTTCAGTTTAGTATCAATAGGCAAATTATCAATATCATTCTTTTCATATACTCTATAAATGGGAAGTCCATTTTCAGAATAATCACTAATTGCTAATTTATAACCCTCCTTTCCTAAAGTTCGGTTAAGTTCTAAAATAACAACTATTATATCATCCTCAATTTTTCTATACTTTGGATTTATTATAGCTTCAATAAATTTCTTATATTCTCTATCATTATCTAAAAGTTTTAACCTATGCTCAAAAAGTTCGCTATAATTCCAATCATCATTATTAATTATATGATGATAAACATCCCTATAAGCATTATCAAATCTTTTATCTGTTGAAGGCATTGATTTCAAATCCCATACATCATTTAAAAAATCCATAATCATATCGCTAGAAAACAATTCATCCACTAGCTTGAAATCAAAAACTAATATTTCAAAAATCAGCGATTTTAAACTTTTTGTAATCTTCATTTTTAAAACATATCACCAAAAGCCACATCTATTAATATTCAATCAACCTTTCTTAAAACTTAGATTCAATCATGTATAAATAAAAAATCACATATAAACTTATAAAATATTAACCTCTCCCAAAACACATTCATATCAATTACTTAAACTTTATAAAAATCAAATATTTTTCTATCCACCTCAATTCCTAACACCACATACCGTCGCAGCTTCGGAAGTATCATTCGATTATTAAATATAAAAAGAAAATCGTCATTAGTTCGTTTCTCTTAAATTAGCGAATAAAGTATTTATACTTTATCAATTATATTTAGCCTCCGCTACTCAGCCTTCCAATCCACCCTGAATGCGTGTGCTGGAAACTGTCAGAGAATTTCAAGCCGTAGCCCAGGGCGCGGTCTAGGGCACTATGCCCGAAGAGCACCAGCCCGGCCAGTTGCAGCTCGGGGTGCCCTAGCGCAAACCCGGCCGTGCCCGTGAGCAGCGCGAGACCCTGGTGGTGGAACAGGTTATAGGCATAGGCCCCTACCCGCGGGCCAGCCAGGTAGCCCAACATGCTTACATCTGGCAGGAGCAACAGCGCGAAGAACGTCCACCAGCTATAGCCCAGGTACAGGGTGCACACATACGCGGCGGCCAGTTTGGCCAGGTCTTCCAGGGTCAGGAGTAGTTTCATAAGGGGTTGGGTAGTGTGTAAAAACGGGCGGTTTGGGCACCGGTAAGTTGGGAAGCAAGATAAGAACAAAGAGGAGTTTCCCGTTCTATCGCTGGGGCAGCGCCCAAAAAGAAACAGTTCTTCCCCTCGGCGGAGCCGGACCAGCAAGTGCGGGGAAACATGCCCTGAAAGGAAGGGGCAGCAAACTGCACAGACAACCTCTTGCCTGCCTTCCCCGGCGGGAAACTCAGGGCCTGGTGACGGCCCCGGAAGAAGCGGACCAGCCCAAACTTCAAAGGCGTTTTCGGTCTGTTTTCTAAAAAACAGCCCGAAAACCCCCTGCGCACTCCGCGTTTACCGGAGCTTCTTTTTCTGGAACTGCAAATCGCCGCTTAGTTTCTCATGCACAAAGATAGAGTCATGCACCACGCGGGCCTGCTGGCCGGTCTCCTCGGCTTTCTGCTGGAACAGGGCGGCCACGTCGGGTTGTTTGGTCTGGGTGAAGTACGTGCCCATGTTCTCCAGCAGCATCTTGGTTTCCTCCAGCCCGCGCATGGCCTGGTAGAGCAGACTCTCCACCGACTCGGTGACTTCGGCTAAGAGCGAACTGATGGTGTAGGCGTGGCCGGTGTGGCACCGGAACCGGATGAGGTTGCCCTCAATAAGCTTGGTGAGCGCGCCGTGGCAGTCTGGGCAGGTAAAGGCCGTGAGTTCGCCTTTGTCTATGATGCCCATCTCAAAGGCGTTGTCATGGCGGGCAATGGCAATTTCAATCTCCAGCCGGTTCAGGTCGTCCTGCGGAACGTTGGGCGGGGCGGGGGCCTCTTCGGTGGTGAGGTGGGTGAGCAAAGATGCCAGCTGCGCGAGCGGCACCACGTGGTCGGCCTCCACAAACTGCAGGGCGTTGGCGGGCATGTCGGGCACGGCCGCATCAGAGGGGTCCTGCACCACCGTCACGCCGCCCAGCCGCTGCACAGACCACAGGCCCGAGGTGCCATCGTCCAGGTACCCGGTGAGCACCACCCCCACCACCCGGTTACCATACACATACGCCGCCGACCGGAACAGCGCGTCAATAGACGGCCTGAACCGGTTTTCCTTCGGCCCTTTAGACACCACCATGGTGCCCTTCTCCAAGATCAGGTGGTGGTCTGGCGGTGCCACGTAGATGTTGCCGGGCAGGAACTTCTCCCCGTCTTTGGCAAACTGGGCGGGCAACGCACTGTTTAAATTGATGATCTGGGGCAAAACGCTTTCAGAGTACGGGCCCAGGTGCTGCACCACAAAGATGGTTCCCGGGAAGTTGGCCGGCAGGTGCTTGGTTATTTCCGGCAACGCCAGAATGCCCCCCGCCGAGGCGCCTATCACCACAATGTCGCGCAAGGTGTCTTGCTTCTTTTTTGTGCTCTTCTTGGTAGTTGCCATGTGGGTGGGGTTGGTGGTGCGGGAGCAGGAACCAGGGTGAGTGCTCCTTCTGCCGGTGGTATTTTCTTTTGCGTTTCTTTTTACTTGATTCCCTTGCGGTTGGTTTCTTTTAGGTAGGGCGAAAGTGCGTTCATTCGCCACGCTGCCCGCCAGCCCCACCTATGGCAGAAAAGCATCTTTGGCACTGCACATGGTAGCAGGTACTACGCAGGGGACGCTTCCTGTTTTACGCCTGTTTTCAGAAAAACAGCCCAGAAACGCCCCTAAGCACCGAGCCTTTGGTAGCACCAAGACATGCCCTGGTCAGCGGGAGCGTGTTTCAAGAAGCATACCTGAACCCACCCCTGCCCCTCCCGGGAGGGGAGTTATCTGGCATGCGTGGGGGCAAGTATGAGATGCATGCCCCTTCATCTGCCATGCGTGGATCTGCACATGTAAACATCCCCCTTCGCCCCCTTCAAAGGGGGAGTATCGGAGTGAGTCCTGAGTCTTGAGTCTTAAGTTCAGAGTCCTTTCTTTTTTTCCTTACGCAAATCAGCACGAATGAAGCAGCAATGCCTGGTTTCGCAGCCGTGCCGCGAGGGCAGCCAGAGACCGTCCGTCATCTGTAGGCACGAGTCTGGGGACCCGCGCCAGCGGGAGTATCAGCGGGAGTATCAGCTGGAGTTAGAAGGCACGGAAGTAACTTCCGCGCCATAGAGGTGTAGAAGAGGGCAGAGGTCATGTGAGGCTGCCGCCCCATGGAAGCTGAAAACTTCCGCCACCACAGGTCCAAGTTGGAAACCTGAACCAGAGAAAGCGGCAAACAAGCAGCAAGAAGTAAACCAACAAACAACAATGAACAATCAACACTTCTGCTAGTGGCACCTGGGTTAATTAGCACTTCTGCCCCTGACTGATGTGCGCAGCACGGGCTCGTCTCAGGCTAGCGGAACTACAGCATTTACCTGCAGAGGCAGACATAACAGCACAAGCACTTACAGCAAAGGAATCTAAACCAGTCCTGGGGGTGAGCGCCTCTGTTAATACGGTGCCGCTCCAGCGGCAAGGCCGGAGGGCCTAGTTTTAACAGCAGTGCTCACCGCCAGGACGAGGCCCCGCGGCCGTGAGCGCTTACCGGATACAATGCAACAGCAATGGGATTTCGCACCGGAGCAAACGCCAAAGCCAGGGAAAACAGCAGACCACGTATTCCTAAAATCACGGTACTACGGCAGCGGCACAGCCAAGGGAACAGCAGATTACGCATTCCAGCATCTGCAGCAGCAGCAAAAATGAAACATTTGCTCCAGTGAGGCCCTGCATCCAACAGCACTGACAAGGAAACGACGCATTCCATCAGCAACACACCAGGAGAACAGCAGAACACGCATTTCAGGCCGCCAGTAAAACACAGCATCAACCGCCAAGGCACCTGCACACAATACCCTCTATTTTTCAGCAACACCCTGCCCAACCAGCGAAACAGCAGACGGCGCATTGCAAAAACAAGGGAACGAGCGCTCCTCCTCCCAGGCAGAACGATGAAAGACAGGAACATTCCGTTTCCGGCTTGTTTTCTGAAAAACAGCCCCAAAACACCCCTCCTTCGCCGCGCCTGAAAAGAACCGGAACCTCTCCCTCCTTCCAACGGTAAAACCATACAACAACTACTGCTTTCCACGTGCCAACAATTCAACGCTCTTTTTTCTTCCTCCTTCTAACGCTGGTGGGCTGCGCCAACCCAGACCTGCACACCAGGGGGCTGGTCACCCAGAACGCCATGGTGGTCTCAGCGCACCCCTTGGCCTCTCAGGTAGGCGCTGACATCATGCGGCGGGGCGGAAACGCCATAGACGCCGCCGTGGCCGTGCAGTTTGCCCTGGCGGTGGTGTACCCAGACGCGGGCAACCTGGGCGGAGGCGGCTTTCTGGTGCTGCGGCAACAGGACGGCACCGTGGCCGCGCTGGACTACCGCGAGAAAGCCCCCGCCGCCGCCCACCGCGACCTCTACCTCAACGCCCGCGGTGAAGTGATTGAGAACCTCAGCCTCAAAGGCCACCTGGCCGCGGGGGTGCCCGGCACCGTGGACGGCATGGTGCAGGCCCACCAGAAGTACGGGCGCCTGCCGTGGCGGGAACTGGTGCAGCCCGCCATTGCGCTGGCGGCCAAGGGCTTTCCGCTGACCCAGAAAGAGGCGAAGAAACTGAACGGGCAGCGCAAAAACTTCCTGGCCTACAACACCCGCCGGCCCGACTTTATCCTGAAAGACCGCTGGCGCGAAGGCGATACCCTGCGCCTTCCCGACCTGGCCCGCACGCTGGAGCGCATCAGAGACCAGGGCCGTGACGGGTTCTACGCCGGGGCCACCGCCCGGCTGTTGGTAGAAGAGATGAAACGCGGCAAAGGCATTATCACCCAGCAAGACCTCACTGACTACCACGCCGTCTGGCGCACCCCGCTGGTGGCCAACGTGGGCGAGTACCAGATCACGGCCATGCCCCCACCCTCCAGCGGCGGCATTGCGCTCATCCAGCTCCTGACCCTGTCTCAAGACTATCCGTTGCGCGAGTGGGGCTGGAACACCGTCAAAACCGCCCATTTCATGGTAGAGGCAGAGCGGCGCGTGTACGCAGACCGTTCCAAGCACTTCGGGGACACCGACTTTTTTGACATGCCCGTGTACGGCCTCCTGGACACCAGCTACATCAAAAGCCGCCTGAGAGGCTTTTCCCTCCAGAAAGCCACGCCCAGTGAGCAGGTATCTCCCGGCACGCCGCCCCTGGCGGAACCCATGCACACCACCCACTATTCCATTGTAGACCCGCAGGGGAACGCCGTCTCCGTGACCACCACCTTGAACAGCAGCTTCGGGAATAAGGTGTTTGTGGCCGGGGCCGGCTTTCTGCTCAACAACGAGATGGATGACTTCAGTGTGAAGCCCGGCGTACCCAACAGCTACGGCCTGGTGGGCGAGGAGGCCAACGCCATTGAACCCGGCAAGCGCATGCTCTCTTCCATGACCCCCACTATTCTGGAGAAAGACGGGCAGCTGTTCCTGGTCATTGGCGCCATGGGCGGCTCCACCATCATCACCACCGTGTTCCAGATCATCCAGAACGTGACGGTGCACGGCCACACCATTCAGGGCGCCGTGAACGCCGGCCGCTTCCACCACCAATGGAAACCCAACTGGATTCTGTCTGAATGGGGTGCGCTGGGTTTTGGAACTGGGTTAGGCCTGTGGTTCAAAGGCCACAAGATTGCCCCTAAAACGGGAGGCATCGGGCGGGCAGCCGGTATTCTGGTACTGCCAGACGGCACGTTGGAAGGCGGCGCTGACCCCAGAGGCGATGACGCGGCGGCGGGGTTTTAGAATTAATTTTTTTTAGCTTTCCCGCTGAATATATTTAACATATTATTTCAGCTGAAGACACATAGCTCTTATGAATGATTTAAATGTGTGGCGTCATAAACATATATAGGAAATATACTCCAGTTGATACTCCCCCTTTGAAGGGGGCGAAGGGGGATGTTTACACCAGCCGGTCACGCATACCTGATCACTCCCCTCCTCGGAGGGGCAGAGGTGGGTTCAATGCACCTGCCACCGCATCACCGCCTGCTCAAAAGACCTCGTAGCGTCCGGAGGACCTGCGAGCGTCTGCGCCAATAGCCACCGCTCCCCCACACCCCAAGGAAAAAACACCGCAATTGCGTTTTCGGCCTGTTTTCTGAAAAACAGGCCGAAAACAGGAAAGGGTAAACTGCACCAAAACCTAACGGTTCTGCATCTTAAAAAACAACTTAGAAATGGGAATCAACATCAACCCAGCCACGGCAAAAGAGATGAACGAGACTTTCAGGCTGAAGGCGTGGGCCAGGTACCCAATCATGGGCGGGCCAATGAGCATCCCCACAATCCCGAAGGTCACAATGAGGGAGATGGCCATGCCGGGGGTGTACTTGTCTGAGGTGCCGGCCAGCACGTACGTCATGGGAATCACCGAGGCCGTCCCGAAACCCACCATGGAAAAACCGATCATGGCCGGCCAGAACGTGGGGAACAGAATGGCCAGCATGATCCCTGTAAAAATTAGAAACGCGCTGAACACATAGGTGGTGGGCACGCCCAGGGCATCAATGATTTTGTCTGAGATAAACCGGGACAAGGCCATGAACGACATAAAGATGAGGTAGCCGGCGGTAAACACCTCCTCGCCCACCACCTCCTGAAAGTAGATCCCGCTCCAGTCAAACATGCCGCCTTCGCACACCGCTGAAAAGAAGACCAGCAGCCCCAGGTAGAGAATGAACGGGTCTGGTTTCCCAAACCTCACTTTGCTTTTGGCCGGGGCCACATCATGGCGCAGCAGATATTGGTACGCCACCACCGTGGCAACCAACGAAATGGCAGAAACTATCAGCAGGTGCGGTACCATCTCCACTTTCAACGAAACCAGCAGGGTGGTGAACGCAATGCCCACAATGCCGCCGGTGCTCCACAGCCCGTGAAACGAGCCGTTGATTTTCTTATCTGTCTGCTTCTGCAGGGTAATGGCCTGGGTGTTGATGGCAATGTTGAACACCCGCATGCTCAGCGAGAACATAAACAACACCGCCACCAGCGCCACGGGCGAAGGAGCCAGCCCTATAAAAGCCAGCATGACAGAATTCAGCAGGAACCCCACGGCCAAGGGCTTCCTGGTTTCAAATTTTGACACCAGCCAACCAGACAACGGCAACCCGATCAACGAACTGATGGGCATGCTCAACAGCACCGACCCCAGTTCGGCCTCATTCAGATCCAGGGCAGATTTAATGGTGGGAATGCGGGAGGTCCAGCTGGAAAAATTAAATCCTGACAGGAAAAAGAAGAGGCTCAACGCAACCCTCTGTTGGTTAAATGACAGCATTGTCTAGAATGAAGGACGCAAATACGTATATTCTGTACGCAATTGAAAAAAGATTTTTCTGAGTGGCTCCTGCTTCCTTTCATCAGGAAATGATCCTATGAAGGAGAAGTGGTATTCTTTGTCAGTTTTCATTCCCCAGCGTCCTATCAAGTAGACAAGTATTTCTTCTGCTTTAAAGACCAGTTCAAAAGCTTAATTCTCCTGTTCGTCAGAAAATTCAAAGCAACCGTATTACCATTTTATCTGCTTAAGAGCCTGTTTAAATTTGTCTTTTCTCCGGCCTTGGCCCCCCCCTCACCCCCTTCAAAGGGGGACAACCAGAAAGAGTACCAGGCATTAAAGTAACTTCCGCGCCATAGTAAGGCCAACGCAGAAAAGTAAGATGAGCGCTTTGCGTTTTGGGGCTGTTTTTCTGGAAAAAGCCCCAAAACGCAACGGAAGCTCTACCAATGGCACCTTTCAGTTGTATTGGTGAACTCCCGCAGCCCCAACCTCCTTCCCAGTGCCTGCGGGAGCGGGCGAAGCAGAAGCCGAAGGCGCCGAGGAGCTTAGCGGGAGCACGGACAGACGGTTCAAAACTGCAGTGGCCACAGAAGCAATGCAACAGAGGACGGCAGCGTGGTGGAAACTTTGAACGAAGCCCCTCCTGTCTGAGTGGCGGCGAGTCAGGGGCTTTTTGATTCTTTGGGTTAGGTTGATCAGCAAGGAGAAACCTGAAGAACCTCAGCAGGGGGAAAATTAAAATGCCTTTAGGCAGGAACGGTGGCGGGAGCAAGTGTCTTCGTTAGATCCTTCGGTAGCTACGCCAGCTCTTTTCGGCTCCCGCGTAAAGAATGTTCAGGATGACCAAGCGCAAAGAGACCAGGCACCGCCTCGTCTCTTTGCGCTGGCCACACCATATCCTTGGCACAATACCAGTATTGCGTCAAAACCACTCCCTACCCCTCCCAAGAGGGGAATCATCTGGTATGCGTCACAATCTTTACTAACCTCCACCTACTATGCCTCTATTTTTGAAATACCACCAGAAATAAGATCAGAACAGCGTGGGAGACAAGGCGGTGCCTGGTCTCTACAAAAGAAATGATCAACCTCTCTACGTTCCAGACGGATACAAATCTGGCGGTTCATTCCGGACGGTGATACGCTCTATGGGGTGCAAGGCGCGGGTTTTGTCAAGGAAGATAAACGCATCATACCGTTTAGGGAGGACAGAGGGTACATAGTTGCCCAGATGCTCCAGCTTGGGGTCATACACCACCCCAATGGCCCGGTGGCCTACCGGCCGATTCAGGGCTTTATTGGCCACGAGGTCTTTGGAGAAGATGATTTTATCTGTGGGGCTTAACTGGTGCAGGATCTGCTCCCAGCTGCCCGGTACCGCCGGGGGAACCTCCATGGTTTGGTAGGGGGCGCCCCACCGGCTGGCGGCAATCACGGTGCCTTGGTAAGAGCCAAACCCAACGGCAAACACCTGCTCTTCGCCATATTCCTTGCGTACCAGCTGCCCCACGTTCACCTCGCCCCTATCAGCCATGTCTGTGTAGCGGGCATCGCCCACGTGGGTATTGTGCTCCCAGACAATGGCTTTTGCCTCAGGCCCGTGAAACTCCAGCAGGCGCTGCAGGGTCTGCATCATGTGCCGGTCCCTGATGTTCCATGATTCAGAATTACTGGTCACGGCGGCCCGGTAGTACCGTTCGCCGTTCAGGGCTACCAGCGCATTCTGCTCGGCTACAAACTGGGCCTCACTTTTGGTATTCCCTTCGTTTTGACTCTGCTGCTGAATCTCCCGCCAGAGCCGGCTGGTCTCGGCTCGGCAGTTGGCCGAGGCATTGGCCACGGCCTCTGCGTATTGCATGGCGTCTGCACTGTACGGCTGGAAACACCGGTGCACCTGCCGCGCCGCCTTCACCAGGTCAGGGTTGTTCTTCACATACGGCAGGAGCTCGGTCATAGACTCCCAGAGACAGTAGACGTCCAGCCCAAAGAAGCCTGCTTTCTGGTCTGAGGGTTTGCCCTGGTTCACCGCATTGAGCCAGTGCACCAGCGAGGCCACCTCGTAGTTGCCCCACATCCAGGTGGGCCAGCGGTTGTACTGCTCCAGCAGCGCCACGGCGGCGGCACTGTCTTTGCGCGGGCCTTTGATGAACTGGTTAACGCGGTATGAATCGGCCCACTCCCCTTCAACGGCCACAAAGTCAAAGCCTTTCTCCTGCATGAGCCGTTTGGTGATAGCCGCCCGCCAGGTATAATACTCAGCGGTGCCGTGCGAGGCTTCGCCCAGCAAGACCACCCGGGCGTCTCCTATCTGCTGCAGCAGCACCTCCAGGTCCTGCTCCGTCCGGAGCGGGTGGTGGGGAATGGTGAGCGTGACCGTTTTGCCAGCCCTACCGGCAGGTGGGTCTCTCCTGCTCTGCCCCGCCACTTCCTGCTGAGGGGTTTGCTTGCAGGCAAAAGTGAACAGGCACAGCATTGCCCACAGGAATTGCCAACCGCTATGTCTTTTACTACGTCTCATGCGCCTCCTTCTTTACCTATTCCACTACCTGTTTAAATGCAAAACCAACGCAAGCGGAAAGACCATGTCTTTTCCTGCCTGAATCAACTTGCAGACAGGGTCAGGCCGCTTCCGCTGAAAACAAGGTGCTGTTTGTCACCCTATCTGCATCATTCTCAGACCAAAACCACCCCAAGAGGTACGCCCCTGCAGTAGATTGGTTAGTACCAGCACTGGATTTGGGTATTTACCGAAGGCTTATAGAGGAGGCGTTGCGTATTTTCCGTTTTGGGGCTGTTTTTCAGAAAACAGCCCCAAAACGGCACAAAGAAGACAAAACGGTATGCCGCAGGTATTAAACCGCTTTAATGCCGTAATGCTCCTGCAACACCTTCACAAAGGCTTTCTGGTTGTGGGACCACGGAATATGGCCGCTGCCCGGAATGGTGTGCACTTTTGCGGTAGGGAACCGCTGCAGCACGTGTTTTTTGCTGTCGCCAATAATGTCCTGGTCGCCGTAGGCAATGGTCACGTCATAGGCAGGGTGGGCGAACACCGGCAGCTCTGGCGCCGCCACTATCTGCTTGAGGGTTTGGTTGATAGCCTCGGCCCTGATGCACTCCACCTCAAATTTCTCGGGGTGGGATTCCTTGAAACCCCGGCTGAAATTCTCCAGCGCCTGCCAGAAGAAGTGTTTGTACCCGCTGTCACTGCCCAACAGCCCCAGCCCCGCCTGCATGTTCATGTTGAGCCACTCCAGCGTGGTGGTTTTGGCTTTGTTGTAGCGGGCAATCTCCAGCAGGGTGTCTTTCCACTGGGTGCCCGTGCCGGAGGCCGGACTGCAGAGGAACAGGCTTTGGAGGCGCTCCGGGTGCTGCTCTGCGTACAGTTGGGCATACAATCCGCCCCAGCTGTGCCCAAACAAGTGAAATTTCTTTACTTTTAAGAAGTCGGCAATGCGGGTGAGGTCTGAGAGGTACGCCTTCATGGAGTAATCGTGCCCGCTGGTGGGGGACTTCTGGGTGCCACGCTGGTGAAAGGTGATCACTTGAAAGTCACGGCTCAGGAACTCCACCAGGTACGTCATTCCGTCAGGCACCCCCGGGCCACCATGCAGCAAGACAATGGTTTCCTTTCCTGGTTTGGCCTGAATACTGGTAAAAAGCTTTGTGTCTTTGTTGTCTATATGCACCTTCATAGTGAGTGGCGGTCGTTGTCTGGGGTCGTTTCGGCAATTCCCATGGCTGCATCATGCTTCAGCTACGCAAAACCGGTCTGGTTCATACGGATTCTGGCCGGGCAAGGATAAGGACCGCAACCGCAATCCCATGTTTTCATTCCCTCCCCCAGATTCTCTGCTACCTATTCCCCTCCTTCTCTAGCCATACCGCTCAACGTTTTTTTCACCGCTCCCCTGCTCCTGCCCGCGGCGGTTTACAAAACATACAGCGGTGACGGCCTATGCAGGCGTATCCCTTTTACTTCAATCCAACGGGCCGGGCTAACTTTTTATCGGCTGAAGACCTGGCTCACCCTGCGTCTGGGCCCGCCGCAGTTCCAGGGTCTTAAGAGGAGATACCTTCGTTTCTGAATATATC
This sequence comes from Rufibacter ruber, assembly GCF_014138425.1. NCBI lineage: Bacteria > Pseudomonadati > Bacteroidota > Cytophagia > Cytophagales > Hymenobacteraceae > Rufibacter > Rufibacter ruber. The sequence continues at coordinate 195,216 of NZ_JACJIQ010000006.1, forward strand.
ATTTTTCAGGTAGTACCGTACAAATACCTATAGCAACCAAGATCCCTATGAAAACTTCTTTGAAACTCTATACCCTTGGGGCAGGCCTTGCCTTCTTCTCTTTCTTACCCGCCTGCACCCAGCAGGAGAAAAACGATGCCAGCGTGGAAGTCAATGAAGCCCAAACCGAGTTGGATGCCGCCGGGGAGGAAGCCTCTCATGAACTAAGCGAAGCCGGCAATGAGACCGAAAACGAATTCAACCAGTTCTCTTCCTGGGTTCAGGACAAAACCGCCAAAGCCGAAACCGCCACCGAACAGGAATGGCGGGAGCTGAAAGCCGACTACAAGCGCCGCGAAGCAGAACTGGAGGCCAAAAGCTCTACCTGGGATGAGAAAACCAGACAGGAATGGCAAGAGCTAAAAACCTCCTGGGAGCGCACAGAAGACAAAGCCCAGGCCCGGCTTGGCATCAAAGACGACAATGACTAGAAAGCTGTTTAAAGTTTCCCGGTCTCGGCCATGGGAGGCTCTTGCGCCAGTGACTTAAAAAGAAAACCCAAACAGCTTCCAGGTCACTATTCTACTTATATCCAGGCAATGTTTTCGCCGTACCGGCGAAGGCATTGCCTGTTTTGTTTTGGGGCTGTTTTAGAAAAAACAGCCCCAAAACAAAACAGGCACCATTCCCTTCTAAAAACGCCCTTACCGTTCTTCCTGCCGGGCACAAAATGCGGCCTTACCACAACAATCTGGGCAAAGGGATTTGATTCTTGAGCTCTCGGGGGAAAGACCAGACGTGATCGCATAACAACAAGGGGGGAAAGTTCTCTTCTGTTTTCGGGCTGTTTTCCTGAAAACAGCCCGAAAACACTTGCTTTCTTTGAACCTGTTTCGCGTTTTCTGCTTCAGTTATACTGAAAGGGTTTGTCTGGCGTAAGTGTCTATTGGAACTAATGTTTAAAAGACATTTCCAGAAGATCAGGTTAATAACCGCTCTCAAACCGCACAGAGCTTAAACGATAAGTTTGTACAGTTTACTTTGGTCTTGATTTACAGAAAAGAGTAGATTCTGGCTTATTGAAACCCAAAACTAACCCTGTAAAAACCAGATAAGGGGCACCTGTCATTTCACCTTCTCACAGGAGTAGGTATACGTACGCACACTCCCTTGCGAAGATGTTTGCGTAGCCGGTCTGTTTTCTGAAGTGTAGGTGTACGTATAGGTTCGGGTGTAATTATACGGGGCCGGATTGAAAGAGGCACCAGGTCCTTTCTGAGTTCCTTCCAGCGTAGATTCTGCTACTGTGGTGAGTACGTTGTTAGGGGAAAGATTGAGTAGCACCAGACCAGGGGGCAAGGCGTTCAGGAATTTGTTTTCATAATTGGGGTTCACCTTGTCATCATGGGTAAACGCGAGTTTGAGCACAATGTCATTCTGTATGGTGTTGCCTTGATAAGCCAGTACCCGGTATTCCTGGGAATTGGTTAGATTGCCTTTGGCATTGTAGGTGAATAGATAATCATTGAGCAACAACGGCGTTTGGCCCGTGACCAGCCAGTGCTTGCTCCTGACCAGCTGCTTGGCAGAGTTATAAGTGAAATCGCGCTCTGAGTACAGCATAGGAGCCGCCGCACCCGGGTTTTGAGTTTTGTTGAACCAGGAGACTTTTTGCACCAAGCCGTCAGAATTATAGTCAAACACGAATACCTGAGCCGGAAGGCCCTGGGCATCTGGAATGGTGGTGGTACGTATATGCCCCTGCCCGTCATAGTCAAACCTGAAAGCAGTGGCGGACGTCTGTGAATTGACCGTGGCTACTTCTGTGATCTGGGTCACCTGCCCGTTCACGTACTGGATTTCACGTTGGTGAGGCTGACCGGGCGTACCGTTGGTGACCTGCTCTTTTAGTAATTTACAGGCATATACCGGCGCTACAATAGGTTCAGGGGAAACAGGTGCAGGCTCCTCTTTGTCATCTGAACAGCCCATAAAAATCACTAAAAACAAGAAGCCAAACACAGAAGAAAATGCAGATTTTTTCATAGAAGCAGTGGTCATAAATTGGGACCAAAGTACTGTTTTCACTGCAAACTTCTAGCAAACCATCTTTATAAATATGTTAAATAAAGAAACGAAATAGGTTACGGTTTTATCTCACAGATGACAGTTTTCTATTTTCCAATATTACCGGAAGGCATTCGCAACCCGTTTTTGAAAAACTGCCTATAAGTAACGTTTGCTATTGCTTGGGGCAAGTCCTTTTCAAAGAATATTGCGTGCCATCCTTCGCTGAAAAACGTGCCTGCAAAGAACTACCTGGCCTGGAAACCATACTGCCGGAACCCTTCGCCAAGGAAAGGAACAGAACGCGTCTTGGTTTGACCCACGAGCTGTTTTGGGGCTGTTTTTCTGAAAACAGCCCCAAAACAGCCTAGGCGTTGCTGCCTTCAGGCGGATACGGAATGGTGTTGCGGAGTTCCTGAATGCGCTCAGGCTTGAACTTGGGCAGAGGCAGGTCGTTGTCCTGGCGCCACTGCCGTACCTGCTCCTCTGCCGCCTGCGTTTTCTCTTCAGATTTTCCGGAGTCGCGCCCCAGGTAGAGGGTCTGCGACGGGAACGCCAACCCAGAGCCGCTGCTGTCAATCACCTCCAGCATGCGCAAGAGCAGGTCTTCCTGCACCTCCAGAAACTCCCCGAAGTCCCGGGTGAGCACATAGCTGAACACCTCCAGGTTAAAGGAAGACGCCCCCACGCCCACAAACCGCACCCGGGCACTCTCCGGGTCAATCTTGGGGTGCGCGTACAGAATGCTCCTCAGTTCTACCAGCAGGTACCTGATCTGCTCAGGGCTGGTGTCACAGCGTATGCCAAAGGTGGGGTGAAACCAGATGCGGTCCCGGTGGGCGAAGTTCTCAATACGCTGCGAAGAAAAGTCACCGTTAGGGATAGTCACCACCGTGCGGTCATTGGTTCTGATACGGGTAGAGCGCATGCCAATCTGCTCTACCGTGCCCACCGTCTCACCCACCTTGCAGAAGTCGCCCACGCGTATGGGCTGGTCGGCAATGAGGGTCACGCTGCCCACAAAGTTCTCCACGGTTTTCTGCGCGCCCAGCGCCAGCGCAATACCGCCTATCCCCAGCGCCGCCAGCCCCGTGGTCACGTCAAACCCCAGCGTGCCCAGCAGGGCAATCACCCCAAACACCACCACGGCTATCTTCAGGCCGCGCCGCAGGAACAACACCGCCGACAGCCCGGCCATGTTCCCGCGCCGGGTGAGGCGCCGCTCCAGAAACTGGGACATGACGTCTAAGAGGCGCCACAGCAGCAGCAGAATGGCCACCATGCCCACCAGCACCGTAATCTGGCTGAACTTCTGCCGCACAATAATGGAGATGCCGGCCTGCTGCCCTACCCACACAAAGAGCCAGACCGCCAGATACAGCTGTATGGGCAGGGTAAACGCCCTGATCAGGCCGGCAATGTGTTCCTTGCGGGCATTGCGCCAGCCCAGTTTGAGCAGATACACCACCAGCCGCACCAGCAGCCACGCCACCACATAGGCCAGGGCAGCCAGCAGCAGTAGCGCCAGCCAGTGGCCAATGGGCACCCCCTCCCACTTATTCTCCACCACCACGCCCGGCAGCACCTTGTCTACCAACGGCTTAGAGGCCTGTTCAATGATAACAGGAATACGCTGCACCGTCTGTGACGAAAACAGCCAGAGGGGTCCACCCTCTGGGCCCTCTATCTTCTCCAGGAACAGGTCAAAAGTCTCACCGTTGACAGAGGCGGTGCCCACCCGTTCCAGGTTGGGGCCCAGGTTGTCATCTACGCGGCCGGTGTACGCGTCACTGATGAGGGAATACGGCACTATTTCCCCGCCCTGGTCTAACAGGCGCTGCAGGGCGTGCGCCAGCTTAGGCCCCTGCTGGGGCTGTTGCAGGGTGCTGTCCAGGTTCAGGAAGAGGGCTGCCTTCTCATAGTTTTCCTCAGATATGGCCTTGATAAACCCCTGCACCGTTCCTCTGGGGGTGCTCCGGCCCAGGGAGTCCTGCGGCCAATCGGGCAGTGCCGCTGCCACCGTAGAGTCTGCGGTTGCCTCCTGCGCCCGGGCGGGCAATACCGCTGTCGCGCAAAGCCAGAGCAAAAGCGCCCACCGCAGTGATCTACCTTGTATTTGAACCAATTTGAAAGAAGAAAGGGAATGCACTAGGTCTTTCATGAATGACTATTGACTAACTTAAATCCGGCTACTGTCAGAAACCGGGTGCCCACCAAGGGCCTCACCGGCCGCCGCCCCCTTAAATTACGTGGCTTTTGCCGAAAGGTATTCTGTCATGGCCCCGCGGTCAATGGCAAAGGCATCCGTCCAGGGGGAATTCCTTTGGGCGCTCCCCCTCTTTCCTGGGGTTCAGCGCGACAGAGACTGTTTTCTGTTTCCGGGCTGTTTTTTCAAAAACAGCCCGGAAACAGAAAATCCTGTCCAGAGAAATCAGCCACCCGCTGCCCGTTAGTGCCGCCCTTCCGTCACTTACTCGTCGGCTTGCCTGACACCAGAGGTACCTCCCGTCCTTCACCCAGCGGAGGAGAAAAATGATGAGATTTTTTCTTTTTCTATCGAAATGGTCCGTGACTCACCCTGGCATGACGCAAGCGTGCGCCTGGGTCTGCGTTTTGGGGCTACTTTCCCCAAAACAGCCCGGAAACAGAAACTCACTTCCCTTACAGGCACAAGTTCCGCCTGCGCCATAACCAGAATATATCACGCGAAACAGTTCCTATTCTCTGGAACTGCCGATGAGCCAAAGCCGAAGTAATTCAGAAATTTAATAGTTACGAATAAACTATCGGCTGCTTTTGAGGTCAAAGGGGGAAACGCACCTCCCAGACATGAAATCACCCCTCCTCCCTCTCCTGTTCTTTCTGTTGTCTTTTACCTATGCGCGGGCCCAGGGGGTGGCGGTGACGGGCACGGTGAGCAGCGCACTCTACAAAGAAACGCTGGTGGGAGCCACGGTTCAGCTGGTCCGGCTGCCAGACTCGGTGAGAACCGCCGTGGGCACAGACAAAGAGGGGAACTTCCGTTTTCCGGCGGTGAGCCCGGGCACGTACGCAGTGCTGGTCAACTACCTGGGGCACTCGCCCCTGAGCAAGGCAGTGCAGGTGCAGCAAACGCCCGTGCACCTGGGGCAGTTGGTTTTGCAGCAGGGCGCCACCCTCCTGCAGGAAGTGCAGGTGGTGGGGCAGGTGCCGCCGGGCACCCAGAAGGGAGACACCACCGTGTTCAACGCGGCCGCCTTTAAGGTGGCCGATGACGCCAGCGCCGAAGACCTGGTGACCAAGCTGCCCGGCGTCACCATCACCGACGGCAAAGTGCAGGCCCAGGGCGAAGACGTGCGGCAGGTACTGGTAGACGGCAAGCGGTTCTTTGGTGAAGACGCCAACACGGCCCTGCGCAACCTGCCCGCCGAAGTGATTGAGAACATTGAGATCTTTGACAAGAAAAGCGACCAGGCCGAGTTCAGCGGCTTTGACGACGGCAACCGCGCCAAAACCATCAATATTGTCACCAAGAAAAACCGCCGCACGGGGCAGTTTGGCAAAGTGGCGGCGGCCGTGGGGCCTGATAAAAAATACATGGCGGGGGCCAGCGTCAACTTTTTTAAAGGGGAGCGCCGGTTGACCGTAAACGGCCTGTTGAACAACATTAACCTGCAGGATTTCTCAGTGGGTGAGGCACCGGGGGGCGGCATGCGCGGCCGCCGGGGCAGCGGCGGTGGCGGGGGGGCCGGTATCACCACCACCAACACCCTGGGCTTTAACTATACAGACCTCTGGGGAAAGAAAATTGAGGTAAGTGGCAATTACAACTACAGCAACAACCGCAACGAGAATAACCGCTTTGTGTTCCGCGATTATCTCAATTCCCAGTACTACGAGCAGGAGAACCGAGACAACAGCTTTAACACCAACCGGGAGGAGAACCACCAGTTCAACTTCAGGTTTGACTACAAGCCCAATGACAGGAACCGGCTCCTGATCAGGCCCCGCATCACGGTGCAGCGCAATGACACCTATTCCACGCTGGTGAGCAGGTCGGTTTATGACAGCAACCCAGACAATGAGGCCTATGAACAAGCCTTGCTGACCACCCGTGACAACTCTTCAAACCAGGAGGCGCTTTCTTACAACCTGAGCAATGACCTTGATTTCAGCCACCGGTTCAACAAACCCGGCCGCACCATCACCCTGGGCCTGAACACTATTAAGACCTTTACAGACGGCGACAACTACCAGCTCACCAATGTCACTGACTATTTGCAGCCCCAGAAAAGCAACTACCTGAACCAGCACATACAAACAGACCGGAACGGCTTTACCTGGCGCGGTAACGTGGCCTTGGGCGAACAGGTGGGCCCCAAGGCGCGGGTGCAGGCGTCTTACAGCATCAGCAACCGGCAGGAAGACTCTGAGCGCCTGGCCTATGACTGGGAAGAAAACGCCTACACCCACCTGAACACCCGCCTGAGCAATGCCTTTGAGAGCGAATACCTGCGGCAACAGGGCAAGGCCAGCTACCTTTACAACAGTGACAAACTGCGCGTGCAGCTGGAAACCGTGTACCAGAACGCCAATCTGCAGAACCAGCAGGAGTTCCCGGCCCCCTACCAGATGGACCGCACGTTCCATAACTTTCTACCAGGCGCACAACTGGAATACAAATTCTCCAAAACCAAGAACCTGCAGCTGGACTACAGCACCAACGTAGACGCACCGTCTGTCACGCAACTGCAGGAAGTGGTAGACAACACCAATCCGCTCCGGTTCAGGGTGGGCAACGCCGGCCTGGTGCAGGAATACCGCAACACGGTCAATGTGCGCTACCGCTCGTTTAACCTGGAGACCAACCGTGTGTTCACCTTCTTTGTGAACGCCGCCAGAACAGATGACTACATCACCAACAGCACCACTGAGACCAACCTGGAAAGCGAGCCGCTTCTAGCCGGGTTAAACCCGGGAACGGGCGCGCAGCTCATCAGGCCCGTCAACCTGGACGGCAGCTGGAGCACCCGGGCGTTTATGAGCTTCGGGCAGCCGGTTTCGTTCATTAAGTCCAACGTCAGCGTGAATGGCTCAGTGGGGTACAACAAGACGCCGGGTTTGTTTAACCGTGAGCAGTTCTTCTCTACCTCTACCAATTACGGGTTGGGGGTCTCCCTGAGCAGCAATATTAGCGAGAACGTTGACTTTAACGCTTCTACCCGCTCTAACTACAACGTCATTACCAGTACCCTGCGCAACCGCAACAATAACAACAACTTCTTCACGCAAAACTCCAGCCTGCGGGCTAACCTAAAGTTCTGGCGCGGCGTGATTTACCGCACTGAACTCAGCCACCAGTACAACGCGGGCCTCTCTGGCGGCATCAACCCCCACGTCACCCTGCTGAACATGAGCCTGAGCAAACGGGTATTCAAGAGCCAGAAGGGCGAAATCAGCTTAAGCGTGAATGATGTGCTGGGCCAGAATGTGAGCGTGTCCCGCACGCTGTCAGATGCTTTTGTGCAAGACGTGCAGTCTACGGTGCTCCAGCGGTTCTTCCTGCTCACGTTCTCTTACAACATCCGCTCCTTTAACGGCGCCGCCCCCGGCGAAAGGGACCGCACCCGCACCAGAAGAACCCCCACCGAGGGAATAGACCAGAACAGCCCCGCCTCTCCCCGCCCTAAACGGCAAGGCGGCGGGCGAAGGAATTAAACAGCCGTAGTAGTTCCTTCTCCCGGCTGGCTACAGACGCCAAACGTCTTTCTGTTTTTGGCCTGTTTTTCAGAAAACAGCCCCAAAACGCAGGCCCAAGCACACGCTGGCGCCATGCCAGAGTCAGTCCCGGTCCATCACCTTAGAAAAGGAAGAACTTTCATCAGCTTCTTTCATAGAAACAAGCCCTCAGGCCGCCACAGCCACCAGTGGGTACTTTTAGGTTAGCCCTGCCCCTGCCACCACTGAGGCGCACTACCTTCTTGGCCATAATTAGCCATAAAAAGTAAGGCCCAGAAGAAACAGGAGGCAGCGCCAATGGCTTTTAGTTTCATCTTCAACAAATGGCTGCCAAGCCAGGACTTGCCCAGGGAAATTAGTGAAGACTGCGTCCTCTTATTGCGGCTCTTCCTCCCCTAACAGGTGAAATAAATACTAGATGGGGGCTGGATCACTGCGGTAATTACGAACAACCGCTCAGATAAATACTGTTTTTCTTCTAAAGTACCATTTTATCTTCCTCAAGGGTGAACAAAGCCCTGTGTCTTTTCCGTAAGGTGCAATCTTAGAGGAGACCTAGAAGGCGAAAGGAAGCGTTGACAGCGGCGAACAGTTACAGACGGTCCAGGCAAAAAACTCCAGGCTACAAAGTCGCCGGTGCTGGAAAACACTTTCCCCCAGAGGGGGCACTCTCCCTTCTGCCAGCAGGAACCGTGAACGAGCAGACTACCGCCCTCCTGCTGAAAACAATGGAGAATCACTTAGCAATAACTTTTTAGACCAACAGATATGGATGCTGCCCTGCGCCAGAACCAGATAAGTGACGTATTTAAAAACTACCAGATTCCCCCGCACTTTCTAGACGAGGTTTTTCAGAATCCGGGGGAGGCTCATCCGCATTACCAGGCCGTCTTCCAACAGTTTCTGGACTTCACCAAAGATGAGTTCAAGGAGCTGAACGAGCACGCCAAGATGTCGTTCTTCAACCAGGGCATCACCTTTTCTGTGTACTCAGAGGAGGCCAAGGGTGTAGAGCGCATTTTCCCGTTTGACCTGTTTCCGCGCATCATTCCGGCCTCCGAGTGGGCCCGGCTGGAGGAAGGCATCATACAGCGGTGCCTGGCCATGAACCTGTTCATTGAAGACATCTACACGAAGCAGCACATCTTGCGCGACAAGGTGGTGCCCGCAGAGCTGATCTTCTCTTCTAAGAACTACCTCAAGGCTATGCTGGACATAAAACCGGTAGGCGGCATCTACAACCACATCTCCGGCACAGACCTGATCAAACATAGAGACGGACAGTACTACGTGCTGGAAGACAACCTGCGCTGCCCCTCAGGCATCAGCTACGTGTTGTCTAACCGGGTGGCCATGAAACGGACGCTCTTCCAGCTGTTCAGGCAGTTCAACGTGAACACCGTGCATGAATATCCGCAGGAACTATTGGCCACCATGCAGTCAGTGGCCCCCAACGGCATTGACGCCCCTACCTGCGTGGTGCTCACGCCGGGGGTCTACAACTCGGCGTATTTTGAGCACGCGTTCCTGGCCCTCACCATGGGCGTGCCGCTGGTAGAAGGCCGTGACCTGTACGTAGAGAAAAACTTTGTGTACATGAAGACCATTAACGGACCCAAACGGGTAGACGTGGTGTACCGCAGGTTAGATGATGATTTTCTGGACCCCATGACCTTCAAGCCAGACTCTATGCTGGGGGTGCCCGGCATCATGGCGGCCTATAAGAAAGGCAATGTGAACCTGTTGAATGCCCCCGGCACCGGCTTCGCCGATGACAAAGCCGTGTACGCCTACGTGCCTGACATTATCCGGTACTACCTTCAACAGGAGCCCATCCTGAACAATGTGCACACCTACCGCTGCGAAAAAGAGGATGACCTGGCCTACGTGCTGGAGAACATGGACCAACTGGTGGTGAAACCCGTAGATGAAAGCGGCGGCTACGGCATCCTGATTGGCAACAAGGCCACCAAGGAACAACTCAGCGAGTTCCGGCACCGGGTCACCGAGAACCGCCGCAAGTACATTGCCCAGCCCATTATGGCGCTGTCTATGCACGCCACGTTCATTGAGGGCGAAGACCAGTTTGAACCCCGCCACGTAGACCTCCGCACCTTCACGCTGCTGGGCAAAGACCGGCAGTTTGTCTTGAAAGGCGGCCTCTCACGGGTGGCGCTCAAAAAAGGGAGTCTCATTGTGAACTCCTCACAGGGCGGCGGCTCCAAAGACACCTGGGTTTTGATGGACGACGGCACCCACATGGCCATGCACCAGGACAACGGCTCCCAGTCCATGAGCCAGAACGGCCAAACCATGACCATGGGCCCTGAAGGCATGACCATGGGTCCTTTGAACCCTGAATAAGGTTTTCTTCTCAATTTCCGTTTTTGGCCTGTTTTTGAGAAAACAGGCCTAAAACGGAAAACTTGGCAAGGCGTAGCAACAGACCTGTTGGCCCTACTGGAGTTCTGCTCCCGTACAGCCAACAGGGGTTGAAGCCTTGCACAGTGAAAAAGAAACCACCAGGGGTTGCCCTGCCAGAAATTTTTATAAAAATAACCCAGAGCCCCTGCCAACCGCAGGACGCAGAACGCAAGACTCAGAACTTTAACTACCATATGCTTTCAAGAATTGGGAACAGCCTGTTTTGGATGGGGCGCTACATTGAAAGAGCAGAGCACCTGGCCCGGTACAGCCGGGTACAATATGTGTCCTCAGTAGATGCGCCGCTGGGTCAGAACCGGGACTTTGTACTGGAATCAATCCTGGACATGGCGGGCAGCACAGACGCCTACAAAGCCCTGCACCCAGCCCTCGAAGATAACCAGGTCATCAATTACATCACCGTCTCAGAAGAGAACCCTTTCTCGCTGTTAAGCTACATTGGCCGCATCAGGGAGAATGCGCGGGGAGCCCGTGACAGTATCTCCATTGAGTTGTGGGAGGCCATTAACCGGTTTTACCACAAGGTGAACGGTTCTTTGACAGGTGAGCTTCCGGCAGAGGAGATAGAGTTTTTTGCCCGCCGCATTGAGGAGAACAGCTACATCACCAAGGGGTACATAGAAAACACCCTGCTGCACAATGACGTCTGGATGCTGATTTCGCTGGGCATACACCTGGAGCGGGTCATCCAGGTCATCCGGATTCTGCAGACCAAGCTCCATGACATTGAAAAGCTGGAGGCCGCCGGTAAGCAGGAAGGCGCCCTGGAGAATTACCAATGGGCCACCACCCTGGAGAGCACTGAGGGGTTTGACATGTACATGCGCTGCCACAAAACCAGCCCTACCCGTACCCACGTATTAGACTTTCTGCTCTTTGACACCCAGTTCCCCAAATCAGTGGCCTACAGCATGGAGCGCGTGCGTGACTGCATTCAGGGAATTGCGTTTCAGCAGGAGGAGCCCAAAAAGGAGTCCATAGAGTTCATGGCCGGGAAACTGGCCTGCCGGTTCCAGTACCTCACCATTGAAGAGGTGGAAGACCGGGCGGCTCCTTTTCTCAAGCGTACCCTGGATGCGGTCTATGAGCTGGCCCAGCAGTTAGATGTCAAATACCTGAAATACCATTGAGGCCTCCCCAGGCTTTGAGCCCATGAAGACAGTATATGAAGTGGTGTACCAGACCCAGAATAGCTATGAAGAGACGGTAAGGGAAGCCTTCTTCTCGTTTCTGGTGCTGCCCTGCCAGGACCAGACGCAACAGGTACGCACCTGCAGCTTCTCCAACTCCCTGGACGCTGAGGTCTTTCACCACCGCAATCCGTTTGGTTTTGACGTGACCAGCCTGCGCAGCCCCCGCCCCTTTACGCAGTTTGAGTTCTGCATGAGAGCCGTGGTAGAGAAGAGCTTCGCGTTCTTTCCGTACGGCAGCACCATGACCGTGGCCCAGGAACAGGAACATCTGCAGGACCACAGCTTCTACCTGAACCACCACCTGTTTCTGAGCACCGGGCACTACACCCGCATTGACCCACAGCATTACCCCCAGCTGCTGTTCCGGCAACAAGACCAGACCGTGTACCAGTACCTGCAACAGCTGAACAACCACCTGTACCAGTTGCTGGAGTTTGACCCCGAGCCTACGCACGTCTGCACCTCGGCCAATGAGGTGCTGCAGCTGGGCCGGGGCGTGTGCCAGGATTTCACGCACCTGTTCATTGGCGTGGCGCGCCTGCACAAGATCCCGTGCCGGTATGTCTCGGGGTACCTGAACCAGGGGCTCAACCTCACAGGCACGGCGGTCATGCACGCCTGGGCTGAGGCCTATATTCCCGGTTTTGGCTGGCAGGGGTTTGACCCTACCAATAATCTGCTCGCAGATGTGCATTACATCAAAGCAGCCCACGGGTCTGACTACAGTGACTGCAGCCCCATCAAAGGCATGCTCAGAACCAACGGGGGGCACACCACCACCTACGGGGTGAAAATCATCCCGCTACCGGAGCCGTATAGCAGCCAGTAAGCTCACCAGTTCGGCGAGGTGTGGTCATATCTGCCTAAGCAGATGCCGCGCCTTCTTCCTTTGTTTTACCGCTTAGTTTTTCCTTATGCAAACGTTCGGCTGTGCCTGTGGCAACAAATTATACTTTGAGAATTCCCAATGCGTTTGCTGTCAGCGCGAAGTGGGGTGGTGCCCGGTGTGCGAAGGCATTCACGCCGTGGAGCCTGACGGGAAGGGCCATTACACCTGCACCAACCCAGACTGCCGGGCCACGCTGGTGAAGTGCTTCAACTACAGCACCTACAACGTCTGTAACCGTTTTGTGGCAGCCTGGAGCCAGCCGCAGCAGAACAACCAGTGCCTCTGCGACTACTGCCAGCTCACCAAGACCATTCCAGACCTGTCAATAGACGGCAACATGACCAAATGGTACCAGCTGGAGGTGGCCAAGCGCCGCCTCCTGTACCTGCTGGACCGCCTGGGCCTGCCCTACGGCTCCAAAGAGGAGAACTTTGAACTGCCGCTTACCTTTGATTTTAAAGAAGATGTGCAACCGTCGCCGGTGCTGGGCTGGATGGGCCTGGGCAGGGAGGAGAAGGTGTACACCGGCCACGCCGATGGCAATATCACCATTAACCTGCGGGAAGCCGACCCCGTGGAGCGGGAGAAGCTGCGCGTAGCCTTTGGGGAGACGCAGCGTACGCTCATTGGGCATTTCAGGCACGAGATTGGGCACTACTACTGGCAGCTGCTCATCCAGAACAAAGACGAAGCGGCGTTCAAGGCCATCTTTGGGGACCATGAGCACCCCAGCTATTCAGAGGCCATGGACCACTACTACCAAAACGGCCCCAAGGCCAACTGGGCCAACGCCTACATCAGCGCCTATGCCACCATGCACCCCTGGGAAGACTTTGCCGAAACCTGGGGCACGTACCTGGACATGATTGCCGTGTTGGATACCGCTGAAAACACCGACCTGCTCCACCTGCCAGAAAAGGATTTGGTAGAGGCCCAGCTGGAAACCATCCAGAGCCGCTACACTGAGCTAAGCCTGAAGGTAAACGAGGTGAACCGCGCCCTAGGCCTCCCTGACCTGCTCCCAGAAACCTTCTCCCCGCCCGTGGTGGAGAAGCTCCGCTACATTCACCACCTCATTGCCCGGAACAGAAAAGCGCAATAAACCCGGGGGAAGAGAAAGAAAAGGTTTTCCGTTTTTGGCCTGATTTTCTGAAATCAGGCCAAAAACGGAAGTTGACACCACGGTTATCTAGGGCTTGTCCGCGTCAGCGGAAGAGAGCATGTATGGTTGCAATGGTTCTCCTTCTTCGGCTAGGCCGAATATCTGGCGCAGCTCTTCTCTTTCCCCAACCATCAGCCATACTCAAAATACCTCAATTCTCAAAAGACCTCGTAGCGTCCGGAGGACCTGCGAGCGTCTGCGCCAGGAACTCCAGCTTTTGCAACCTGAACCGCCATACCATCACCCTAGCCCTCTCCCAAGGGGAGAGGGAATGCCGCTTTTCCGTTTTTGACCTGTTTTGGCAAAAACTGCCCCTAAACGGAAACTAACTTCTGGACTACCCTGCCAATTCCTTCGCCAAAAACGGAGCCGTTTTGCTGCTTGCCACCTTCGCCACTTCCTCCGGGGTACCGGCCGCTACAATCTGTCCGCCCTCCTCTCCTGCGCCTGGGCCTATGTCTAGAACCCAGTCAGAAGCGGCGGCTACGCGCATGGTGTGTTCTACGGCAATGACCGTGTTGCCCGCGTCCACCAGTTTTTCCAGCTGGGCCATGAGTTTCTCCACGTCTGCCGGGTGCAGGCCGGTGGTGGGTTCATCCAGAATGTAGAGCGTGTTTCCTCTTGACAGACGCTGCAGTTCAGTGGCGAGTTTGATGCGCTGGGCTTCGCCGCCGGAAAGTTCGGTGGCCGGTTGGCCCAGGCGCAGGTAGCCCAGGCCAACTTCGCGCAGCACGGTGAGGGCGCGGTGAATAGCGGGTTCTTCATCAAAAAACTCCCAGGCAGCGTCTACGGTGAGGTTCAGCACCTGCGCGATGTTTAAATCGCGGTAGGTGACTTCCAGGGTTTGGGCGTTGTAGCGGGCGCCGTGGCAGACAGGGCAGGGCGCGTACACGCTGGGCAGGAAGAGCAGCTCCACCATCACGAAGCCTTCGCCCTGGCAGTTCTCACAGCGACCTTTGGCCACGTTGAACGAGAAGCGGCCCGCGTCATAGCGGCGTTTCTTGGCCAGCGGCGTATCACTGAAGAGTTTGCGCACGTGGTCGAAGAGGCCGGTGTAGGTGGCCATGTTGGAGCGGGGCGTGCGGCCGATGGCTTTCTGGTCTACCCGCACCAGCCGTCTGATGTGCTCCATGCCGCTCACGATTCTTCCGCCCAGGGTCTGCGGGGCAGGACTTTCCAGAGCATCAGCTTCTTCTTCCTCGGGTTGAACTTCCTGGCCCAGGTGTTCGGCTACCAATTCTACCAGTACCTGGCTCACCAAGCTACTCTTGCCCGAGCCCGACACGCCCGTGACGGTGGTAAACACGCCCAGCGGAAAGGCCGCACTCAGGTTCTGCAGGTTGTTGCGGGTCACGCCGCTGAGTTGGAGCCAGCCGGTGGGCGTGCGGCGCGGGCGCATTTGCCCCGGAGCCGTGCCGAACAGGTAGGCGGCGGTTTGGGAATCAGGTACTTCTTGCAACCCCTCGGGCGGACCGCTGTAGAGGATCTCGCCGCCTTTCTCGCCGGCGGCGGGGCCTACGTCCACGAGCCAATCGGCTTGCCGGATCACGTCCAGATTATGCTCTACCACAAACAGAGAGTTGCCCGCTTTCTTCAGGTTGGCCAGGGCGGTGAGCAGGGCCACGGTATCTGAGGGGTGCAGGCCCGCCGAGGGTTCGTCCAGCACGTACACCACCCCAAACAAATGCGAGTACAGCTGCGTGGCCAGCCGCAGGCGCTGCAATTCGCCGGGCGACAAGGTAGGCGTACTTCGTTCCAAAGACAGGTACCCGAGGCCCAGATCCAGCAGCACCTGAATGCGGGCGGTCAAATCCTGCGCAATGCGCTGCTTCACGATAAGTTGTTCCGGGTGTTCTGTGGCTTGTTTATTGTTGCCTTGAGCGGAGGCTGCCGCGTACGGTTTCAGTAACTCGGCCACCCGTTGCAGGGGCAGGCGCGACAGTTCGGTAATATCATAGCCCGCGAAGGTGACCGAGAGCGACGCGGGGTTCAGGCGTTTGCCGTGGCAGGTGGGGCAGTCGGTGTGGAGCATGTACTGCATGACCCGCTTTTTCATCTGGGGGCTGTTGGTGTTGGCGAAGGTATGGAACACGTGCCGCCGGGCGCTGGTAAAGGTGCCCATGTAGTTGGGTTCCTCGTTGCGCTGCAGGGCACGGCGGGTTTGCTCTGGCGTATAGCCGGGGTACACGGGCACCACGGGTTGCTCCTCGGTGAACAAGATCCAGTCACGGTCTTTCTGGGGCAGCTCGCGCCAGGGAGTGTCTACGTCATAGCCCAGAGTCACCAGGATGTCGCGCTGGTTCTGGCCGCCCCAGGCGGTGGGCCAGGCGGCAATGGCCCGCTCCCGTATGGTGAGGCTGGGGTCTGGCACCATGCTTTCTTCGGTGACGTCATAGATGCGACCCAGGCCGTGACAGGTGGGGCAAGCCCCCTCGGGAGTGTTGGGCGAGAACGCCTCGGCGTAGATGATGGGTTGCCCCGGCGGGTAGTCTCCGGCCCGGCTATACAGCATGCGCACCAGGTTAGAGAGGGTGGTCACGCTGCCCACGCTGGAGCGGGTGGTGGGCGTGCCGCGTTGCTGCTGCAGGGCCACGGCCGGGGGCAGGCCCTCAATGGCATCTACCTCGGGCACGGCCATCTGGTGGAACAGACGCCGCGCGTAAGGGCTCACACTCTCCAGGTAACGGCGCTGGGCCTCGGCGTACAGCGTCCCGAACGCCAGCGACGACTTCCCCGACCCCGACACGCCCGTGAACACCACCAGCGCGTCTCGGGGAATGGTGAGGTTGACGTTCTTCAGGTTATGCTCGCGGGCCCCGCGAACGGTGACGAAGCCGGTGAAATCTTGGTGGGTATTCTTTTGCTGCGGATTTTGGTTTGCCATGGCCGAAATTAGAGAAACTTCCCCTTTTACGGGAAACCCGGCCTAAGTTCACGCAGGCGGCCATTTCCGTTTTTGGCCTCATTTCCGGAAAACAGGCCAAAAACGGAATGAAGTAGAACGAACTTAACGGTGGAACTTTCTAGCAACAGCTTGTCTCCTGTTCAACCTACATTCTGTACCTGTTTTTAACATCATTTACTTATTTCAACCTGACTTTACTGACTTCTACCTGATTTTCCTATCTTTGACAGACCTGTTTTTAAGAACGCACCATGCCTCATACCCAAATTTCTCAGGAAATACTCGTTTTTCATGGCCGTACCGCGCCGGAGCCGGGGATGTTGGTAGGCTACGGGGCGCTTATTCAATTTTATGGGTTGGCGTTACCGTTTCCGGTGAAATTGGCCATCATCAGCAGAAAGAACCGCAAATACAGCCAGGCCCAATGGGCCGTTTTTCCGCCAGCTTACCACCCGCAAGACTCTTTGGCCGGTCATCTAACGTTTGCCCTGAAGTATGAAGGCGTCAACCTGCTGTTTTTCAAGAAGCTGTTCCAACAACTTCGGCCAGCCGAGGTGGTGGCCCTGATCCAGCAAGAATACACGGGGCAGTACATGCGCAAAGTCTGGTTTCTGTATGAATGGCTCCTGCAAGAACAACTGCCTATCCCAGACCTGACCATCAAGAACTATGTGCCGCTGCTGGAGGAGAAACTGCAGTACGGGTTAGCAGGGGGCACCCGTTCTGCCCGGCACCGTATTCTCAACAACCTGCCCGGCACACCGGCTTTCTGCCCGTTGGTTTCTAAAACCCATGCCCTGGAACAATACATAGCTGAAAAACTGGACGAGAAGATCAGCCGCACGCTCAAAGGGGTGCATAAAGATGTGTTGCTGCGTACCTCGGCTTTTCTGCTGCTCAAAGATTCCAAGGCCTCGTTTAGCATTGAAGGCGAGCGCCCCACCCAAACCAGGGCCGTGCGGTGGGGACAGGCCATTGGACAGGCGGGTGCCCGGCCGTTAAGCCAAGCCGAACTCCTGCGCTTGCAACAGTTAGTCATTGGCGACAGCCGGTTCACGGCGCTGGGCTACCGCACCGCCGGCGGGTTTGTGGGGGAACATGACCGAAGCACCGGCGAGCCCCTGCCCGACCATATTTCTGCGCGCTGGCAAGACCTGGCAGCCTTGATGCAAGGTCTGCTGGCAAGTGCCCAACTCTTAGAAAACGCCCATTACCACCCGGTACTGGCGGCCGCGCAAGTGGCCTTCGGGTTTGTGTTCATTCACCCGTTTGTAGATGGCAATGGCCGTCTGCACCGCTATCTCCTGCACCATCTGCTGGCAGCTATGCGTTTTACACCGCAGGGCATCATCTTTCCGGTGTCGGCGGCTATTCTGGAGCACATGGCCGCGTACCGGCAGGTGCTGGAAACCTACTCGCACCCCCTGCTGGATTTTATTCAATGGCGCACCACCCCAGACCATAACGTAGAAGTACTCAACGAGACCATAGACTATTACCGCTATTTTGATGCCACCCCGCAAGCGGAATTCTTGTTCCATTGCGTGGACTATACCATTCAGCACATCATCCCCGAAGAAGTAGCGTACCTCCAGAAACACGACCGCCTAAAGGCCTGGCTAGATGACCGTTTCCAGATGCCCGATAAAACCGTAGCCCTGCTTATCCAGTTTTTGCAACAGGGCCAGGGTACTTTATCTGCCCGCGCCAAAGCCAAAGAGTTTGCCGCCTTAACGCCAGAAGAAGTACTTGAGATTGAAACGCACTATAAGCGTGTTTTTGAACCAGAGGAATAGAGCAAATCTAACCTCCCTTAAATACGTCTGTCCGTTTTTGGCTTCTTTTTCCAAAAACAGGCCGAAAACAGGATTTTAATCTTGTAACAGAATGGTTAGCTTGCGAATAGAATCAAGTCTGTACCCTTCGGGGAGAGGCGTAGGAAATGCCTTGGTCATGGCGGCCGTAGCGTATGCCCGGGAACAGAACATCAAAATCCACCAGGTGTGCCCGTTTGGCAAGATGCTGTTCAAAAAAACGAATCTCTTAGGATGGTGTGATTTATTAAAAGGGTATTTGAAGAGTAATATTAGGCTTTAAAAATTGGTTTAGGCAAACAAAAACACCAATTATTTTAAATAAAAAATTTAATATTAACTGACAAGAATTAAGATTAAAAAAATCAACGAATTACTTCACTAAATTGTGAACGTTTTAATAATAAAGCCTTAACAATTGACCCATTATTTTCCAAATCCAACTTCCATGTTGTTTTATTTGAATTGACCCCCCAAAAATCTTCGTCAATATCCATTACAAAATTTCCGAAAAATATCCTTCGTTCATGGATTAATTGTAAATCATTAGTTGTATAGACTTTTACACCACTTCTAAAAAATTCATTTGCATCATCAAAAATTTCAAATTGTTTCACTCTATTTTTAGCAAATGTATAATAATATATTCTTCTCTTATGATTTCTTAGCTTAATAAACAAATCACCTTCGAAATTACAATTCCTATCAAATACAACATATTGTTTATCTTCTGATAGTGCAAATATAAAATCAAACACATTATTCAACTCTTTAGGGGTATTGATATCAATGTACCTTAAACTAAATTTTGAATATCTAGCTAATTCAAAAAACATCCAATGATTATTTGGCTTCAAACGTTCATTATAAACAGCTAAATTTTTATAAACAAACTGGGTGGAAGGACGATTTATACATAAAACAGAAGAATAACTTCCTAGAATTTTGTTAATATGATTTAATTCTTCAAACAAACTAAAGCCATCATTTCCACTCTTAACTGAGCAATAGTTACCTGAATCTAATAAATGTTTAATAAATTCTTTATATACTGGAACATCATTAAACTCAATTTCAAGCAATTCAGCTAAATGCTTACTTAAAACTATCTTATTTTCATTTTCAACATCAATAAAATTATCAAAAATACTTACTAAGAATCTACCTAGCTCATCCTTGATAGGATTATTTAAAACGTTGTCAAAATAATACCTATATATATCATTAAATAATAACAAATTCATATCAAATATTAATCAAGTAGCCCTTTGGCTAATTCATAAGAGTTATCAAAGAATGAGGATGGTAATGGTGGTACAAGTCTACCATTCTCACTTATTAAATGATTAGATTTTACACTTTTTGAACGTTCATCCTCAATAACTGTTCTCAAATAGCTGATAGAAACATCACTACTGGATAAACCATATGATTTTTCCTTGACCAGAATTTGCAATTTTCTAACTATATATTCACTATGCGTTTCAATAAAATACATATTATTTTGCCCTAATTTTACCAATGTCTCGATAAATTTCGCCTGTAATCTAGGGTGTAAATGAACTTCTGGTTGTTCAATCAATAATATTTTTTTTTCATTCCCATTCTCTGCTAGAAATGCTTGAAATATTATAGGAAGTTGTAATGATACACCATAGCCAACATCTGTTATATTATTCCAAAGATTGTTAATCTTCACTCGCAATTCTTTAACTGGTAATTTATTATCTACAGTAATATCTAATCCTTGAGCTATTCCATAATCAGCTACTACTTTATAAAAATCTTCAATAAATTCTGGAGGAAAATTCTTCTTACTTATTAAATCTACAAGCTTAGCAATATCATTTGTTTTATAAACACTTTTTTTATCTTTATCAAAATAAAATCGCTCCGGTTTGGAGTGGATTGGATTAACAAATTCTATTTTATCTATTATAAATTCTAAATAATTTTGAACAACTAATAAATATGCCGGTTGCCAAAAAGAACGACTAAAAAACTCATCACTTTCTAATACCTTTTTAAGCTCTTCTCGAAAGCTTGCGACTCTAATAATTGAAAGAAACGCTTTTTTCTCATACTCAACATCTGGAATTTCAATTAAATTTCCTTTAATATCCCAAAACTGAATTAAACATTTTGGATAACCACTCAAAAACTGCTCAATTGGTTTATAGTTTTCAGGATAAATAATATTTATTTTACCTATATCTTCACATTCAATTGACATAATAATTGACTTGTGATTTTCTAAGTCTGAAGTTAATTCAATACTTATATCTATATTAGAAGAAGTATTCTTGGGCAAATAAGAAAGAATTAAACTTTGCAGCTTACCTCTTCTTTCTACAACATCTTTATCATTTATTTCTTCTTCCCCAACATTGAATAATGGAGATAAATAAATAGAAGTAAAAAATTCATAATAATTATTAAAAGAAAAGGTAAAACATAAAGATTTTGAGATATCATGCTCAGAAATCATCTCAGAATAATCACCTAAATCAACATAATCATCAGATAATGTAAGATTAAAATTTTGAAGGTTTGTCCTAGAAAAGCTTTGTTTTAATGCTAATAAAAATTTCAAAACACTACTTTTTCCAGAACTATTTTCCCCTATTAAAATATTTAATCTGGAAAAGTCAAAAATTTCTGACTTAAAACCTCTAAAGTTGTTGAGAGTTAGTTTAAACATCCTTTAATTAGCTTCTAATTCTAATGTATCTTTAATACTTACCTTTTCTCATCTTTTTAAAAGTGATGATAGTAAGAAAATCTAAAACTACTTATAAAACACTTACTTTTATGATATAAAACTCAAATTATTGAAAACTTTTCCCTTGCCTTTCGACCCATTTACCATAGACCTGCCCGTTCGGGACATCATTCCTGCCGTGCGGGAACACCTTGCCGCCCAGAACACGCTCATTGTGAACGCTCCGCCGGGCGGGCAAGAGTACCCTGTTGCCGCTGGCCCTCTTAGATGAGGCCTGGCTGACCGGGCAGAAAATCATCATGCTGGAACCCCGTCGGTTGGCGGCCCGCACCATTTCCATAGAAGATAGGCAGAGGAAATGACTTTTGGGATGGCTTCTAATATGCATTCGTTTTAATTTTTAGTTCTCGTCCATCATTCCTGTTATAGGGTATTATCACCAAACATGGTCATAAACTGAAGACTTCTACTTCAGTGGGTTTACTGTTTCCTCAGAAACTAAATTGTACGTTATTCTGTACATATAAATGTACGGTTTTTTCGTACATTTATCTTTCAATTGAAGAACGGGAGCCATGAAAGCAATTACCATCACCAGCCTGCGTAACAGAATCAAAGCGTATTTAGATGAGGTCATCCAATCTGGAGAGACCATCATAGTGCCACGAAACAACAAAAATGATGAGGCGGTGGTGCTGATCTCTTTGAAAGAATACAATGCCCTGCAGGAAACCGAGTATCTACTCACCAGCCAAGCCAACCGCAACAAACTACAAACTTCTATTGCCCAATTGAATGCGGGTGAGACCGTGCCTTTCACCTTTCCAGGTTCAAAAACAGGAGTGGCAGAATAGGCATGAACATTACTTTTTCCGCGCAAGCCTGGGAAGAATACCTGTATTGGCAAAGCACAGACCCAAGCATGGTGACTAAAATCAATGACCTTTTAAAGGTGATTCAACGCACTCCCTTTGAAGGAATTGGCAAACCTGAAGCATTGAAGCATGGCCTTAAAGGATTTTGGTCCAGAAGAATCACCCAGGAACACCGCCTGGTATACCGTATTGTGGGAGAAAGAGGAATGAATCAAGTATGTGAGGTAGCCCAATGCCGCTACCACTACACCAGATAAGCAATTCTCCTTTACGTTACCCTTAAAGGAAGCGGTGAGCCTTGAGTACTTAATCCAATTACCACCTCTTTCCTAATTTCTAATTCTTAATTCCTAATTTTCCCTCCCTTGCCTTTCGACCCATTCACCATAGACCTGCCCGTTCGGGAGATTATCCCTTCCGTGCGGGAGCACCTTGCCGCCCAGAACACGCTGATTGTGAACGCGCCTCCGGGGGCGGGCAAGAGCACCCTGTTGCCGCTGGCCCTCTTAGACGAGGCCTGGCTGACCGGGCAGAAAATCATCATGCTGGAACCCCGCCGGCTGGCGGCCCGCACCATTGCCGAACGGCTGGCGCAGCTACTGGGCGAAGACGTGGGCCAGACCGTGGGCTACCGCATCCGGTTTGAGAACCGCATCTCAGAGAAGACCCGCCTGGAGGTAGTCACCGAGGGCATTCTCACCCGCATGCTGCACTCAGACAACGCCCTCAAAGGCGTAGGGCTGGTCATTTTTGACGAGTTCCATGAGCGCAGCATCCACGCCGATGTGGCCATGGCCCTCACCCGCGAAGCCCAGGCCACCCAGCGCCCCGACCTGCGCCTTCTGGTCATGAGCGCCACCCTCAACATGCCCCAACTCACCCGCCTGCTCAACGCCCCGGCCGTGGTGAGCGAGGGCCGGCAATACCCCATCAACGTGCAGTACGCCGGCGAGACCGATGCCCAACTGCTACACGAAATGACCGACCGCGCCGTGCGCCAGGCCCTGCAAGAGAAAGAGGGCGATGTGCTGGTGTTTCTGCCCGGCGAGCAGGACATTAGAAAAGTAGAAGCCCTGCTGCGGCGCGGCCTGCGCGAGGTGGCCATCCACCCGCTGTACGGCATGCTGCCACCCGGCAAACAGTACGCCGCCATTATGCCCGACCGCAACGGCAAGCGCAAAGTGGTGCTGGCTACTTCCATCGCCGAGACCAGCCTCACCATTGAGGGCGTGACTGTGGTGGTTGACACCGGTTTTGCCAAAACCCAGCGCTTTGACCCCGCCACCGGCCTCAGCCGCCTGGAGACGGTGCGCATCTCCAAAGACGCCGCCGACCAACGCGCCGGTCGGGCTGGTCGGTTAGGTCCCGGCACCTGTTACCGCCTCTGGACCGAGAACGGGCACGCCCGCCTGGCCCCACACCGCACCCCCGAGATTCAGGAAGCCGACCTGGCTCCGCTGGTGCTGGACATGGCCGCTTGGGGCATCACCGACATCAGGGCGCTCACCTGGCTCACGCCGCCGCCCAAAGCCGCCCTGCTGCATGCCCAGGAAACCCTGCACCAGCTCAACGCCCTGAAGAATGGCCGCATCACCGAGCACGGCCGCACCATGCACGCCCTGCCCACGCATCCGCGCCTGGCCCACATGCTGCTGGCCGCCCAGGAAAGCGGTCAGCTGGCCCTGGCCACCGACATTGCCGCCCTACTGAAAGAGCGCGACCCGCTGCCCCGCGAGGCGGGTATTGACCTGAACCTGCGCCTAGAGGCCCTGCGGCGTACCCGCCAGGAGAAACTGCACCAGAAACGCTTCGCGAAGATTGACAAGATTGCCGCCTCTTACCGGCGGATGTTCCAGCTAGAGCCTGAAAACACCGCCGTGGATCCCTATGAAACAGGTTTCCTGCTGGCCAACTGCTACCCCGAGCGTATTGCCTGCGCCCGCCCCGGCAACAACGCCCAGTTCCAGCTCGCCAACGGCAAGTACGCCAGTGCGGGCCACCGCGATGACCTCGCGCACGACCCGTGGCTGGCCATTGCCCACCTGCACGCCGGTGGCGAAGGCGTGGGCCGCATTTTCCTGGCCTCGCCGCTCAACCCCAAAGACCTGGCCCCGCTGGTGAAGCAGAAAGATGTGGTTTCCTGGGACCCCGAGGAAGGCGAACTCACGGCCTCCCGCGACCTGCGCATCGGGAACATCGTGCTCCAGAGCAAACCCCTCCCCGAGCCCGACGAGCGCTTTTTAATTCCGGCCATCTGCGAGACCCTCAAACGCGAAGGGGAACAGTGGCTCAATTTCTCGGATGCCGTGAAGCAGTTCCAGAACCGGGTGCTTTGCCTGCGGAAATGGCACCCCACCGAAGGCTTCCCCGATATCAGCACTTCTACCCTTCTGCTTACCTGTAATGAGTGGCTGGCCTACCACTTGGAAGATGTGCAGATTGGACAAGACCTGTTTGACATTGACCTTCTGCCTTTGCTGCAAAACATGCTGAGTAAAGAACACAAGCAGCTGCTGGAAGAACTGGCGCCTGTCTCGCTTCCTTTGCCAGACGGTCACTTGGTAGAACTGTATTACCCAGAGAACGCCCAGCCGCCGGTGCTTGAAGTCCGGTTGCAAGATGTGTTTGACTGGGAACAACACCCAACGGTAGACGGCGGTAACGTGGGCGTAATGTTGCACCTGCTTGCGCCCGATTTGAAGCCTTTAAAAGTGGTGCACAGCCTGCCGTACTTCTGGCAGGAAGAATACAGGTTGATGCGCGGTTCTTTGAAGGCCCGGTTCCCGAAGGTGGAGTGGAAGTGATTAACGTATGCAGTGCCCGAAATGGGTTTGCTGATAGTGTATCGTTGGAAGCTATTTGTGATTTTGCTATTTAGAGCAGTTGTGATGTGGCAACGGCTATTGACGGACATGCAAACAGTTCTTCCAAGTAGTACGAGGTCTTTTTGAGCAGGCGTTTTGACGCTGTATTTATTAGTTGCGTTTTCGGCCTATTTTCAGGAAAACAGGCCGAAAACGCAACGGCGCGGTTCCTTCTCCCCCGGGGAGAAGGCTAGGATGAGGGAGGTTCCAATTGCCAGAAGCAGGATTTCCAGGATTAGGTTCATTTTCTGGATTTTGTGAGTGATTGGCCCAGACGCTCGCAGGTCCTCCGGACGCTACGAGGTCTTTTGGAGTGGCTGATTGCGCAATGTTGATGGTTAAGAACAAATGCGCTGGCGCGAGTCTTTGACTCGTGACCATAAGTGCTGCGAGTCTCCCAACTCGCCGGGAACCACCAGCCGGTGACATGTGAAATATGTGTTCCTCACTCAGTCTGGCATTAGATAAAACGAGTTTATGCTTCAAACGGAGAAACGGGAGTCTGGAGTCGCCAACCACGCGTCGGCACTAATCTGGAGACTCGCGCCAGAATAGATGAAAGAAGTACCTTTCTGCTGTTCCTCTCCTCAAAGCATGCAACTCTGAAACCAATAGCTGCTGATGTATTCCGCGTAGCTAAATCAGTACAAGCGTACGCAGACAGATAGCCAATACCTAGAGAGCAGATAGTAGAAATAAAGGATTGGCTGGACACTGAAGAGAGGGTTCTACTGGATGAAATTCACTAGAAGGTCGCCTTTCATCAGACGCAATCATCTACCATCACAAGAAATATTACCGATAGGCTAAAGTAGAAGAGCCGCTGCCCTTTGTTGGCAGCGGCTCTCATTGTTCCACAGTTTTATTTTGCGCCTTGATAGGCCATCAGTTATTCAATCCAGTTGCGGCGGCCTTCAAAGTGGTTGCACCCAAACTGGGCGCCGGTCACCATCTCAAACGGCTTGGGCTGGCTGGGCATCATGCCCATCTCATGCACCACCGGGAGCACAAATTCTGGATTCATGGCTGGCTTGCCAGACAGTTCATCACACAAGCCAAACTGGTTGCTTTGCACTTCCACTACTTTCTGATCCTGGATCCAGTGGTTACAATGATT
This sequence comes from Rufibacter ruber, assembly GCF_014138425.1. Classification (NCBI taxonomy): domain Bacteria; kingdom Pseudomonadati; phylum Bacteroidota; class Cytophagia; order Cytophagales; family Hymenobacteraceae; genus Rufibacter; species Rufibacter ruber. The sequence continues at coordinate 220,966 of NZ_JACJIQ010000006.1, forward strand.
GCAGGTCGCTTCCATATCTTCATCTCTTTAAGTTCAACATCAAGTAGAAGTTTATACCCCGGCAGCTGCATTTTGGGTTCAGGAAAAACAGCTTTTGAATTAATTTAGATTTGTACTAAATAAAGACACCGGTTCCTTCAAAGCCCTCAGCGGGGGGCTAGCTTAAAAGATACCTTTGTCTAACGCCCACCCCAATGCAGGCACCTTGCCGGGCAGAGGATCAACCACCTCGCCCTCCCTCCCGGCCAGCGCACCAGATTCACTGCCCCGCCAGAGGAAGTCAGAGCTATCAGAAGAATGTTTCGCGGGGTTGCGCCTTCATTCAACGGCCAGGCGCTAAAATTCAGGTTTCTTCCGCAGGGCAACCCTTACTTTTTGTGCGGAATGCCGTAGGAAAGCAGGTAAAAACCAAATAACCATGGACGCTAACCAAACCACCAGATCATTCTCCCACTTGTTTAAAAGCCCTTCCCAGCTATTTGCCGCCCTTTCCAACCCTGGCAAAGCCGGAATGGACCTTTACAAAGCCCTGTCTACCAGAGAAAAGCAGTATGTGCTGTTTGCCGCCGGTGCCGGGCTGATTGTCTATGGCTTTGTGCTGGGCAAGCAGAACAAGTAGCACCGGTTCCTGTTTTCGGGCTGTTTTTCAGAAAACAGCCCGAAAACAGGAATTCCCCCTCCTTCCCCTGCGGGCGACTGCGGTTCGCCTCCCACTTTCCCTGCCTCCTGCCCGTACTTAAACCAACTGCTTGTGGGCCAAGCCCATTGCCAGGATCTTCGCTGAACTTTTTCATTCGCCATCACCACAGAAGCAGGTAATGCTTATATTTACTCCGGAAACCATTTAACACAACTATGTATACCGGACTTCAGCACCTGCACTCGTACCTTGCGTACCTGGTGCTTCTAGGCGTAGTAATCTCCCTGCTCAGCGCCTTGGCAGGTTTATTTGGGGGTAAAACCTTCACCGACAAGAACCGCAAACTGGGCCTGCTGGGCTTAATCCCTACGCACCTGCAATGGGTGGTGGGCTTGATTCTGTACTTTGTTTCTCCGCTGGGGCTGGAAAGCGCCTCTGGCGAAGCCATGAAAAACTCAGTGTCCCGCCTGTACTTCTTAGAACACCCGCTCATGATGGTGCTGGCCGTGGTTCTCATCACCGTTGGGTATTCCCGGGCTAAACGCCAGGTAGGCACTACCAGCGGCTTTAAAAGCATTGCCATTTTTTACGCCCTTGGCCTGATTCTGATTCTGAGCCGCATTCCCTGGAATGCCTGGCCGGGCAACTAGCCAGATTTTTCTATTGCCTTCCAAAGCCGCTTCTAAAAAAAGGAGCGGCTTTTTTATTGTACCGCCCTGGTTGCACCTGACCGCTTCAACGTTCCGTTTCCGGGCTGTTTTTCAAAAAGTAGCACTAAAACAGGCGCTGGCTCCTTGATTGGCCAGGGCGCCGCTGGCAGCTTTTCTTTCTGCTTGGCGTATGCGTACATACTAAAAAGGAAGAACATGATTAGAGCGTATAAACTGTACAATGACGAAGAGGGCAATTCAAGAGTGGCCGTAGGCACGGTAACCGACCGCACCCTGACTGACGCCAAAGCCATTCAATTCAAAGTTACCCCACCCGGCACCTTCTATGATTGGCACCCTGCCCCTACCCTGCAGTATGTACTCACGCTGGAAGGCACCCTGGAATTCACCACCAGCACCGGGGAAACCTTCACCCTCACCGCAGGAGACGTGTTAATTGCCGCTGACACCGCAGGCAAAGGGCATAAATGGCAAATGATTGGGGAATACCCCTGGAAAAGAGCCTATGTGCTGGTGAACGCTGAAGATGACCTCAACTTTGTTCCTAATGAATGAGACGCCGGGGCAATACCTGTACGAAGAAGAAGTGGAAGAGAGGTGGTCTTCTGTGCGGCAACGCACCCTGGCAGGAACCTGCCGTCAGGCTTCTAGTTGGTTTCTAGCGCGGCTACCGGAACCAGCAACTACGTTGGCAGCCCCTTTGTCTGGCAGTTTTCACCAACCAACCTAAAACAAGTAGTCTCAACGGAAAAGCCACGAAAGAAGCTCCCGTGGCCTTTCCGTTGAGACTGCATAGAAGGCTCTCATGAATAATCCTGTTTTCGGCCCGTTTTTTCAAAAAACAGGCCGAAAACAGGATTATAAGATCAGACGCTACGTCTAACAGAAATACTCCCTTTGTGTTCCTGAACAGATCTAGGCTGCTAACTAGATAAGCACCTGTGGTTCTCAATTTCCGTTCGTCACCCAGATCCTTTCTGGGGAACAGAGAAAGGAGTAGACTGTAAAGTTATTTCTGCTCAAACGCCTGTCACGCAGGAGAAGGTCTTTGAGCTGTGGTTTTATTCATCAAGAGCTGCAAGATAACATGGAGCAACCCGCCTGCTGGGTGGCCCAATCTGGCCGTTTGGCAAAAAACTCATCATACCGGTGGGAGTATGGGTCCTGGATGGCCTCCTGCAACTTGAGGAATAACGTATCCTGCCCCTGCTCCAACTCATGAATGGCCTGGTGCAGCAGGTAGTTCCTGAGAATGAACCGCGGGTTTGCTTTCCGCATCAGCTCCTGCGACTCTTCTCTGGAGATGGCATTGGCACTTCTCCTTCGGCCGTAGGCGTTTATAAAGTCAACCAGAAGCTCCCTTTCCTTGCCGGAAAGCTCCTGATAAAAAGCGTCTTTGAAATGGGCAACTATTGCCGGCTCTTCCTGCTGCGCCGCCGGAAGCTCTATCAGGTACTGATAGAACATGGTCATGTCTGGCTGCACGGTGGCAAGCATTTTCTCCAATTGGGTAAGTAACTCCGTGTCTTCCTCCCTCACCTGGTCCAGCCCCAGCTTTCTGCCCAGCATGGCGTAATACTCAGTGTAGAAAAGGTCGCTGTAGGTTTCCAGGGTGGCCACCAGCTCTTCTGTGCCGGGCAGCAGCGGCGCAATGGCGCTGGCCAGACAGCCCAGGTTCCAGTACGCAATGCTTGCCTGTTTCCCAAACGCATACCGCCGCCCGGGCAGATCTGTGGTATTGGGGGTGAAGTTAGGGTCATAATTATCAAGGAACGAAAAGGGGCCGTAGTCAATGGTGAGGCCCAGAACAGACATGTTGTCTGTGTTCATGACGCCGTGCACAAAACCCACGCGCATCCACTCCACCACCAGCCGGGCGGTTCTGGCCACCACTTCTTTAAACCAGGGCAGTACTTTTTCTTCGCCCTGTATGTGCGAGTAGTACCGGGAAATGGTCCAGTCAACCAGCTTTCTCAGGTTCTCCACCTCTTTTCTGGCGGCGGGCATCTCAAAGCTCCCAAACCGAAGAAAACTGGGTGCCACCCGCAGCACAATGGCTCCCGGCTCAAAGGCGGGGTTTCCGTTGTAGAACATGTCGCGCATGACCTGGTCACCCGTGGCAACCAGGCTCAGCGCCCGGGTAGTGGGCACCCCCAGATAATGCATGGCCTCGCTCATCAGGTACTCCCGCACCGATGAACGGAGCACGGCCCGGCCGTCGGCGCGGCGGGAGTAGGCAGTTTGCCCGGCCCCCTTCAGTTGCAGTTCATACGTCTGGCCATGGGGTGACTCCCACTCTCCCAAGGTAATGGCTCTGCCGTCTCCCAGCTGCCCGGCCCAGTTCCCAAACTGGTGGCCGGCGTAGCACGCTGCGTACGGGTACATGGAGGCGGTCACCTTGTTTCCGCCCAGAATGTCTACCTCCTGCTGGTCAACAGGCTTTTGAACGCCCAGCTCCTGCGCCAGACTCTCTGACCACGCCAGCAAAGAAGGGCTTTTAACCGGTGTGGGCAGGGCCTTGCTGTACAGCACGCCCAGCGTTTGCCGCGGACGGGTGTTGCCGCTGTCATCCCCCGGAAACGTTTCTACAAATTCCTTTTTATATTCTTTCTCTTGTAAGCTTTGCATGTACTAGTGTGTATTAAAATTCCAGAACAGGAACAGTTCATTGCCCCTGTCTTGGGTAAACATAAGTTGGAGGGGAATAGTTGTGTTGAGGGGAGCTGAAGAAGGAATGAATTTCCCCGCCTGTTTTTGGGCTGTTTTTAGAAAAACAGCCCAAAAACAGGAAAATAGAATTTAGCGGTCTGCTGGCTCTGCCGGAAGGGGCTTATACAAAAACGCGGGACCCTGAGTAGTTGAGCCTGAATTCTTTGGGGGTGCAGCCGTTCTTTCTCTTAAAGATTCTGTTAAAATAGGAGAGATTGTTGAAGCCGCACTTGAATGAAATTTCTGAGATACTTTCTGTGGTGTCAATCAACATGCGGGAGGCGTGGCCTAACCTGATTTCATTCAGGCTGTCAACAAACGTTTTACCAGTCCGTTTTTTGATAAACCTACTAAAAGACACCTCTGGCATGTTCACCACCTTGGCTACATCTGCCAGTGAAACATCTTTATCATAATAAGACTGCATGTATTCAAACGCCTTCTCTATTCTGCGGGAGTAGTGGTTGAACTGGTCTGGGGTAAACGAGCTGTTTGACAAGGTGCGCATGTTGCGCGAGGTAGAAAGGTCATGCAGGATGGAAATCAACTCCAGCACGGAGTCAAACCCGCTTTTCTTGGAAAGCTGCTTAAGCCGGGGGTGAAAGGCCTCACTTACCTCTATTGAAAAAGCAACCCCCTTGCTGGCCCGTTCCAGCAAGGTTCTTACAAAGCTAAGCTGGTTTCTCCGGAGCAGTTTCTCATCAAACAGATCACGGTGAAACTGAATGGTAATCTCTTCAATGGCTTTGGTCTGGCACTGATGCGTGAACCACCCATGAGGCAGATTACTCCCCACCAGCACCATGTCATAGGTGCCAATGACCTCTACATGATCTCCCACCACCCTTCGGGCCCCGTCGGCATTGTACACCAGGTTCAGCTCAAAGTCATCATGATAGTGCAAGGGAAAAGTAAACTCCTCCTTCACCCTGGCAAAGATGGTGAAACAGTCATTCTGAGTTAAAGGAGTGATCTCTCTATAAATTGTACTCATGTTAAAAAGAAGCTTTTTAGAGATTCAGCATCTACTGCTTGTTAAAATAGCATTAGAAAATATTTTTAAATATCCATAAATTCCAAGATGAATCCTAGAAGGCAAATTTATCATTTGTGCAAATAAATCAATCTTTATCTGAAGCAAAATCAGTTTCAAACCTTTTAATCAATTTTTATTTTGAAATAATTTATAAATTTCTCAAACCTTTCACCCCATCTTAAAAACAACCGGGTCTCGTTAAACTGTGCAAAAGGTGAGATAATATTGTTTATTGCTAAAATTGTATCATTCCCCACACCAGATTCTGTCTATTTTTGTACTAGTTCTGAACATAGCCACTTTGCCATTGGCATTGCTGAAAAACGTTACTGTTTCATGCTAAATGACTTGTCTGTATCAGGCGCTCCTCACCGGCAGGAGGTGGCGCCACAAGCTTTATTGAAGAGGCCGGCTTTTTGGCGGCTCCTGGCAGTAGTAGACTCACTAAAACACCAGTTCCTTTCTAAAAATTGAGGCTTTACACCCGCTCTTACAAGAATGGTCCCATTTTTTTACCATAGATACACAACTACCCAACCGCTTGCATGAAGTTACAACCATTAGATATTGCCATTATTCTCCTATACCTGGTATCAGTGTCTGTGATAGGACTGGTATTACAGAAAAGGGCTAAGGCAAACAAAGAAGCTTACTTGTTGGGGGGAAATACCTTGCCCTGGTATGCACTGGGGCTTTCTAACGCGTCAGGCATGTTTGACATCTCAGGCACCATGTGGATGGTGATGCTTGGTTTTGTCTATGGCCTCAAAAGTATCTGGATTCCCTGGCTGTGGCCCTCGTTCAACCAAGTGTTCCTGATGATGTTCCTGGGCATGTGGCTTCGCCGGTCAAACGTGACAACAGGAGCCGAGTGGATGCTGACCCGCTTCGGCCGGGGCCGGGATTCAAACAAATCACATGCCATTGTGGTCATCTTCGCGCTGCTCAGCTGTCTGGGGTTTCTGGCATACGGGTTCATTGGGCTGGGGAAGTTTGTGGAGATCTTTGTGCCCTGGTCCATGGTTCAGCCTTACATCCCGTTTGAAGTGTCTGCCGAGTTTGTGCCGCACTTTTACGGCATGATCTTCACCCTGTTTGCCATGTTCTACTCTGTCATTGGCGGAATGTCCAGTATTGTGTGGGCCGATGTGCTGCAATATGTCATCATGACGGTAGCCGCCGTGATTATTGGGGTCATGGCCATGAATAACCTGGAGGCATCTGCCCTGAACGTGCCGGAAGAATGGAAAACCCCCTTCTTTGGGGCCACCCTCAACCTGGACTGGACCGGCATCATTGATGAAGTAAATGACAAGATTCAATCAGACGGCTATTCCCTCTTCGGGATTTTCTTCTCCCTGATGCTGTTTAAGGGGGTGCTGGCCAGTATTGCCGGCCCCACTCCCAGTTATGATATGCAGAAGGTGCTGTCTACCCGCTCCCCAGAAGACGCGGCCAAGATGAGCGGGTTTGTCTCTGTGGTCCTGATCCCTACGCGCTACCTTATGATCATTGGGTTTGTGGTGCTGGCGCTCCTGAATTATAACCAACTCAACCTGGAAACAGCCAATGGCATTGATTTTGAACGCATTCTCCCCTCTGCTATCCAGAATTTTGCCCCCACAGGCGTACTGGGCCTGATTCTGGCCGGTTTGCTGGCGGCCTTTATTGGGACCTTTGCCGGCACCCTCAACGCCGCCCAGGCCTATCTGGTCAACGACGTGTACCTGCGGTATGTCAACCCCACCGCCTCTAACCAAACCGTAACGCGCATGAACTACACCACCGGCATTGTGGTGGTATTTGTGAGCATGATCATCGGGTTCTTCGCCAAAGATGTGAACAGCCTGCTCCAGTGGATTGTGGCCGGTTTGTACGGTGGGTATATTTCAGCCAACGTTTTAAAGTGGTACTGGTGGCGGTTTAACGGCAGCGGTTTTTTCTGGGGCATGCTGTCGGGCATTATTCCGGCCCTCATCTTCCCCTACATCTTTGACGGGCTTGACCTGTACTACTTCCCGCTCCTGCTCCTGATTTCACTTGCCGGCAGCATCACAGGCACCTTGATGGCCCCTCCCACAGATACAGAAACGCTCAAGAGTTTTTACCGCTCTGTACGGCCCTGGGGGTTCTGGAAACCTATTGCCGAACTGGTGAAGGCTGAGGAACCTTCTTTTACCGAAAACAAAAACTTCTGGCTGGACATGTTCAACGTGGTGATAGGGGTTGTTGGCCAGATGTCACTCACCCTGCTGCCCCTCTACCTGGTGCTGGGCATGAACACAGAGCTGATCATTGTTCTGGTGGTATTGGCAATCATTGGCGCCATCCTTAAAAAGACCTGGTGGGACAAACTGTCTTCCCGGGAAAACCAAACCCATGCCCTTCCTAAAAAGGAAGAGACAGTTGCAGCCCACAGATAAATCAAGACTTGCTGACAAAACAGAAGCAGTGTCACCTCAACTTATTTCATCATGAACAACACATTTAACCAAAGACTAGGCATCTTAGAAAAAGCGCACCAGGAACTTATCTCCCGCCCAAACCAAAAAATGCCGCTTGGGAACGGGATCTTTGACAGATATGCCTTTCCGGTACTTACCGCCCAGCACGCCCCCCTTACCTGGCGCTATGACTTCAACCCGGAGACCAATCCGTATTTTATGGAGCGGCTGGGTGTAAACGCCGCTTTCAATGCCGGTGCCATCAAACTGAATAACAAATACTACCTGGTGGCCCGGGTGGAGGGATATGACCGCAAGTCCTTTTTCGCGGTAGCAGAGAGTGACAATGGCCTTGACAATTTTCAGTTCTGGGACCGCCCCGTGGTGATGCCTGAAACAGAAGAGCCAGACACCAATATCTATGACATGCGGGTGGTGCAGCACGAAGACGGCTGGATCTACGGCCTTTTTTGTACAGAGCGGAAAGATCCCAACGCCAAACCCGGAGATGAGTCTGGGGCGGTGGCGCAATGTGGGATTGCCCGCACCAAAGACCTTAAAACCTGGGAGCGCCTGCCTGACCTGAAAACGCCCTCTCCGCAACAGCGCAACGTGGTTCTGCACCCTGAGTTTGTAAACGGGAAATATGCGTTGTACACCCGCCCGCAAGACAGTTTCATTGAGGCCGGCACCGGCGGCGGCATTGGCTATGGCTTCTGTGACACCATGGAGCAGGCGGTGGTAGAAAAAGAGCTGATCCTGCACAGCAAAAAGTACCACACGGTCTATGAGGCTAAAAATGGCCAGGGCCCTGCACCTCTCAAAACAGACAAAGGATGGCTTCACCTGGCCCACGGGGTGAGAAACACCGCCGCTGGGCTGCGGTATGTCCTGTACCTGTTCATGACAGATCTGGAAAACCCGTTTAAGATAACCCACACCCCCGGAGGCTATTTTATTGCCCCAGAAGGCGAAGAACGCATTGGCGACGTGTCAAACGTGGCGTTTGCCAACGGCTGGATCTTAGATGACAATGGTTCCGTGTTCATTTATTATGCCTCCTCAGACACCCGTACCCATGTGGCCACCTCTACCGTTGACCGTCTGGTAGATTACGCCCTCCACACCCCGGAAGACGGGTTTCGGTCTGCCGCCTCGGTTCAGCAGATTAACCGGCTGATAGACCAGAACCACCTGCATTTAAAGAGCATCAAGAAGCCGCTGCCCTTGCCCCAATAAGGACAGAAAAACAGGGCAATAGGTACTTCTAAAATACCGCATCTCAAGAACAGGCAACAGCGGTAGTATGCTTTCCTGGGGATGAGAGAAAGTGAAAGAGATTACTATCGAAAATAAAATACTTTACCTCCTATCCCATTTTCTATACCAGTAAACACAAAGTTCATAGATTTTTTAGCGGGTACTAAGTGAGGAATACTCTCCCTGAGCCAAAGGCGCTGTTCTGAAGCAAAAGGTGAATGCTTTGCCACCACCGCTCAAAATTTCTCTATGAACGTCTATTCCGCAAAGGGGCAGTAGTTAGAGCTTGTTTACATTTTGATTTTGCAGGCGAAAACGGGGAGCGAAAGGTTCTTCTATAGCGTTTTTTGAGCAGCATACGCCCCGCTATGGTGCGACAAAAAGGTAAAGTCAGGTTCTTTTGACACCCGTTTGCAGCGCAAAAGGCAAATTTAAACATGCTCTCAACTGCCCCTTTGCATTTTGCCTTTAGCGCAGGCGTAAATGGCAGCCATTAAGCAATACGTTAAAAAAACGGGGTGTTTCTACAGCAGTTTCAGAACCTCTTATCAGCGCTACCAGGGCGGGGAAAGTGTCAAGATAGAAGCTGTTTCCCCGCCTGTTTCCGGGCTGTTTTTAGAAAAACAGCTCGGAAACAGGAAAATAGAAATCAGCGGTGTGCCGCGGCCTACCCTTTGGGCAGCAGGAGTGACTTCACCGCCTCCGTCATCTCGTCTACCACCTGCTCCCACACCTCTGGCTCTCCCTGCAGGAAGAACTTCTGGTTAATTTCCAGCTCAAACCCGGCGTACTGGTCATCTGTAAACCTGGTTCTGAGGTAGGTGGGGAAACCGTCTTCCACGCCGGCATAGGGTGCATTGAACAACACCTTGCGGCTGGGGTTCAGAGAGCGGAGGGCCTCTTCCAGTTGGGCCGCAAACGAAGATTCCAAGGTCCGGTCAGGGTCAAACAGTATCCCAATATCGGCCTGCCGCACCTCCCCTTCCTGGGCGGGGGTGAAGGTGTGCACCGCCAGATGCAGCACGTGGTTTCCTTTGCTGATCTCAGATTGCACGTTGGCTTCCACCTGCTGGCGGTGCGGAAAATAATACTGCGCCAGCACCTTCTGTTTCTCCTGCTCAGAAAGGGCCTTGCTGTATTTTGAGAAGAGCTCCCCACTGTCTAAGGAACGGTTAGGCTCCACTAAGAGCCGTGAGCAGGAAGTGGAGAACAAAGGCAACTGAAGCTTTTCTGCCAGGTGTTTGGCCAACCGAAACGCGCCAAAGTCAATGGCTTTGTGGGAATAGAGCACTTCTTCTTCTCCTTTGAACAGGTGCTCATACGGTGCCGGCACGTCATTGCCAGCGTGTTCACAGGTTAGAATGCAGGAAAGCGCCATACGCAGTGTGTTTAGATGCAGGTGCGTTTTCGGCCTGTTTTCCTGCAATACTTCGGACAATTTTAAAAGGCAAAAAGAGGCTTTAGAGGCTATAAATGGGGTTTAAGTAATTAAATGGCAGTTAGGTATTTCCCAAAATGGAGAAAAAACATTGGATGCTAAACCTGTACATGCCCTCAAACGCTACAAACGCACTTTTTCTACTCATCTAAACTGTCCGAAGTATTGCCTGAAAACAGGCCGAAAACAGCATTGGGTGACAGAGATCTTTTTTTTAAAGCTTAAACGCAAGGGAGGCCCCTTTAGGGGAGACTTTCAGTTTCACGGGCGCCCCAAAGATCAGGGCTTTGTTGACCTGGCCGTGCCCCGCCGGAAACCCGAAGCACACCGGAAAGTCATACTCCTTCACCGCATCCCAGACAATCTCCTCCGGGGTCTTCCCAAAGGGCGGCTCGTCTTCCTGTATATCCACCAGGTCACCCACCACCAGGCCTTTCACATACTCAAACTTGCCCGCCTGCTTCAGAGACATCAGGTAACTGTCCAGCCGGAAGTGCTTCTCCCCCACCTCCTCCAGAAACAGGATTTTGCCGTTGGTATTCACCTCAGTCATGGTGCCCTTGGCGTTGCACAGCACACTGATGGTGCCGCCCACCATGGTAGCTTCAGAAATGCCCTCACGGTTGAGCGCATGGGGTTTTACCTGATAGGTGAGGGACTCGCCAAACAAGGCTTTCCTTAGGGTTTCCCAGGATTGGGCCTGGTACCCCGCCTCCAGGTCTGCGGCCATGGTGGCATGGATAGAGGCTATGCCCAACATGCCCTGCACGTGGCTGTGCAGAAAGGTAGTGTCACTGTAGCCCACCAGCCACTTTGGCCCATATTTAAACTTATTGAAATTCACCTGTTCAATGACCCGCACAATGCCGTAGCCGCCCATGGTTTCTAAGACCGCCTTTAGCTGGTCATTGTCCAGCATCTCCTGCAGGTCATCTTTCCGGAGGGTGTCTGAGCCGGCAAAGCTGCCATGGCGGGCCCCAATAGACCTACCCAGCACCGGCACCAGTTGCCAGTCTTTGAGGATTTGCACCAGCTGGTCAATGTATGGCTGCTCGGTGTAATTGCTGGTACTGATCACGCCAACTTTATCTCCAGGCTTCAGGAAAGGGGGTAAAATCATACGCTCATTTTTCCCCCACAAACGGGCGGGGGCTGTACAAGTTTACCTTAAACCTAAAAGCCGTAGTTTTCGCACCCCCAGTACGGGTTTCCCGCAGAATTCAGGCTCTGGGTCAAAAAAGAGCACTTAAGAAACCTTCCCTTTTCACAAGCCCTTCTGAAAAACCCTTTCGGAATAAGGAGTAGCCTTGCGTACTTTTGGGGATCAACCAGTAACCTAAAAAGCGGCGTTGGAAGACATGGAGCAGGAAAAGCAGACAGCCGCAGAGCGGAACGGCATCAACCTCAAAAACGAACGGTCCCTGCATGCGGCCCTTAAACAGTGGTATGCGCAGCCGCAGGACCGGTTTGAAGTGCCCCTGGCGGGCTATGTCATTGACCTCCTGCGCGGCAACCAGCTGGTAGAAATCCAGACCAGGAACTTTGCGGCTCTTCGGCCTAAGCTGCAGGCGTTGCTACCAGGCCACAAGGTACATCTGCTGCACCCAGTCACCCTGGAGAAATGGGTGGTACAGGTTGACCAGAAAGATGCCTCTGTACTCTCCAGACGCAAGTCTCCCTACCGCGGCGCCCTTACCCACCTCTTCACCGAGCTGGTCCGGATCCCTGAACTGGTAGCTCACCCCAACCTCACCCTGGAATTCGTCCTCATCAAAGAGGAAGAAGTGCGCTGCCGTGATGGGAAAGGGAGTAAGCACCGCAAGCACGTCAGCCTCAGAGACCGCAAGCTGTTGCAAGTTGTCAGCACGCACCGGTTTACGTGCGCCCGGGACTTTCTCCAGTTTCTGCCGGCAGACGTGCCCCAGCCGTTCTCCAATAAAACCCTGGCGGCTCTGCTGCACCTGCCTCTGCCCCAGTGCCGCCAAATCACGTACTGCCTCAGAAAAATGGGAGCCCTGGCAGTGACCGGCAAACAGGGCAATGAACTGCTCTTTTCTATTGGGGAGCCACAGATCTGCCTATAAACAACCCTGCGTTTTGGGGCTGTTTTTCTAAAAACAGCCCCAAAACGCAGAGCAACAGATTCCTTTTCCGCAGGGCGGGAATTACCCTTTCCTATACACGGGCCGCACCATGTTTTCAAAGGTGTAGATTTCGTCCCACATCTCCTGCGTGACCAGTTTGCGTTCCAGCACCACAATGTCATGAATGGCTTTGCCGGTGGCCAGGGCCTCTTTGGCAATAGAAGCGGCGGTTTCATAGCCCAGCAGCGGGTTGAGCGCGGTCACAATGCCAATGCTGCGCATCACCTCTTCGCGGCACACTTCTACATTGGCCGTAATGCCCTCAATACACTTGGTCCTTAGGGTATGGATGGCGTTGATCATGTAGTTCATGGAGGTAAACAGGCTGAAGGCGATCACCGGCTCCATCACGTTGAGCTGCAGCTGCCCGGCCTCAGCGGCCATGCAGATGGTGAGGTCAGCGCCCATCACGTAGAACGCGGTCTGGTTTACCACCTCCGGTATCACCGGGTTCACCTTGCCGGGCATGATGGAGGAACCAGGCTGCATGGGGGGCAGTTTAATTTCATTCAGCCCCGCCCTTGGCCCTGAAGACAGCAGCCGCAGGTCATTGCAGATTTTGGAGATCTTGATGGCACTCCGTTTCAGCATGGCAGACACCAGCACGTAAGAACCCATGTCTGAGGTGGCTTCAATCAGGTCGGGCGCCAGGGTCATGGGCAGTTTGGTGAGCTGCGCCAGGTACTTGACACACAGTTGCGGGTACCCCTCTGGCGCGTTGATGCTGGTGCCAATGGCGGTGGCGCCCATGTTGATCTCTGTGAGCTTTTCCTGCGCCTCTGTCAGGTGCACAATGTCATCATTGAGGGTGGTGGACCACCCGTGAAACTCCTGCCCCAGTGTCATGGGCACCGCGTCCTGCAGCTGGGTCCGTCCCATTTTGAGTACGTTCTTGAACTCCTCTGCCTTCCGGCGAAAAGAATCCCGCAGCTCAGCCAATGCCTGCAGGTACACTTTCACCTTGAAATGCACCGCCATCATGATGGCCGTGGGATAGGTGTCATTGGTAGATTGTGAGCAGTTCACGTGGTTGTTGGGGTGCAGAAACTCATACTGCCCTTTCTCGTGCCCCAGGTACTCCAGCCCTATGTTGGCAATGACCTCGTTGGCATTCATGTTCACTGAGGTTCCGGCCCCGCCCTGAATCAAATCGGTTACAAACTGGTCATGGAACTCCCCGGCAATGATGCGGTCACAGGCGTAGATGATGGCTTCGGCAATTTTGGGCTCCAGCACGCCGCAGTCCCGGTTGGCCATGGCCGCCGCTTTTTTCACGTAGGCAAAGGCCTCTATGAAAAGCGGCTCAGAGGCGTTGGTGATGCCGGTGATGTTAAAGTTTTCCTTCGCCCGAAGCGTCTGTACGCCATAATAGACATTGTTGGGGATTTGCTTCTCCCCCAGGAAGTCGTGTTCAATTCTAAACGATTGGTTCATGGACAGGCATTTAGTCAAATGAGTGGTGGTACCCTCAGCTTTTAATACCCTCTTTTACCTCACTTTGTTTCTACCTCCCCGTTTCCACCTCCTCCCCAGGCACCCGTACGGGTGGCAACTTTCCTGTTTCTGGCCTGTTTTTGGAAAAAAAGGCCAGAAACAGGAATTGGCACACACGCTCACAGCACCTCCAGACGCTATATGACCTTCAAAGCAGTTGCTGATGGCGCATTGCTAATGGTTGGAAGATGGATCTGGCGCGAGACCTTGGACTCGTGCCATGAAGTGGGGCGAGTCCAAGGTCTCACCGGGATCTGCGGGGAGTTCAGTCATTCCTGATACTTCCATCCCGGGAGAGGGGAGTATCAGGAATGGGTGGGGCAAATGCGGCATACCCCACGCTTTCCTCGGCTATCCGGGATTTGCCATCCCGGACACAGTGCCTGCGGATTTGCAATCTGCGGCGCCTGCAGATCAAACGTGCTGCCGCGGGGATTGCAAATCCCCGTGTACCAGCTTCCGGATTACAAATCCGGAAGAGCTCGAGAGCACTGTAATTGGCAGGGCTCAACTATATGTGTAACAAGGGAATTGATCAGGAATGCGTGTCCTCCTATGTCAACATCCCTCTTAGCCCCCTTCAAAGGGGGAGTATCAGGTATGCGTGGGAGACAAGGCGGTGCCTGGTCTCTACCATTCTCCGAAACGTCTGAACCAGACCAACAGGCAAGCAACAATGAACCATCAACACTTCTGCCCTTGACTGATGTGCGCAGCACGGGCCCGGCTCAGGCTAGCGGATCAGCAACGGTTACCTACAGAGGCAGACAGAGCAAGTAAGGCTGATCAGGAGAGGAACCCAAACCAGTCCTGGGGGTGAGCGCCTCTGTTAATACGGTGCCGCTCCGGCGGCAAGGCCGGAGGGCCTAGTTTTAACAGCAGTGCTCACCCCCAGGACGGGGCCCCGCGGCCGTGAGCGCTTACCGGAAAAGATGAAACAATGCAGCTACTAAACCACCGCGACAAGCGCTAAAGCCAAGGGAGCAGCGGACCACGTATTCCTAAAATAACGGCACTGCAGCAAGCGGCACAGCCAGGGAAGCAACAGACTACGCATTGCCCCTGCAGCAGCGGCAAAAATGAAAATTCACTCCAATAATGCCCTGCATCTACACAAAAACATGGATCTCAACGGCAGAGGAGGAACCAGGAGCAACCGGCCATCAAACACGTCACTACTCCTGCCCCAAAGCATCCACCACCTGCAAACGCATGCAAAAAACCAATTTCCCCTCATCACATAACCCCCCTATTTCCGTTATACCCCAAAGCAGCAACCTCAACCAACATGGACTATTTCGTAGCGAAAGACTCAGTAGTGCGGGAAATCTGGGGAAAAGGCGACACCATCCTTTTCATCTTCGCGGGCTCCTCCGCTGAATTCGCGCTGAACAAGGCCGTGGACTGGCTTTACTTCACCGGCAGGCTTCCCGCTGACCCGCTGGGCCGTCTCTTCTCAACGGTGGCATACGCCAGGCAAATAGTCTTCTCCACCACCCAGGGCGCGAACAAGGCCATTGACACCATGGCCAAAATCCATGCGGGGGTGGAAGCCAAACGCGGGGCCACCATCCCCGACTGGGCATACCGGGATGTGCTGTTCATGCTCATTGACTACTCCATCAGATCATTTGAAGTCCTGGAGCGCAGCCTCACCCTTTCAGAAAAAGCAGAGGTGTTTGAGGTTTTTTACCGCGTGGGGCACCGCATGGGCCTGACCGGTCTGCCCACCAGGTATGAGGCGTGGCTCCAGATGCGGGCAGAGCATTTAGAGCAAGACCTGGCGCAAAGTCCCTACACCCAGGACTTGTTCCAGCAGTACAAGAAGCATTTGGGCACCGTGCGGTACCGGCTGCTGCTGGAGGCGCAGGTGATGGTGGTGCCAGACCGCGTGAAAGAACTGCTGGGCTTCCGGAAGATCTCCCTGCTGCCGCCCATTTTGCAGGGATACAAAGTGAGCCGCGCCCTGAAACTGGACTGGTTCCTGAAGTCTATCATTCTGCCCAAGGCGTACCAGAAAGAGATCAAAGACCTGGACCAGGCGCCCGCTTAACCTGTTTTGACCCCTAAGAAGCAAGCACAGGCTACTGCCCGGTGGAAATCCCTTCTAAACTGTACATCACCCCCAGGCCCAGCGACTGGCTGTACTGCACAGAATGGTCCTGGTCCCGGTCATAGACCACATTGCCCATCAGGTTGACATTGATGTAGCGGGTGATCTTGGCCGTAAGGACTGCGTTAACCCTGTGGTCAACTTTATCAAAGGAAATGCGCTTGTAGTTGAGGTTGGAGATGTAATTCAGCTTCAGGTTCAGGTTAGCGGCGAAGTCTTTCTGGTAGTCTACCTGCACCAGGCCTGAGAGGATCTCAGTGCGCACTTTATCACCGGGTGGCACGCCGTACCGCTCGTTCTCCCCCACGTTCTCATCTACCAGAAACGTAAACCTGGGCGCAAAGGGGCTCAACCGTAAAGAGAAGTTGGGCGTGGGTTTGTATTCCGCCCCCAGGGCGAACGTCAGGTAACCGGGAGAAAGGAAATTAGAAATCAGCTTATCATTGCCGGCATCATCAATATCATACTCGTAGCCCTTGGTGAACTGAGACAAGAAGTTAGCCGAGGCAAAGACGTTCCAGTCATTGGAGAACCCCACGCCGTATTTGGTGTCCAGGTAGAGGCGGTCCAGGCTTTTGCGCATGCCCTCGCCTTTGTTTTTGAGCTGGCCATACTGCAGCTGCAGGGTGTTGTCCCAAGACACCCGCTCCCATTTGTAGTTGGCCCTACCGTTAAAAAAGGTGTTCAACGCAATTGAACTGACCCCACCCGCCTTCCAGTTGTCACTGAACGCCGCCTGGTTCAGGTTGAGCCCTGTAGAAAGGGAGCGGCGCCAGGTGGTGTCAGCCACCGTTTGTGCCTGCAGTGAAACAAAGGAGAACAAAAAAAAGGAAAGCAGCAGTACTCGTTTACCCATCCTGAAAGAGAATTAGTTTTTAGAACCAGCCCAGACAGCCCCAGCGCCTTTAACCGGGCTGGTTCTACCGCGAAAGTAGAGACATTAGAATTAAAATACGGTTTCACAGGCAAAAACTCCGCCGCTAAGGCAACCCTCCGCTTTGCGTTTTAGACCTGTTTTTCAGAAACTAAGCCAAAAACAGACGCCCGCTTTGGGCCACCCGTTCCCTTCTCCAGGCGTACAGAAACGCCAACCAAAACGCGGGGGCGCCGTTTCAAGACCGTGATGAAACGTTGAACCTAGTCCCCCTATGAAGGCAGAACAACACGTGGACCAGCTCATGCGGGAGCAACTGGTAGAACTTCTGAGAGGCGGCTTCGCCCCAAATGTGATTTTACTCCGGGAATTCCACTATGACCGCGCCGGGGTAATGCTACCGGGTCTGCATTTTTCAGGCTGGATTCTGTTAGGCCACCTGCACGCGCGCCTCGCCACGCTGCTCCAGTTCATGAAAAACCCCACCGGCGACGTTGATGTGTGGCCAGACGCCCATTGGCCTGAAAACCACCAACCCGCCACTGACCAGGAATGGAACACTGCCATTGACGCCTTTGAGCAGGACCAGGAAGAGATGATCCGGCTGGTGCAGAACCCGGCCGTAGATTTGTTTCAGGTTCACCCCAACGGCAAAACCCTCTCCTGGGCCGCCATGACCACCCTGCACCACACCGGCTACCACATTGGCCAGCTGAAAACCGTAGGCAGGCAGTTAGGGGTGTGGTAACCCTTGTTTCAACCTCGTTCTCCTATTCCAGCGCACACCATTTCTCAAACCCCGGGGCTTTGGGTACCTTTGGGCCGAAATGAAAGCGATCAACCAATTTATCCTTCAACACCTGAAGACCCTTGAAATGGTGGGCGTGAGCATGCGCATCATCAGTTTTACCCTGGTTAGCTGGCTGGGGCCCTCCAGCCCTTTTCTCTTTGTCTGGATCTTTAACACCTTAGACGCGCTCCTGCTCTCTTGGTGTTCGGTGCTGAAAAAAGACCGGGCCTACACCCTGCTAAATATTTTCTGGATCTTGGTAGGGGTCATTGGGATTGTGAGGGCAGCAGAGGTCTTATAAGAAACACCTTTCCCCAACCCGGCTTACTGTTTTCCCTTTTTCTATCACCATGCATCGTGCCTGGCCTTGACCTGGCGCAGGCTCGGTTTTAGGGCTACTTTCGCAAAAACAGCCCGGAAACAGAAGCTCGTTTCTTAAAGGCACAAGCGCACCCTTGCGCCCTGCCCTGCCATAATAATGCGACACAGGGACTTCCTTACATTCTGTTTTCGGCCTGTTTTTCTGAAAGCAGGCCGAAAACAGAAACCACCTACCCCGCAGAATACAGCTGCGCCTGAGATTGCAGGATTTCCTGCTTCAGCTGCTCAAAGTCCTGGTGCGGGAAACCGGTGACATATGTCATCTCCTGGCCTTTCCCGGTGGGGTAGCCCAGGAACCGGATCAACGGTCCGGCCAAAAGCTCGGCTTTTTGGATTTGCTCCTCGGTGAGTTGCTCCATCCAATACCCTGCTTGCCCTTTTTTCAGGTGCTTGGGGTTCTGGCGCTGCAGCGTGGCAAAACTCATGGCCTCCTGCATCTCCTCCCGCTGCCTTGGCGGTAGCTGCACCCCCAGATAGTCCAGCAACCGGCTCAGCTCCGCCTGAAAGTCCATCAGAAACGCCTCATACAGCGTGATGTGCATCTGGTGCTGCCGGCTCAACCGCAGGTGGTCAAACACGTGCCACACCCACTCCCGCATGAGGTCCTCAAAATGCGTCTCCAGGTACACCTTAGGGTCTTTGATGGGCTGCGGGTAATACTTGAGCATGTACTCAGAACAGTAGTATTTGGCCGCCGAGACAGCCCGGTCCCGGGGGTCCCGGATGATGTACACCTTCTTGTCAAACTGGTCAAACACCTCGCCGCTGCGTTTACAGACCGGCGAGTGGGTCCAGACGTGGCTGCTTTGGGAAATGTACTGTGGCAGATCCTCAACGGGCATTCTATAAATACTGCTGATGCGGTAACTGTCTTGCAGGTCTGTGATCTCCAGCACGTCAATGCTGGCCTGGCTGGGGTAGTTCAGGTCCCAGGTTTTGGCCAGTTCATAAATAGGGTGGCGCTGAATAAAACTCCGGTGGGGTTGGCCAGACCGGGCCATGATCTCCTGAATGATCTGGTACAGCCAGAAGTTCCCGCACTTGGGGGCGCCGCCTTGCAGTAGGTGCATGTGTCTAGGTTTGGGTTGGTAAGAAAGTTCTCCTGACGGAAACCAGGGGCCAAAGGTTATCACCCGCTCCCGCCAACCACTTTCTATGGTTTAGGCGTAAAAGGCTTGACATCCCAAAACCTACCGCGGTCTATGAAGCATATTTTCCCGTTCCAGTCTAAGATCAGCAACGCGCAGCGCAAAGCGCAGCTGCAGCAGGAGCCGCAGCTGGTGTGGTTCACCGGCCTCTCGGGTTCCGGTAAAAGTACGCTGGCGCTTCGGCTGGAGCACTACCTGTTTCACCGCGGGCACAAGGTGTTCCTGCTGGACGGGGACAACCTCCGGAACGGCCTGAACCGGGACCTGAGCTTCTCCCCCCAGGACCGCAAAGAAAACATACGGCGGGTGGCCGAAGTGGCTAAACTCATGCTGGATGCCGGTTTGGTGGTGGTTTCGGCGTTTATCTCCCCCTACGCAGAGGAGCGGGAGCTGGTCAGGCAGATTGTGGGCGAAAACCGGTTCATAGAGGTGTTTGTGAACTGCCCGCTGGCCGAATGCGAGAAACGTGACACCAAAGGCCTGTACGCCAAAGCCCGTAAGGGCCTCATTCCGGAGTTTACCGGCATCAGCGCGCCGTATGAAGCACCCCTGCTCCCAGACCTGGAAGTAAGAACCAGTGAAGAATCTATTGACGAATCCCTGCTGCAGCTCATCCAGTTTGTGGAGCCGCGGGTGCTGGCGAAAGAGAAAGTTGGCGCTACCTTTGGCCTATGAACCCAGCCGCCGCTTCCCCCTCCGCTAATCCTTCTGCCGCCGTGCCCCACCCACACCTGCACCACTGGCTCGCGGTTGCCCGGCAGGCCGCGCTTGACGCCGGTAAGGCTATTTTGGAGATTTACCACCAGGAAGACTTCGGGATAGAGGCAAAAGCAGACCAATCGCCGCTGACCAAGGCTGACCAGGCGGCGCACCAGATCATCTCCCACGCGCTGGCAGCCACCCACCTGCCCATTCTCTCTGAGGAAGGAAAAGAAATTCCCTTTCCCCAAAGGGCCGCCTGGGACTGGTTCTGGCTTGTTGACCCGCTAGACGGCACCAAAGAGTTCATCAAACACAACGGCGAGTTTACCGTAAACATTGCCCTCCTGCACAAAACCGTTGCCGTGGCCGGCGTTGTCTACGCCCCCTGCCTTGAAACCTTGTACTGGGGCGCCAAAGAAACCGGTGTCTTCAAAGAATCGCCCGCCGGGAAGGAGCTACTTTTGCCCTGTTTTGAGAAAAACAGCCTGGAAACGCTCCGGCAGAAAAGCGGGGTGCGCCTCATTGCCTCCTGCACCCACCAAACGCATGAGACCCAGGATTTCATTGCCCAGTTCCCCCACCCACACCTCACCTCCATGGGCAGCTCCCTCAAGTTCCTGCTCCTGGCCGAAGGCAAAGCCGACCTCTACCCCCGCTTTGCGCCCACCATGGAATGGGACACCGCTGCCAGCCATGCCCTTTTAAACGCCCTCAACCGCAGCATCTATCAACCCAACCTGCAGCAGGAACTCGTGTACAACAAGCCCAACCTGCTGAATCCGTCGTTTGTGGCAATGTAGAAGACTGGGAACCTCTCTTGCCCCCATCTTTCCCTTCTTTCATCATCAAGAGCGCTGCTTCTGGGCAAGCTAGATATATGGAATCTGTTTAGAGCTTGTTTAAATTTTGGGCTGTGGTCTACAATGTATGATGGCTCCCCGAGAACGCAAGCCAATCAGCAAATCCTTCTAAAAGCCTGCGCTATTTCAACGTGGAGGTAGTTTATTTTCTGTAGGTGCGGCAAAATCCCATCTTCTCCATTCCATCATACATTGTAGACCACCACCAAATTTTGATTTTGGAAGCGAAAAAGGGGAGCGAACGGTTCTTCTATAGCGTTTTTTGAGCAGCATAACAGCGCTATGGCGCGAGAAAAAGGTGAAATCAGGTTCTCTTGATACCCGTTTGCAGCGCAAAAGACAGATTTAAACAAGCTCTTAGAACATCCTTTCACATCAAAGGTGTAGACAGTTACTTCTAAAGAACCGCTTACCTACATGCAGATTCTCCCCTTGAGCATTACCCAAACGAGAGTTAGAGGCAGCGAGCGTAGCTCATTAAGAGGAGTGTTTCCACAGGAGAACAGGCATTGCCCCATCCTGTACACGAATCACTTTTCATAAAAGAGACAGGAGAAAGTCTGCTTTGATTAAACGGCAGAGGGAAGCACCTCCCTTTATGTGTTTCGCCGCTGCCTCTAACCCTCGTTTAACCAATCGTTGCGCGGGGCAAGTTGGTTTCACCAAATATTCCAGGTGGGTACCCATTGACCTTTTACCCTTAGAACGTTAACCTCCCGTTTTGGGCCTATTTTTCTGAAAACAGGCCCAAAACAGAAAGCAGCAAACATCTCCTCCAGCTGCCAAGAAACAGATTCAGCGGTCCGGTAAAAATTTCAGAACTTTGCCGGTAGATGGCACACGTGACTTCCTTAGACTTGCTCCCTGACTTACCCGTGAAAGAGGCGCTCCCCCGCCTGCTTTCGGCCCTTGCCACAGATGCCCGCGTAGTGCTGGAAGCACCGCCCGGCGCCGGTAAAACCACCCTGGTGCCCCTGGCCCTGCTGGAGACCGCGTGGCGGAAAGACGGCAAGATCATTCTGCTGGAACCCCGCCGGCTGGCCGCCCGCGCCGCCGCCCAGCGCATGTCTGACCTGCTGGGTGAGGAAGTGGGCCAGACCGTGGGCTACTGGATCAGGATGGAACACGTGGCCTCTCCCAAGACCAAAATTGAGGTGGTCACAGAAGGCATTCTCACCCGCCTGCTCCAGTCAGATCCCGCCCTGGAAGGTATTGCCGCCATCATCTTTGACGAGTTCCATGAACGCAGTTTACAGGCCGACATGGGGTTGGCTTTGGCCTTAGATGCCCAGGCGGTGCTGCGCCCAGACCTCAGATTGTTGGTGATGAGTGCCACGTTAGACGCCACCCAGGTAGGCAACTGGCTGGAGGCGCCGGTGATCAGGAGCGAAGGCCGCCAATACCCTGTAGAGACGCATTACCTGTCACAGGCGGAGGTAGCCGCCGCCGGCACCAAACCGGTAGAACGGCTGCTCAACCTGGTGCCCAAAGCCATCAAGAGAGCCCTTACCCAGGTTCCAGACGGTGATGCGCTGGTTTTTCTCCCCGGAATGGGCGAGATCAGGCGCGTGGCCGCGCAGCTGGAGGAGCGCCTGCCAGACCAGGTAGACCTGCACGTGCTGCACGGAGACCTGAACCTGAGCCAACAGGTGGCCGCCATTGCCCCGGCCCCCCGGGGCCGCCGCAAAGTTGTGCTGGCCACCAGCATTGCCGAGACCAGTTTGACCATTGAAGGCGTGAAGATGGTGATTGACGGCGGCTACGCCCGGGTTCCAAAATTCGTGCCCCGCACCGGCCTCACCACGCTGGTGACCATACCGGTGTCAAAGGCCGCCGCCGACCAGCGGCGCGGCCGCGCGGGCCGCTTAGGCCCCGGCGTGTGCTTCCGGCTTTGGTCGCAGGTAGACCACCTGCACCTCCCAGACCGGCAGGCGCCTGAGATCTCTGAGGCTGACCTTTCGGGGCTGGCACTGGAGCTTTCCATCTGGGGCGCCAGGGAAGTGAACTCGCTCAAGTGGCTGGACACCCCGCCGGCACCGGCCATGGCCCTGGCCCGGGACCTGCTTCTTCGGCTGGAGGCCATTGACAGCCAGGGCAACCCCACCGGCCACGGCAATGCACTGGCTGCCCTGGGCTTGTCACCCAGGTTTGGGCATCTGGTGATGCGGGGGCAGGAACTGGGAGCAGGGGGCACCGCCTGCGCCCTGGCGGCCCTGCTGTCTGACCGTGACATGCTCAAGCCCGTGCAAATCTCCTGGTCCACGCCGCTGCCAGACATTGCGCTCCGGCTGGAGCTGCTGCAGGGCAAGCGCCCCCAAACCCCCGGCTTCACCCTAGATGAAAACACCCTGCGCCGCATCAGGGAGCAGGCCAATAACTTAAAGCAGCGCCTGCGCGGCAAAACCATCCCTGTTTCTGATGACGCCGCCGGGCTGCTCACCGCCCTGGCTTACCCAGACCGGCTGGCCCAGCGCGAGGCCTCCGGCCGGGTGCGGCTGGTTTCCGGCCAGCGGGCGGCCCTGCCCACCGAGCTCTTCGGCGAAGCCGAATTCTACGCCGTGGCCCATCTGGAAGCCAGTGACCGGCCCCGTGTACTGCTGGCAGCCACCATCACCAAGGCTGAAATCCTGGAACATTTTGCCCACCAGCTGGAACGGGCACAGGAAATACGCTGGGATTCTACCACAGACCGAATTATAGCCCGTCAATTCACCAGGCTGGGCGCCCTGACCTTAGAGGAAGCCCCGCTCCCCAACCCAGACCAGGAGCAGATGGCGCAGGCGCTGCTGCAGGCCCTGCAGGAAAAAGGAGTGTCCCGGCTGCCGTGGTCTGAGGAGGCCCTGCGCACCCGCCAGCGGCTGGCGTTTCTGCACCACCTGCAGCCAGACCAATGGCCAGACGTCTCAGACGCCACGCTCACGGCTTCGCTGGAAGAATGGCTTCTGCCCCACCTTCTGGGGGTACGCTCACTGGAACAGGTGGCCCGGCTGGATTTCAAGGAGATTCTGCTGGCCCACCTGGCCTGGGAGCAACGGCAGGAGCTGGACCGGCTGGCCCCGTCGCACCTGGAGGTACCCAGCGGCTCCCGCATTGCCGTTGATTACTCAGATGTAGAGGCACCTGTGCTGGCCGTAAGGCTGCAGGAAGTGTTTGGGCTGCTGGACACGCCCCGCATTGGCGGCGGCAAAATACCGCTGCTGATGCACCTGCTTTCACCGGCGTCACGGCCCGTGCAGGTCACCCGCGACCTGCGCAGCTTCTGGAGCACCGGTTATTTTGAGGTGCGCAAAGACCTCAGGGGCCGTTACCCCAAACACCACTGGCCAGATGACCCGCTCAGCGCCCCACCCACCAGAGGCACCAAGAAACGGCCCATGTAGCAGGTATGACCTTCTGTTTTCGGCCTGTTTTTCTAAAAACAGGCCGAAAACAGAAGGTCACTTCTTTAGGGAAGTTGCAGAAGAAGCCGAGTGCGTGAGAGGATTATTCCCGCCCCTTACCCCGCAAAGCCCCAGAGGCCACTTGACAGGTTATATTCTACGCTGGGCAGCTGTTCCCATGTGCGCGTTGTGTCTGGCCCACAGGTAATCCATGCACAGCCTTAGTAACCGCACCTATTTCATGCCTGAGAACAGCCCTCTCTGTGCAGCACAGTGTTTCCGGCAGATTATGTTCAGGTAGCAGCAGATGTACGTTTTGGGGCAGTTTTCAGGAAAACAGGTCTAAAACAGAAGCTCCTGCTGCACACCCAGGTTCAGGCGTTTGGGGGCAATCCTGACGGGGGGAACGGCGGGGGCAACCGCCAGGGGTACGGGCGTACCGGTTATCCGGTAGACCGGTGTCTCCTCAAACCGGGAAGCGACCACCACCTCCACCCCATCGGCGTGCGCCCAAAACAGCTCTTTCACCAGGTGGGGGCAGTTGTTGTCTTTGGAAAGGTGCGAGAGCAGCACGTGGCTCATGAAATCTGGCTTGTACCCGGTGAAGAGCGTGAGGGCCTGCCTGTTGGAGAGGTGCCCTTTCTCACCTTTGATGCGCTTTTTCAGGTGGTACGGGTAATAGCCGTTGTCCAGCAGGTCCTCGTCATAATTGGTTTCCAGAAAAGCCGCGTGGCAGCGCTGGAACTGCCGGATCACGTGGTCACAGGGCGTACCAATGTCTGTGAAGACTCCCACGTTCACCCCAGAGCTGCTCACCATGAAGCTGTGCGGGTCAGCGGCGTCATGCAATTTGGGGAAAGCGGTAACAGACAGGCTGCCCACCTGCACCGGGGCATAGGCCTCAAACGGCACCACCAGGTGCGGCTGCAGGTCCAGGCGGGAATTGCGCAGGGTGGGGTACGTGATGTACACCGGCAGCTGGTACCGTTTGGAGAGAACCTCCAGCCCCCTGATGTGGTCAGAGTGCTCATGGGAGATGAAGATGGCTTTCACCCGCTGCATTGACAGCCCCAGACGCGCCAGGCGCCGCTCGGTTTCGCGGCAGGATATGCCCACGTCTACCAGAACCGCCTCCTGCTCATTCCCCACGTAATAGCAGTTGCCATTACTCCCCGAGTTCAGTGATGTGATCATCAATTCGGTCATGCTGCAAAAATAACGAATTCAAACTGAGAAAGCGCTTCTGCGGGAGCAAATACTTGACGTTGAGCAGAAAACCGCCTGTGTGCGGCCAACCGGCAAGGGGGAAGGTGCGTACCTTAGAAAACAACTTCAGGAGAGACTACTATGGGTATCAAAGATATTGTCAACAAGGTAAAAGAAGAGGTGAAGGTGCTGCAGGGCGAAGCCTCCAAAGACAAGCTTTTCACCAATGAACAGGCGTATGCAGATGAGGCCACCGCCCAGCGGGAGTTCCTGCGGGGCAAACAGAAACTGTTTGACGTGAACGGTTGGTCTAAGCTGAACGGCATCAACTCTACCTTTGAGCTGTTCAATGCCAACGGCCAACGCCTGCAGGCCACCAAGCCGGAACTGGGGCACTTTATAAAAATCATTCTGCCGGCGTCTAACATTGCAAACTGGGTTGAGGTGGTAGACATCAAAGAAGAGGAGAACGCCGCCGAGTTCACGGTAAAACCCAGCTCTGAGCCGGTGGCCCAGCAACAGGGTGAAGCCGAGGTTAAGCACTTCTTCACCAGTGAAGCCAGCAGCACGTTCAGGGTGGAGCGCCAGGGCACCAAACTGATTGGCTACGAGATTGGCCAGAACGAAAAAATCAACAACCACAATGAGGAGGCCGGGGACCGCGCCGTGCTGAATACCATGGTGGCCGAAGGCGGCTGGGCTGGTTTCCAGGATGTGCAATGGAACCGCCTCACGGCGTACCTGGTACACCTGGAGGAGGCCGCATAACCTGCTCCCACTTTTCACCTTTTACCCCGCAGGTCTGTTTTGGGGCTGTTTTTCAGAAAACAGCCCCAAAACAGACCTGCGGGCATTTGCAGCAGGAGCAAAAGGCTGGGTTCGCGCTTGCTTCCCTTTGATTGTGCAGGCGAAACCGGGGAGCAAAAGGTTCTTCTTAAAGGTTTCTAGGGCAGCATAGCAGCGCTATGGCGGTAGGCAGCCGCCAGGCCAGGTTAGTTGGGGGGGCCGGTTGCAGCGCCAAAAAAATTTTAACCTGCTCTTAGATTTTGCATTGGAAGCTCAGCGGGGCAAGGGAAAGTACCGCCCCAGAGGTTCTGAGCCCGTTGCAGCATACCCAGGAGGCTAGGCAGGTTCTAGCCCTTGGCAGCACCAAGCATAACTTTCCAACCAGCTTTCACCTTTCCCGTGCTCCCCAGCTTCCCTCAGGGCTTTTCTTTCCCGCTTTTAAGATCTCCTTCCATCCGCTCTGCGGAAAACGGGGGCCTGCCCGTGTGCCCACCCCCTGCCCCGGCCCCGCCTGCGCCTCCCAGAACCATGCCGCCGGCCTCCGTATTTAAACCCAATGGCACCAGAGGCGTACCTAACACCATGTGTTTCTTAAACAGATGATATACCATGACAACTGAGTATACAAAAAATACCTCCCGTAAAGGGGTGGTGGTCATCACGGGCGCCTCTGCTGGTTTGGGCAGGTCCCTTGCCCGCGCATTTGCCAAAGACGGGTATGACGTGTCTTTGCTCGCCCGGGGGGTGGAGGGCCTGCAGGGGGCTCAGCGGGAGGTGGAGGCCATGGGCCGCCGGGCCATTTACTTTCCCGTAGATGTGGCTGACGCCGAAGCCGTGGAGAATGCCGCCGCCCAGACCGAGGAGCAGCTGGGCCCCATTGACGTCTGGGTCAACAACGCCATGAACAGCGTGTTCAGCCCCATCAAAAAAATGACCCCAGAAGATTACCGCAGGGTGACCGAGGTAACGTATCTGGGACAGGTCTACGGCACCCTTTCGGCGTTGAAACGCATGCTGCCGCGAGACAAAGGCAAGATCATTCTGGTGGGCTCAGCGCTGGCGTACCGCGGCATTCCGCTGCAGTCTGCGTATTGTGGGGCCAAGCATGCCATTCAGGGTTTCTTTGACTCTTTGGTCACTGAACTCATGCATGACAAGAGCAAAGTCACCGCCACCATGGTGCAGCTGCCCGCCATGAACACCACGCAGTTCGGGTTTGTGAAAAGCAGACTGCCCAACAAACCGCAACCCATGGGTAAGATCTACCAGCCCGAGGTGGCCGCCAAGGCCATTCTCTACGCCGCCACCCATGACCGCCGCGAGATCAATGTAGGCTACCCCACCGTGAAAGCCGTGGAAGGAAACAAAATTGCCCCCTGGTACGCAGATTACGTGCTGGCCCACAACGGCTATGAAGGCCAGCAAACAGATGAACCGGAAGACCCGAACCGCCGCAACAACCTCTACGAACCCATTCCGGGGGATCACGGGGCGCACGGGCCGTTTGGGGAGCAGTCCACTAATTTCAGTCCGCAGCTGTGGGCCACTCTGCACCGCAAGGAACTCCTTACTTCGGCCCTGGCCGTGGGCGGCCTTCTTTTGCTGGGCAGATGGCTGCGGTAACTTTTACCCAGAAAGGCACGGCCGCTTACGTTCTGTTTCCGGGCTGTTTTCTGAAAAACAGCCCAAAAACAGAAACCTCACCTTCTCCAGTAACTCCTAAGAACTTGATTAAACCGTGGTTTTGCAGGCGAAGGATAGCAGCGACAGGACGAAGGCATTATTGAGCAATTAGGCAGCGCTACAAGGTGGGCAAGAGGCCACCTCCGGTTCTATTAAAACGCGTTTTAACAGCCCTGCATATCGTTAAACCAGCTCATCAAGCAGAAGTGTTTCACAACTAACCCGTACACAGAAAACTATGGCAGAAAACGGTATTCCGCCGGGCTGGAGTTATAACCCGGCTACATGGGGGCAGCGCCTCCCCATCATCCTTTTGGCAGTGGTGGGCCTGGCTATCTCTATTTACCTGACCCTGTTCCAGCTGCACGTGCTCCCCACGGTGTGGGAGCCCTTCTTCGGGAACGGCAGCCGAAAGATCCTGACGTCCAGTGTCTCTAAAATCCTGCCTATCCCAGATGCCGCGCTGGGGGCCATAGGCTACTTTACAGATGCGCTGGCGGGGGTGATTGGCGGCACTAAGAGGTGGCGCACCATGCCCTGGATTGTGATTGTGTTCGGCCTGGCCGTGGGGCCGCTGGGCATGGTCAGTATTCTGCTGGTGATCCTGCAGCCGGTCATGTTTGACGCGTGGTGTACCTTGTGTCTGGCATCGGCGGTGATTTCCCTGGTGATGGTAGGCCCGGCCATGGATGAGATGCTGGCCAGCCTGCAGTACATGCGCCGCGTGAAAGACTCCGGCATTTCCCTCTGGAAGGCCTTCTGGGGGTACAAAAGCGTTCAAGGTAAAGTTATATAGCTATGTGGGCACAGATCATTAACGCACTGCTGGGGCTTTGGCTCATGACGGCCCCGGTTTTGCTGGACTCAGAAAAAAATGCCAGTAACAACGGCCATATTGTGGGGCCCATCATTGTCTCGTTTGCCGTGATTGCGTGGTGGGAGTCTACGCGGGTGGTTCGGTTGTACAACCTGCCGCTGGGGGTATGGCTGCTGCTGGCGCCGTGGGTATTGGGGTATGAAAACACCCTTTCTATTGTGAACAACCTGGCCGTGGGCGCCCTGGTCATTGCGTTCAGCCTGGTGCGGGGAAAGGTGCAGGAACAGTTTGGCGGCGGCTGGGGAGCGGTTTTCCGGTCAGACACGCCCCACGCCAGGGCCGCCCGCGAGAAGCCTCAGCTGTAGCACCTTTCTGCTTATAAGCGCTTGTTAACCGTATGATTGGGCAGGCCAAAACGGGGAGCGACAGGTTCTCCTCTGGCGTTTATGACCAATGTGGCCGCGCCAGGGTGCGGGGCAACCCCTAAGCCGGGTTCTTTTGCGGCCCGTTGGCAGCACAGAAGACAAAGGCAAACATGCTCTGAGCAGAGGGCTGTTTTTGAGCTGTTTTTCTGAAAACAGGCCAAAAACAGCCCTCTGCCCTATTGGTTCACCCCTCTGGTGGAAGATTTTCTGGGCACCAAAATCGGGTCCAGCACAATGCGCTCCGGGGTTTCCTGGTAGAAGTTCTTCTGGCCGCTGAGTTGCAGGAACAGCCGGGCGGTCTCCTCCCCCATTTTCACGGTCTGCTGGTCAACCGTAGACAGTGACGGGGTCACAAACGCGCCAAACGCTTCATTTGCGAACCCAATGATGCCTACCTTCTCCGGCACGGGCACTCCCCGCTCCTGCAGGGTTTGCAAGGCGCCCATGGCGGTGTAATCCTCTGCGGCGAAGATGGCATCAAAAGGAGTTTGCGTCTCCAGCAGCTGCTGCACCGTCTGCTGCCCCAGTTCCAGGGAAACCCGTCCTTTGAAGATGAGCTCCTCCCGCACCGGCAGGCCATGCTGCTTCAGCGCCTCTACATACCCGCGCAGGCGCTCCTTGAAAATGGTGAGGTGGAGGTCAGACATGATGTGCACAATGTTCTGGTAGCCCTGCTGAATCAAATGCTCAGTAGCGGCAAACCCGCCTTGAAAGTCATTGATTGTGACCGAAGGGATGGCCAGCTCCTGAATGGCGCGGTCAAAGAACAGCAGCGGCACCTGCCGTTTCCGGAGGCTGGCGTAAAACTCGGTCTGGTCCTTCTCTGCTGACACTGAAGCCAGTACGCCGTCTACCCGCGACTGCAGGAACGTGTTCACCCCCTTCTGCTCCTGCACCTGTGACTCACCCGTCTGGTAGAGCAGCACGCTGTAGCCGTTCTCATTCAGCACCCTCTCCATGCCGTGCACCACAGAACTGAAGAAGCTGGTGTCCAGGCTGGGCACGATAATGCCAATCACGTTGCTGCGCCCCGACCGCAGGGAACTGGCCAGCTTGTTCTGCTGGTAGTTCAGGCGCCTGGCGGTCTCCAGCACCGCCGCTTTGGTGGCCGCGCTAATGGCAGGGTGGTCGTTCAGCGCCCGGGCCACGGTAGAAAACGTCACCCCTAGTTCGGCCGCAATATCATGTATGGTGGTTTTCTTCACGGTCTTGCTTATGGTGCAAAAATAGGCGTAAGTTTTCCAGTTCCCTGCCTTCTAACGACATCAATTCCTGTTTTCATCCTGTTTTCTGAAAAACAGGCCGAAAACAGGAATCGTTACCCGCCTGTTGCTTCTGCCCTATATGATTTCAGGAAATATTTTTCACATTTACAAAATATGACTTGTACCGGACAAGCAGACTTGCCTTCTCGTCACCCACCTCTACTGCAACCGATTTCATCATTTACCGCATCCTTCTTGTTCCGCAGCAACAAATAGAGAATTAAGCATTTACAAGGGATTTTAAATTCATATTCGTTAAAAATCATGCTCAAAATCTTCAGAAATTTTCTATTCTCAAAATTTTCCCTTAAACTTATGCCAACGTTGGCATAAACCCTGGCCAAACCAGGCACCTCCGCACCTTGATTTGCACAGAAGTGGGAGTTCACTGGCACCGGTAGTAACATAAACAAACGCTCCTTATGCTCCTTTTAGGAATAGACGTAGGCACTTCTTCCATCAAAGCCTCAGTGGTAGATTCTGTCACTCAGAAAACCGTGGCTTCGGCGCAGTACCCTGACACAGAATCAAAGATTACCTCGCTGCAGCCGGGCTGGGCTGAGCAGTCGCCGGAGATGTGGTGGGAACATGTGCAGCAGGCCATCTTAAAGGTCAACGCCACGGGCAAGTATAATCCGCAGGAGATTGGGGCCATTGGCATTGCCTACCAGATGCACGGCTTGGTGGTGGTAGACAAAGACCAGCAGGTGCTGCGGGATTCTATCATCTGGTGTGACAGCCGCGCCGTGCCCTACGGGAACCAAGCTTTTGAAGCCATCGGCACAGAGAAAAGCCTTTCGCACCTGCTGAACTCCCCGGGGAATTTTACCGCCGCCAAACTGGCCTGGGTGAAAGAAAACGAGCCGGAAACCTACAGCAAAATCTACAAAATCATGCTGCCCGGCGATTTCATCGCCATGAAACTGACCGGCAGCATCACCACCAGCGCCTCTGCCCTCTCTGAAGGTATCTTCTGGGATTTCCAGAACAATGAGGTGTCACAGGACGTGCTGAATTACTTCGGCTTTAGCCCAGATTTAATTCCAGAGGTAAGGCCCTTGTTTTCCTCGCATGGGGAGGTAACCTCGGCCGTGGCCGAAAAACTGAACCTGAACCCAGGCATTCCGGTGGCCTATAAATCGGGGGACCAGCCCAACAACGCGCTGTCTTTGAACGTGCTCAACCCCGGTGAAGTGGCCGCTACGGCTGGGACCTCTGGGGTGATTTACGGCGTGAGCGACCAGTTGGTATATGACCCCCAGTCACGGGTGAACACGTTTGCACACGTGAACTATGCCCCAGACGCCAAGCGCGTGGGCGTACTCATGAACATCAACGGCACGGGCATCATGAACAGTTGGGTGAAGCAAAACCTGACGCACAACATGGGCTACCCGGAGATGAACGCCGCCGCCCAGAAAGTGGCCGTGGGCAGTGACGGGCTGCGCATCTTCCCCTTCGGGAACGGGGCCGAGCGTGTTTTTAACAATAGAATCATTGGCGCCCAGTTCCACCACCTCAACTTCAACCGGCACACCCAGGCGCACATCTTCCGGGCGGTGCAGGAGGGGATTGCCTTCACCTTCAGGTACGGGCTGGACATTATGCGCGAGAACGGAATGAACCCTAAAGTAATCAGGGCCGGTAAAGCGAATCTGTTCCTGAGCGACCTTTTCACAGAGGCTTTTGTCAACGCCACGCACGTGCCGGTAGAGCTGTACCAGAACGACGGCAGTGTGGGCGCGGCCCTGGGGGCGGGCATTGGGGCGGGCACGTTTACCAGTGCAGCAGAGGCTTTCCAGCAGTTTGAACGCCTGCGTGTGATTGAACCTACCAACCTTGAACCTTATGAGGCCGCGTACCAGGACTGGAAGGCCCTTTTACTCAAATCACTGAACAACTAACATTTAACACCTTTTTTATAGCAACATCATGGCAAATTTGACATTAGGAGACAAAGAGTATTTTAAAGGCATTGGCCAGATAAAGTTTGAAGGTCAGGAATCTGACAACCCGCTGGCGTACCGCTGGTATGATGAAAACCGCGTGGTGGGCGGCAAAACCCTGAAAGAGCACCTTAAATTCGCGGTGGCGTATTGGCACTCGTTCAACGCCAACGGTTCTGACCCGTTTGGAGGCCCTACCCTGAAATTTGCCTGGGATGAGAGCTCAGACGTGATTACCCGCGCCAAGGCGAAGATGGATGCCGCGTTTGAGTTCATCACCAAAATGAACCTGCCGTACTACTGCTTCCATGACGTAGACGTGGTGGACTATGGCAATGATATTGCCGAAAACGAGCGCCGCCTGCAGACCATGGTGGAATACGCGCAGCAGAAGCAAGCCGAAAGTGGCGTGAAACTCCTGTGGGGAACGGCCAATGTGTTCTCGCACAGCCGCTACATGAACGGTGCCTCTACCAACCCAGACTTCCATGTATTGACGCATGCTGCCGCGCAGGTGAAAGCGGCTTTAGATGCTACTATTGCCTTGAACGGTGAGAACTACGTGTTCTGGGGAGGCCGCGAAGGCTACATGACCCTGTTGAACACAGACATGAAACGGGAGCAGGAGCACTTTGCCAAATTCCTGCATACCGCCAAAGACTATGCCCGCCAGCAAGGCTTTAAAGGTACGTTCTTCATTGAGCCGAAACCCATGGAGCCCACCAAGCACCAGTATGACTATGACTGCGCTACCGTAATCGGGTTCCTGCGTCAGCATGACCTGCTAGGTGATTTCAAAATCAACATTGAGGTAAACCACGCCACGCTGGCCGGCCACACTTTCCAGCACGAATTACAAGTTGCCGCTGACGCCGGCGTGTTGGGCTCCATTGACGCCAACCGCGGTGACTACCAGAACGGCTGGGATACCGACCAATTCCCGAACAATCTGAACGAGCTCACCGAGGCCATGCTGGTGTTCTTAGAGGCCGGTGGCCTGCAAGGCGGTGGCGTGAACTTTGACGCTAAAATTAGAAGAAACTCCACTGACATGGAGGACCTGTTCTACGCCCACATTGGTGGCGCCGATAGCTTCGCCCGCGCGTTGATTACGGCAGATAACATACTGAACAACTCTGATTTCCGCAAGATCCGTCAGGAGCGGTACGCTTCTTATGACAGCGGCAAAGGCCAGGCGTTTGAGCAAGGAAAACTGTCTCTGGAAGACCTACGTGCTTTTGCAGTGGAAAACGGAGAGCCAGCCGTGAAGAGTGGACGCCAAGAGTATTTAGAGAACTTGATCAACCGTTTCATCTAAGGGGTAACCGCCCCTCAGAAAACTTTTACTCCCCAGCTATTTATGATACAGAACCAAAAAGCGAACGCAGGCCAGAACCTGCCTTACATTGCCGGAATTACCTTGATTGCCACCTTGGGTGGACTTCTGTTTGGGTATGACACTGCCGTGATCTCTGGTGCTGAGAAATCAGTGCAGGCGTTTTTGATCACAGGCCAGGGACTCAGTACGTGGGTGCACGGGGTCACCATCTCCAGTGCCTTGATTGGCTGTATCATAGGGGGCGCCATCTCCGGGGTTTTCTCCTCCAGGTTTGGCCGTAAAAAATCATTGATCATAGCCGCTGTCCTGTTCTTTATCTCAGCACTGGGATCTGGGTATCCTGAGTTCCTGTTCTTTGAGGAGGGCAAGGCCACCATGGGGCTGCTGTACATGTTCAATTTCTATCGCATCATTGGCGGGATTGGCGTGGGACTGGCCTCAGCGGTTTGCCCCGTCTACATTGGGGAGATTGCTCCGGCTAACCTTCGCGGGCGATTGGTTTCATTGAACCAGTTTGCCATCATCTTCGGAATGCTGGTGGTGTACTTCGTGAACTGGGGAATTGCCAAAGGGCAGACCTCTGAATGGCTCAACAACATTGGCTGGCGCTATATGTTCCTGTCAGAAGCCATTCCGGCGGGTCTGTTTGGCATTCTGCTGTTCTTCGTACCGGAGACACCCCGTTATTTCAGCATGGTGAACCGTGATCAGGAAGCCCTCAGGATCTTGACTAAACTGAACGGACCGTCTACGGCCCAGCACATTCTGGCTGATATTAAAAACACGGTGGAGCACCATTCCGGCAAACTGTTCTCTTACGGGAAAACGGTTATCATCATTGGTATTTTGCTCTCCGTATTCCAGCAGTTTGTGGGGATCAACGTGGCGTTGTACTACGCGCCCCGCATTTTTGAATCTATGGGTGCCGGGAAAGATGCCTCTATGCTGCAGACCGTGGTGATGGGGGTTGTAAACGTGCTTTTCACCGTCTTGGCCATTGTGACGGTAGACAAATGGGGGAGAAAACCGTTGCTGATGGTGGGTTCCGTGGGCATGGCCGTAGGTATGTTTGCCATCTCCGGTCTAGCTTATTATGAGATCATTGGCGTTAGCACCTTGGTGTTCATCATCATCTATACCGCTTCATTCATGATGTCCTGGGGACCTATCTGCTGGGTGTTGATTGCCGAGATTTTCCCAAACAAGATCAGGGGCAAAGCCGTAGCGGTGGCGGTGGCCGCGCAGTGGGCGGCCAACTATTTCATCTCGGCTACCTACCCGTCTATGATGGAATTCAGCGGCGCCTTCACGTATGGGTTCTACGGGTTGATGAGTGTGCTGTCTCTCCTGTTTGTTTGGAAGATGGTGCCGGAGACCAAAGGTAGAACTCTGGAGGAAATGGAAGCCCTCTGGGAAGGCAACCCTGCCGTGGCGAATGAGCCAATGGCGGCGAGAAGAGTTTAGAGTAGTTTTTTTCATGTATAGCGTTGGAAAGGCGGCTTCTGCAGGAGGCCGCCTTTTTTAGTTTTTAGGGAAAGGCTGTTTTGGGGTTGTTTTCTGAAAAACAGGTAGAAAACAGGTTTTTTATTGGCGCTACCTTACGTTTAAAGAATGTCATTTTTCATTGCTGCTGCTGCTGCTGTTTCCATGGACAGGCATAGGCTGTTGCTCCCCC
This sequence comes from Rufibacter ruber, assembly GCF_014138425.1. Classification (NCBI taxonomy): domain Bacteria; kingdom Pseudomonadati; phylum Bacteroidota; class Cytophagia; order Cytophagales; family Hymenobacteraceae; genus Rufibacter; species Rufibacter ruber. The sequence goes on from NZ_JACJIQ010000006.1 coordinate 256,192, forward strand.
TGCCGGGTTGCCGCTGAAAGGGGTAGTCTGCTGTTCCCTTGGCGGTGGCACTTGCTGCTGCTGGAATGCGTAGTCTGCTGCTCCCTTGGCGGTGCCGCTTGCTGCTGCTGTAATGCGTAGTCTGCTGTTCCCCTGGCTCTAGCGTTTGCTCCGGTGCGAAATCCCATTGCTGTTTCATCTTTTCCGGTAAGCGCTCACGGCCGCGGGGCCCCGTCCTGGCGGTGAGCACTGCTGTTAAAACTAGGCCCTCCGGCCTTGCCGCCGGAGCGGCACCGTATTAACAGAGGCGCTCACCGCCAGGACTGGTTTCTGTTCCTTTCCTGATCAGCTTCTCTGGCTCTATCTGCCTCTGCATGTAACCGTTGCTGTTCCGCTAGCCTGGGGCGAGCCCGTGCTGCGCACATCAGCCAGGGGCAGAAGTGCTAATTTAACTGAGGTGCCACCAGCAGAAGTGTTGATTGTTCATTGCTGCTTGTTTGCTTACTTATTGCTGCTTGCCTGCCGCTTTCTCTGGTTCAAGTTTCCAACTTGGACCTATAATGGCGGAAGCTTTAAGCTTCCATGAGGCGGCAGCCTCACATTACCTCTTACCTCTATGGCGCGGAAGTTACTTCCGTGCCTTCTAACGCTACCTGATACTCCCGCGCTGGCGCGGGCCTCCAGACGCGTGCCTACTGATGACGGGCCGTCTCTGGCTGCCCCCGCGGCACGGTAACGAAACCAGGCATTGTTCTTCATTTGTGCTGAATTGCCTAAAGAAAAAAGAAAGGACTCAGCACTCAGGACTCAAGACTCAGAACTCACTTTGATACTCCCCCTTTGAAGGGGGCGAAGGGGGATGTTGACACATGCCGGTCCACACATTGCTGATGTGCGTTCACATGGTGCCACATATAGTTGAGCCCTGCCTAGCATTGCGCACTTCCGGATTTTTAATCCGGAAGTGGTACACGGGGATTTGCAATCCCCACAGCGGCATGATTGATCTGCAGGGGCCTCGGATTGCAAATCCGCAGGTACTGTGTCCGGGATGGCAAATCTTAGAAAGCCGAGATCTACGCGTTCCTGAGTCCTGGCCCCTTACATTTGCCCCACGCATGCCAGATTACTCCACTCTTGGGAGGGGGAGAGGCGGGTCCCATACACCAGCCACCGTTGTACCGCCTGCTCAAAAGACCTCGCAGTGTCTTTCAGACCTGCGAGCGTCTGTGCCAGTTGTTTTGCCATTACCACTGCCCCGTCTCTCTCCCCATCCTGACCTTCTCCCGCAGTGAGAAGGAACACCGCTATACCGTTTCTGGGCTGCTTTCCGGAAAACACCCCAGAAACAGAATCTACGCCTGCCCCGCTGTACCGCCTGCGCAAGAGACCTCGCAGCGTCAGGAGGACCTGCGAGGGTTGTACCAATTTCTGTTTTTGGGCTACTTTTCCCAAAACAGCCCAAAAACAGAAGGCGTATGTGCAGATCAGGAATGAAAACCAAAACTTCCTTTCCTCCGAAAGGGATTTATCCCTAATTTCAGCCATTCACATAACCAACCATCCACGTGTATGCACATCAAGAGAGAGACCTTTGGCAAAACGAAAGACGGAATAGAGGTACAGCTGTACACCCTTCAGAATGAAAAGGGAATGCAGGTAAGCGTCACCAACTACGGGGCCATTGTCACCTCTGTGCTGGCACCGGACAAGGATGGTAAACTGGAAGATGTGGTATTGGGGTTTCCGTCTTTAGACGGATATACCAATGAGGCCTACCAGAAAAGCCATCCGTATTTTGGGGCAGTTGTCGGCCGGTACGGGAACCGTATTGCCAAGGGTAAGTTTGCCTTGAATGGCAAAGAATATTCTCTGGCCACCAACAACGCGCCCAACCACCTCCACGGCGGAAACATTGGGTTTGACCAGGTGGTTTGGGGCGTTGAAGAGCTGCCGGAGCAGAATGGCGTTCAATTCACCTACCTGAGCCCAGACGGCGAGGAGGGCTATCCGGGAACGCTGCTGGTTTCTGTCACCTATTCGCTTACCGAGGAGAATGAGCTGGTGTTGACCTACAAGGCCACAACAGACCAGGCCACCCCTGTCAACCTCACACACCACAGCTATTTCAACTTAACCGGTGAAGCAGAGGATATTCTGGGGCATGGACTCACGCTGAACGCTGACCAATACACGGTAGTGAATGATACGCTGATCCCAACGGGCGAACTCCGGAACGTGACCGGTACGCCGTTTGACTTTACCACAGCGCATTCCATTGGCGAGAGAATCAGCCAGGTGGAGGGCGGTGGCTATGACCACAACTTCGTCCTCAGGAAAACAGAGGGGGCATTGGCATTGGCGGCCACTGTAGTGGAACCCCAAAGCGGCCGCATCATGGAAGTCTTCACCACTGAACCTGGGGTGCAATTCTACTCCGGAAACTTTTTAGATGGAACTTTGACCGGGAAAAAGGGACAACCCATTACCAAGCGCATGGGCTTCTGCCTGGAAACCCAGCATTTCCCGGATTCGCCTAACCAGCCAACTTTTCCCAACACCGTTCTGGAGCCGGGGCAGGTATACCGGCAAACCACTGTCTACAAGTTCTCTGGCAAATAAAAAAAGCGGGCTCCATAAGAGCCCGCTTTTCCCTATATCCTAATCCTTCTCACGAAGATCTTGCAACGCCTGCCCTTTTAGTAGCGCAGGCGTTTCTATTTTAAGAAACCTTGCCCGCTTTTCTAGCCATCACCTTCTGCACAGCGTTGAGGATGTGCGCATCATCCAGCCCGTACTTTTTCATGAGCTGCGCTGGCGTGCCGCTCTCCCCAAAGGAGTCATTCACGGCTACATATTCCATAGGCACCGGCGTGTTCTTTACCAGCAGCTGCGCAATGCTGTCGCCCAGCCCACCCAGGCGGTTGTGCTCTTCGGCACTCACCACGCAACCCGTTTTGGCCACAGACTTAAGAACCGCCTCCTCATCCAGGGGTTTGATGGTGTGTAGGTTGATGATCTCCGCAGAAATGCCCATCGCTGCTAGCTTCTCCCCTGCCTTGATGGCCTCCCATACCAAATGGCCCGTCGCGAAAATGCTCACATCAGTACCCTCATTCACCATCCAGGCTTTGCCGATGACAAATTCCTGATCAGCAGGCGTAAACACCGGGAGCACCGGCCGCCCGAAGCGCAGGTACACAGGCCCGTGGTGCTCGGCAATGGCAATGGTGGCGGCTTTGGTCTGGTTGTAGTCACACGGGTTAATCACCGTCATGCCGGGCAGCATCTTCATCATGCCAATGTCTTCCAGAATCTGGTGCGTGGCTCCATCTTCGCCCAACGTTAAACCGGCGTGCGAGGCGCAGATTTTCACGTTCTTGTCTGAGTAGGCGATAGACTGCCTGATCTGGTCATACACCCGGCCAGTGGAGAAGTTGGCGAAGGTGCCCGTAAACGGAATTTTACCACCAATGGTCATACCGGCGGCAATGCCCATCATGTTGGCCTCGGCAATGCCCACCTGCACAAAGCGCTCGGGGAATTCTTTGATGAAGTCCCCCATCTTCAGCGATCCCACCAGGTCGGCGCAGAGGGCTACCACGTCTTTGTTTCTTCTGCCGGCTTCTACCAGCCCCGCCCCGAAACCCGAGCGGGTGTCTTTTGATTCTTTATAGGTATATTTTTTCATTTCTTTTTGAATTTTCTTTTAGGGCAGCAGCCATCAACCAGCTGCATTCATTTTCCGTTTTTGGCCTGTTTTTCTCAAAACAGCCCAAAAACGCAATACTTGATTTAAAATGACTATTAAGCTACTGCGTCACATTTAGAGATTCTCCCCTTGAGGGGAGAATTTACTAAACTGCTCCTCTCCTGCATTACTTCTTTTCACCCACTGCCGCCTCAAACGGTGAGGCCGGAAGCCCTTCCTGGTTGTACAAATTGGCTCCCTCAGGGTTATCTGCCCACGCGTAGCGCACCTTCACGGGCTTCTCCACGGCATCATTCCAAACCGTCACCTTCTTTCCTTTAACTTCGGCCTTGGCCCACACAAAGTTGTGATCTGAACCCGCAATGGCGAAGTAACTCAACGGTTTCCCGTCTTTAGAAACAAGGCCGCTGCCGGTGTTGGTGAACGTGAGGACGAGCTTGTCTCGCTTTCGTTTCATGCACTTGAGAAGTGGCCCGGTGGCTACTACGTTCTTATCCCCGTAGGCCACCCGCTGCGCCACCAGCGCCAACCGGTGCCCCACGGTCTGCTTGTCAAGCGGGTGAATGTCATTGGCCTCGCCTGCGTCAATGGCCACGGCCATGCCCGTGTTAGGCACCGCCAGTGTCTCCAGTTGCGCCTGCCGCATAGCGGCCCAGTTACTTTCCTGTGGGGTGGTTTTGGGTGCCATGAAATTGGGAAGCTGCACCAGCAGAAAAGGGAAGTTGCCCTGGTTCCACTGGGCGCGCCAGTTTATGATCAGAAATTTCATCAAGGCGGCATAGTCCCCGGGTCTGCCCGCGTTAGATTCGCCTTGGTACCACAACACACCTTTGAGGGAGTAGTTGGTGAGCGGTGCAATCATGGCATTGTATAGGCCAGTCGGTTTCCAGCGGATGACGGTAGACCCAGGCAGAGGATCCATTTTAGCACCCAATCTGTACTTCCAAGGCCCAGTTAAATCAATTTGTTCTTCCCCTGCCAGAATGTAGTACGGCTTGTTGGGCACAAAACCGCCCCTGCCCCCTGAATTAATCACCCGCACCGTGACCACGTTTTTGCCCTCCTTTAGAAGGTTAGCGGGAATTTTGTAGCGCCGCGGCGGATATTGGTAACTGGTGGTGCCTACAAACTGGCCGTTGATGAACACTGAGTCAGCGTCTACAATGGTGCCCAGAAGAATTTCGGCGGACTTGCCAGCCAGAGACGCGGGTATTTGCACTTCTCTTCTGAACCATACTACCCCGTTTACATTTCCCAATTCGCCGTCTGCCCAAAAGCCAGGCAGGTTCATGGTTTTCCAGTCAGCGTCATTCAGGGTGGCGCTTCGCCAGTTGTTTTTGAGGCCTTCGTCAGTCTGGTTCAGGCGAGCGTACCAGCTGTTCAGCACGTCACGGTCCTTCTCCTCTATCTGTTTGATGAAGTTCTGGTCTTTGTATTGCTGGGCCTCCTGGTACGCCGCGGGAAACGGTTTTAAAGCGTTTTCACTCATCCAGGCCTCAGCGGGAGAGCCACCCAATGCGGCATTGATCAAGCCAATGGGGACCTGGTACTTCTGATGCAAGTCTCTGGCAAAGAAGAACCCCACCGCCGAAAACTTCAGAATGTTCTGGGTGGTAGCGGGCAGCCATTGTCCCCCCCTCACCTCCTTTCTGGGCCCCTGGAAATCATACACGTCCGGCACTTCAAACTGTCTGACCTGCGGCAGGTTCACCTGTTGCACCACCTCAGGGTATTTGTACTTCACCCTGTCCATGGTGAGTTCTATGTTAGACTGGCCGCTGCAGAGCCAGACGTCACCGAACAGGACATCGCGCACCGCTACTTGATTTTCGCCTTGAAAGTGCAGTTCATGGGGCCCGCCCGCTGGTTGCGCAGGAAGCATTATCATCCAGTTTCCCTCCTGGTCAGCGGTGGCGGTGTACTGTTTCCCAGCAAAGGTCAGGGTCACTTTCTCCTTCGGCGAAGCCCAGCCCCACAATTTGAGGGGCGTGTCCCGCTGCAGCACCATGCCGTCACTGATAAGCCTTGGCAGTGTGATGTTGCAAAAAGCAGTGGTTGCACTTAACAGAAGCACCGCCAACAGGAGCAGCCTTTCTTTGAAACTGGGACTAATGCGTTTGTTTACGTTGAGCACAGGCGAAACTCTTTTGTAATTTGTTCAACATGGTTTCCTAGCTGCATATCCTGTTTTGGGCCTGATTTCTGAAAAACAGGCCCAAAACAGAAACGCAGTTTAGTAATCTTGCAGGTTGCAAGCCAACTGATCCAGCGCCAGTTGCAACTGCTCGTCATTGGGGGCCACGCCGTGCCATTTGTGCGAGCCCATCATGAAGTCAACGCCGTGGCCCATGTTGGTCTGCATCAGGATCATGATGGGTTTGCCTTTGAACGCTTTAGCCTTGGCCAGCTCCAGCACCCGAATAACGTCTGTGAGATCGTTGCCGTTCATCTCCAGTACCTCCCAGCCGAAGGCTTCCCACTTGGCTCTGAGGTTCCCCAAGGCCAGCACTTTCTCGGTGGGGCCGTCAATCTGCTGGCCGTTCACGTCTATGGTGGAAATGAGGTTGTCTACGTGGTGGTGCGGGGCGAAGAGCGCCGCCTCCCAGATCTGCCCTTCCTGCAGCTCGCCATCGCCGTGCAGGGAGAAGACCAAGCCCGTGTCACCGTTCAGTTTCTTGGTCAACGCCGCCCCAATGGCCACCGACATGCCCTGCCCCAAAGAACCGGAGGCGATGCGCACTCCGGGCAGGCCTTCATGGGTAGTTGGGTGTCTCTGCAGGCGGGAATCCAGCTTACGGAAGGACTTGAGTTTGCTCACGTCAAAGTACCCTGAGCGCGCCAGCACGCTGTACCAAACGGGCGAGATGTGGCCGTTGGAGAGGAAGAACAGGTCTTCGCCCTCGCCGTTCATGTTGAAGTCTCTGCTGTGGTGCATGATTCTGAAGTAGAGCGCCACAAAATAATCTGTGCAGCCCAGGGAGCCCCCCGGGTGCCCTGACTGACAGCCGTGCACCATGCGCACAATGTCACGCCGCACCTGCTTGGCCACGTGCTCCAGTTCTTCTATGCTTTGTTGTTCCATTTTGCAATGAGTGAAGGAGTGAATGGGTGATTAGGTGAATGAGAGAAAGAGTGGGTGAGAGAATGAGTGAGTGAGAGAAGGAGTGAATATGAGTGAGGGAATACGTTCTGAATTAGTAGTTTCATTCTTTTCCCATCACACCTTCACTCCTTGTAACCTATTCCGCGTCTTCAATAACGTCTCTCATCTTGGCAGCATCGGCCACAAAAGTGGCCAGCCCTTTATCTGTGAGCGGGTGGTTCAGCAGCGCCAAAATAGGGTCCAGCGGACAGGTGCACACGTGGGCACCGGCTTCCGCGCATTTTACAATGTGCAGAGGGCTCCTGATGGAGGCAGCCAGGATTTGAGTGGTGAACCTCTGTACGCTGTAGATGTCCGCAATCTGCTCAATAAGCTGCACCCCGTCCCAGCTGATGTCATCCACCCGGCCCAGGAATGGGCTTACATAGGTGGCACCGGCTTTGGCCGCCAAAATAGCCTGTCCCGCCGAGAACACAAGGGTGCAGTTGGTTTTGATGCCGTTGTCAGTGAACCATTTGATCGCTTTCAGGCCGTCTTTGATCATGGGTACCTTCACCACAATGTTGGGGTGCAGCGCCGCCAATACCTTGCCCTCTTCCAGGATAGTGTCAAAGTCGGTGGCCAGCACTTCGGCACTGATGTCACCGTCTACAATCTCACAGATGGCTTTGTAATGATCTAGGGTAGCCTGATGGCCTTTGGTACCTTCTTTGGCCATGAGCGACGGGTTGGTGGTTACGCCGTCCAAAATACCCAGATCATGGGCCTCTTTAATTTGTGCCAGGTTGGCGGTGTCAATGAAAAACTTCATAGCCGTTCTATTTTAAGGGTGAATGAGGGTGTACTAGTTCTCAAGGAGAATTCAGCTGGTTCTGCCGTGTCAGTAATAGTAGGTGTTCGTCTGAAGCTGCGTTTTCCTGTTTTGGGGCTGTTTTTCGAAAAACAGCCCCAAAACAGGCAACCCTTTAGTTCTTTGGGTCAGGTTGTTGTGAGAAGGTAGCATCATTGCCCGTGTACTCCAGCCAATCAAAAGCCGCTTTGTTGGTGGCTCGCTGCCCGTGGGAGGTGGCATACAACCCTAGCATGACCCCCACAAATCCGCCCGCGGTGCGGGTACTCAAAAAGGTGCCGTCTACGTTATCTTGCAGCACTTGCCAGTTATTCTTCTTGGTGGCGTAAGAGAAGCTGTATTTTGCTCCGTCAAAGTTTACTTTGAGCAGCAGCGGTTGTTTGGCTTCTTGTTGGGTTAAAGATTTTTCAGCCAGAACGGTGCCGTCTGGTTTACGTAGCTGCACTACCTGCGTGTTGCCGTTCAAGGTCTTCCCGAGGGCATAGTAATGTTGCTCGCTCTGAAAGGTAACCAAACCCGCAAATTCATTTTCCTGCCTTGGGGTAAACTCCACCATAGTGCTGGCACTCCCCTTTAGATGCTGCTGCCGACGGGCCAGAAAAGAAGCGTTCTCCTTTTCTGAAAGACTCTGCGGCCTTACCTCCAGCTCCAGCTTTCCGTTTTGCAAGTGGTACCAGGTAGAGCGGGGCGTTCTGAGCTGCATCCAGTGCAAGGGCAACCTGTCTTCCTTGAATTCCTCGCGGTAGGTGAAATTCCCGGTCAACGGGATTTTGGTTGGGGCCTGCGCCGGAAGATTGGGTTTGGGGTAAGAATACTGCACCAGATCATGCCCGGCATTGATGACGGGCCAGCCGTCTTTCCAGGTGACAGGGGCCAGAAACGTTTCGCGGCCGGTGTTGTAGTAATCCTGCACGCCATCATACGGACGGGTAGCCAGAAAAACCGCCCACCACTCCCCGTTATGGGTCTGCACCAGATCAGCGTGCCCCGTGGCCGACACCGGATGGGGCCGGTTATTGGGCAGGTGCCGCTGGGTCAGGATGGGGTTCTGGTCATATGGCTCATAAGGCCCCAGCACATTTTTGCTCCGCAGAATTACCTCTGAGTGCTGCACACTGGTTCCGCCTTCGGCGGCCATGAGGTAATAGTACCCGTTCACCTTGTAGACATGCGGCCCCTCTATCCAGACCGGCTTTTTAGAGAAGTCTACGCCCCCGTTCACCAGAATGCGGTTCTCCCCTACCGTTTGCATGGTGTTTAAGTTTACCTCATAGATCCTTATGGTGCGGTGGCCGTCATACTCTGGCTTATTATCTGGGGCATCAGAATTGTAGACCAAGTACGACTTGCCATTGTCATCATGGAACAGCGACGGGTCAATTCCGTTCACGTTGGGGAGCCAATGCGGGTTTGACCACGGCCCTGCGGGGTTGGTGGCCGTCACCACAAAATTACCGCCGGTATCAATGAGCGTGGTGACCATGTAGAAGGTGCCGTCTTTGTACGAAATGGTGGGCGCAAATATGCCTCTGGTGGCTCTGTGGCCATCCAGGTTCAGCTGCTCCGGCCGGTCCAGCACATTGCCTATCTGCCTCCAGTTCACCAGATCTTTGCTGTGGAAGATGGGTACGCCGGGAAAATACGCGAAGGTGGAGTGCACCAGATAATAGTCATCCTGCACGCGCAGCACCGCCGGGTCAGGATAAAAGCCCGGGAAGATAGGGTTCTGGAACCTCTGCTTCTGCTGTGCCAACGTTGGCATACTTATGGAAATAAAAAGAAGCCCCGCCACGAAACTTCCCCACCACGTAATTTTCAAAAAATTCATGTTGCCCATGTATAGCTTGTTTTCAGAAATTGTACCTATTCATAGTTTGCCCCGCACTTTCTGTTTTGGTGCTGTTTTTCAGAAAACAGCCCAAAACAGACATTACCTGGCCTGCTTTTCCAGCTGATGAAAGCTCTCTGGCGGACCTAGGTAACTGGGTTTCAGGCCACCGGCATCTACCACTATTTTCTGTAGAACCACCCCAGAATCAACCATCCAGAATTTTAATACATGTTGCCCGGGTGCGCTCAGTTGGTGCTTAGAAATAGTCAAGTTAATGTTGTTGGCTACATTTTTCTCCCATTCGCGCTCAGTTTTGGTGGTATGGATGTTGATGATCTGCGGGGGCTGGTCATCAAAGGAAACCGCGTACCGTAGCCCCTGGGTGTTGTGGAAGTTCAGCGTAGGCGACAGATGTACCTGAACCGTCACCTCGGCCGGAGCAAATAGATTAATTGGATACTCTAACCGTGGACTGTTACCGCCTGGTGTCTGGCTTGGAGCCGTCACCGGAAAGGTAGTCACCCCAGACAGGGTTCTCCCTAAATTAGGGATTATTTCCCAGGAAACATCCTTGGTTTCAACGGTATTGGAGAAGTGTTCGGCCTCTATGGAAACATAGCCACTGCTCTCCACAAAGCCCTTCACCTGCTCCGGGGCTGGCGAAGCCGGGTGGTGCACCTGTGCCTGCACCACCACTTTTGTTCCGTTTGGCCCTGTGATGGTCACGGGTATTTTGTGCCTGCCCACCGGAACCAGGCTCCAGTCAACGCTCACCCAAAGGCGCTGTTCCTGGGCTACCGTCCCGTTTTTCTGCGACACCTTCAGCCAGGGCGCCCCCGTGGTTACTTCATAGGGGAACGGTTTCTGGCCCCGGCTGAAGATCTCAATGTAACGGCCCTGCGGCTGGTACCGGGAAAGCTCCGGCAGTAGCGCCGCCCCTTTCTCTTGCGGCCACCAGTTGGCAGAACCTTCTATGGCTACGCCCATGGCCATTCCGGCTACGGGATTCACCTGTTTTACCTCGGGCAGCACATCTTTCTCCGGCTGTTGCCAATACGTGTAGCTGATGTGCGTCTGTGACATCATGTGGTTCCATTTGCCGCCGGCTACGCCTTTGTGGTAATACTGGGTAAGCTCGGCATCCTTGTCAAACAGCGCTTTTACTTTGGCGGCCAAATCATTGGCGGCTACCCTGCCTTGCTGGGCGTAAAGGCGGTTGCGGCCGGTGGTCACGTGCAGTTCGTTCAGGTTGGCGCTTGCTTTCACAGGGTATAACACCAGCTGGTAATACGCGTCTTTGTATTCCAGGGGAAGCAGCTGATTGATTCGCTCTGCCTCTTCGGCCAGTTGGGTATAGTCTGCCACCACCCGCTCGGCTTCCTGATAGTTCACCAAACTGTAGGTGTCCGGTGACAGCAGCTCCGGTTTGCGGCGGCTGTTGTACATAGTATACTTTGTCAGAATCTCGGCGATAGCCGAAGCATGCTTCTCCCCAAACTGCCGCTCTGCCCAAAGGCGCGTATAGTCGTTCAATCTTTCAGCGGGCCATTTCTCCGGGTTCCAGGCATAGTCCAGAAAGAACTCGGTGGGGAATTCCATGGGTTTGATGTCGCCCACGTTCACAATCCAGATACGGTCAGCCTTGTGCTGGTACGCCAGGTGCATCTGCTCCCAGATACGGGCGATTGGGTTGGTGTTGATCCATTTGTAGTTACGCGGGCCGCCCACGTAGTCAAAATGGTAATAGATGCCGTAGCCGCCCGCATGCTGCTTTTCACCCACTTTTGGGAGTTTCCTGATGTTGCCCCAGTTGTCATCTGCCAGCAGCAGGGTCACGTCATCTGGTACGCGCATGCCTTTGTCATAGTAGTCCTGCACTTCTTTGTAAAGGGCCCAGATTTGCGGCGTCTGGTTAGCAGGTTTGCCAGTTACATCAGCAATGATTTTGCGCTGGTCTGTCACTATTTTCTCCAGCAGGCTGATGTTACTATTCTCGCTCATGGGTTCGTCGCCGTCGCCGCGCATGCCTATGGTCACAAGACTCTCAAAATTGCCCATGCGCTCAATGCCGCCTTTCCAGAATTCGCGCAGCTTCTCTGGGTTGGTGTTGTAGTTCCAGGGGCCGGAGCCGTACCGCCGCCACTCATCATGGGCGCGCATGAGCGGCTCGTGGTGCGAGGTTCCTATGACCACACCGTACTCATCGGCAACTTTGGGGCTGAGTTTGTCATCATCTGAGAAGGCGCTGCCCCACATGGCGGGCCACAGGTAGTTACCTTTCATGCGCAGGATCAGCTCAAACACCTTCTCGTAAAACTGGTGGTTGAACCCACCAAATGTTTCCCGCGCCCAGCCAGATAACGCCGGTGCCTCGTCATTGATGAAGATGCCGCGGTATTTTACTTTGGGTTCGCCTTTGGTATGGCGCCCCTCCTGCACGTACAGGTCCAGCTGCTTCTTTACGGGCACATCTGCCCACCAGTACCACGGTGTTACGCCAATCTGCGCGCTCACGTCATAGATCCCGTAGATGGTGCCCCGCTTGTCGCTGCCCGCAATGACCAACGCTTCGTCTACGCCTTTTAGGGGCTTTTTAACCACCTGCACCACAAACGTCTCCCACTTACCTGCAATACCAGAAACATCCAGCTTCTTCTTTTTGATGAGCTGGTCAATGAGCGGACTTTTCCCAATGGTTCCCACTAATACCAGCTGTTTTTGCTTTGGTACATTTTTCGCTGCCGTGAAGGCTGGCTCAATTCCCGTTACCCGTTTCAGGTCTGCCTGCAGGTCTCTGGCCGCTCTGATCACTCCCGCAAAATCACTGTCACTGACACAGAGGGGAACTGGCTTCCCTGAGGAGGCCAGGGCAAAGGCTCCTTTACTTTTCTGGCCCGAAATGTACAGTCTGTCTTCCAGCGCGAAGGCAGGTTGTGCCTGCACAAATAGCAGCAGCACTCCCACTAAAGCCAAAAGAAGTGACTGTTTCTTTGTGCTGCTATGACTATGGGAAAGAAGAAAGGAAGGTATGTTAGTTGAGAAGGTCATGCTGTCTTCAGTTACCCTTCACAAGAATGGCTTGAAGCCTAACATTCTGTGAAGTGTTAAAAGTAAAGCCCCTTGGGTCTGGGCACTTGGCCTTTGAATTTTCTGTTTTCGGCCTGTTTTTACAAAAACAGGCCGAAAACAGAAAATACCGGTTAATCTGCGAAGAGGGAACGGCTAATTCCCAGCTCTAAGCCCCGCAGCTCGGCAAGGCCGCGCAAGCGGCCAATGGCCGAATAACCGGGGTTGGTCACCTTGTGCAGGTCGTCCAACATCTGGTGACCGTGGTCCGGACGGAAAGGAATTGGCTGCTCCCGCTTCTGATTGATAGCCACCAGTTCTTTCATGACGCCATACATATCTACATCACCGGCCAAGTGGTCAGATTCATAGAAGTTCCCGTTTTCGTCTTTCAGCACGTTGCGTAAGTGCGCGAAGTACACCCTATGCCCCACCGCTTTCAGGATTTCTACCGGATTATTGTGTGCGCCCGCTCCCAGAGAGCCTGTGCAGAAGCAGATGCCGTTTGCCTCCCGGTCTACCCGCTGAATGATAAACTCCAAATCTTCCCGGTTAGAGGCAATGCGGGGTAGTCCCAAGATGGGAAACGGCGGATCATCTGGGTGAATGGTCATTTTGATGCCGGCTTCTTCGCAGACATCCATGATGGACTCCAGAAAAGTGGCTAGGTTTTCCCTCAACCCGGCATGGCCAATGTTCTTATAGATTTCTATGCTTTGGGTGAGTTGTTCTAAAGTGATAAATCCCTCCATGGGCACTCCCATTCTGATGATCTCACTCAAGTGGTCATGCTGCTCCTGTGAATAAGTCTTGCTCCGCTCCTCAGCGAGCTGAACAATTGACTCCGCATAGTCTTTTTCAGCGCCCTCCCTTTTCAGGATGTACAGGTCAAATACCGCTAGGTCTGCCCAATCAAAGTACAAAGCCTTGGCTCCGTTCTGGAGCTCCAGCGCCAGGTTCGTACGCGTCCAGTCCAGCACCGGCATAAAGTTGTAGCAAACAGTGGTCAGACCGCAGGCTGCCAGGTTGCGCAAAGACTGACGGTAATTTTCCAGATACATCTCATAGTTGCCAGTGCGGGTTTTAATGGCCTCGTGCACAGGCACGCTCTCTACCACCACCCATTGCAGACCGCTTTCTTCTATGATTCGTTTGCGATCCTGGATTTCCTCCAGTGGCCAAACGGCGCCGTGGGGTACATGGTGCAAGGCACTGACAACGCCCGTTGCCCCGGCCTGTTTGATGTCTTGGAGGGAAACAGGGTCTTGGGGACCGTACCACCTCCAGCTCTGTAGTAATGACATAGTTGTACGTAATGAAACGCAGCTAATAAAAATTTTGCTGGTAAAAAGGTGATTTGAATTGATTCTGAAGAACGTGTAGCCCAGACAGGCAAGAGAAAAGCGGCAGATAAGGTTGTCTCACCTGCCGCTTTTGAATTGATGAAAACTTATTTATTTGCTTTCAAAGTTTGTAGTAAAGCAGAATAAGCAGGCTTTTTGTTGTAATCCTTGTCAAATAGTAGCGGGAAATCATTCTTGTTCAACGTCAACACCAACCAACTAGTAGGGTCATTCACTCCCCAGATAGTAAAGCCATGACGTTGGTTGGCAGGTACATATTTAATATAAGACTCCAACACAAATTTATACATGGCAGCCTGTAATCCTCTGTGCTGAGCATCATCTGTAATATAGGAAAGTTCAGAAGGATTCAATTGCACATCCAATTCAGACACCCTTACTAATAATCCCGTGGCAGCGAGCTTTTTAAACATGTTCACAATACCGGCATAGGAAGTATTTGTTGAGATATGCATTTGCGTTCCTATTCCATTGATCTTGGCTCCTTTTTGCTTTAGCTCCATAGTGTATTTAATCAAAGAATCAAGTTTTGCATTGTTAGATTCCAGATTATAGTCATTGATGAAAAGTAATGCATTGGGATCTGCGGCAGCGGCGTACTGGAAAGCTTTCAACCCCCAATTCCTTCCCAGATAATCTGCCCAAAAAAACTTATCTGTGGCTGTTGCCGGAATAGTGCCTGAATTTGCTCTTACACGTAACGCTCCGTTTCCGTCTGCCATGGGTTCATTGACTACATCCCAGGCTTTCACTTTGCCCTTGTAGCGGGTAACCGTCTGAGAAATGAAAGTTTGCAGTGCGTTGTCTACTTTGGCTGCAACTTCAGCACCCGTAGGAGGAGCTGTTGTAGAAGCATCTACTACCGAGAAGTTATCTAAGAAATAAGTATTGGCTGTACTCCCAATATCTATCATTATACGAGTTTGGGCATCAGTAGCCGGAAAGGTCCAGGTAAATTGCCCCCAATCTGTAGAAGTGTTAAAATCTGGAGAATATTGAGGCGTACCACCTTGTGTTGATAAACGCATTTTTCCTCCCGCATTGGCTGCTTTGATATGAAAGGTAACTCTGTATTGCTTTCCTGTTTGCGTAGGGAAAAGGTCACTTGCCACTTGAATGTTCCAGGGGTTCCCATTCGCAGCGACCACTACTTTCAGTCCTCTGGCCCCCTCTTGCTTCTCAGTAGCCACAGTAGTTGCTGAAACCGAAGAGGCGCCATTCCAGACTCCCCAGTTAGTAAAGCTGTTACCACTCCCTGCTTCAAAACTTCCATTCAAAATAAGGTTTTGTGGAGCAGGCCCAGAACTTCCGGCTAAAGAGTTTAGATATGTAGCGTTTTGATTTGAGTGCCAGCCCAGGGTATGGCCAAAAACTTCCAACCCTGCAGCAGAAGCCGCATCAAACAGTCTGTCTGCACTGGTAAAATCAATGCTGCCATCATTTCTCACCAATGCCCCATGCTTCATGTGGTATTCAAAAGTGACATTATCTGCCTCTCTTACAACTGCCGCTTTATAGTTAGGGTCAGACATGAATTGATTGTAATTGATAGCCATTCCTATAGGAAAGGAGGCCGCATCTTTTAATGACCCATCTGTGTCTGTATAATTACCAAAGTTCATGCTGCCAAACTCATCTGGCTCACAGGCAGACAATGTGGCTGCAAAAGCCAATATTGCCCACGTATATTTTTTAAAACTAGCTTTCATAATGGTCTTGGTTTACCCGCCATTCCTTAGCATTCACTAAAGGCGGGAAGTTTAATTTCTAATTATTAATAACCAGGATTCTGAGGAAACTCGTTCTTGTTTGTCAAGAGGTCCAACTGGGTACCAGACGGGATAGGTCTAAGCATATGGAATTCTTTTACATTTGGTGCCCCCTGCACGTTGTACGCCTTTACCCGTTCCACTAGTGTGCGAGTTCTTGCCAAATCATACCACCGCATATATTCTCCATACAACTCACGTGTTCTTTCACGGAGAATTAAATCAAGCGTAACCTGGCTACTAGTGATAGTCATAGCTTGAATGGCATCAGCCATTCCAAAACCTGTCGGATAGCTGGTTCTGTAAGCAGCACGGCGTCTGATGGCATTAATCATGTCTGCAGCATCTTGCAATCTATCAGCTTTAAAAGCCGCCTCTGCCTCAATAAGATACGTTTCCCCTAATCTCATCAAAATAATGGGTCTATCTGATGGGTCATTAAAGTGCTGCCGAGTAGGGTCTAAATGTTTGGTCATAGTAGGAAACCATTCAACAGTATACTCTGAAGGGGCCAAAATCACACCTTTCAACTTCTTACGCTCTTCCTCTGTCACTTCTCTACCAGGTAGGTAGAGAGCAGTGTCTCCTTTTACCAGTGTGCCCCGTGAAGTAGTAGGCGGGGTAATGTTGGTAGTGCTTCCATCCTCCCCTGCAGTACCGGTTGGTCTATTATACAGCCAGACCTTCTGAAAGGTCTTGTCATATCTGGAGTCAAAGTCACGATTGAAGGAGGCACTAATATCTTTGTTATCAAAGGTTTGATAAGTATAAGGGGTTGGTCGGAATCTACGGAATGGGCGTCCGTAATTCACATCTCTTGCCACTAGTTTGCCTGTAGCCGATTGTTGGGCAGAGGTTAAACCAGAGATACCTCTGTTTAAGGGCATGTCTTGGGTGTAAAACATTACCCAGTAATGATTAGAACGGTTCTCTTTGTTACCGTTATCAGGAGCAGACCCTTGATTGTAACCACTCTCTGAGAACACAGGGTCTGTGTTACGATCCATTACAAACAATGCTTCTTTGCCGTACTCATTCCCATTTCTGAAAACATCAGCAAAGTCCTGCTCCAGGTCTACCCCGTAAGTGGCACGGTTATCAATTAAAGACTTAGCAGTATTATATGCACTTACAAAGTCTGTTTGCCCATTCCCTTCTCTTGCATTCGGATTCCATCCTTTTGTTAGATAGACTTTGGCCAGAAGGTGCAACGCTGCAGGTTTAGAAGCTTTTCCTTTTGAGCCGTTTGCAGTTGCCGGTTTGTCAGGTAATTGCCCAATTGCTTCTGTAAGATCTTTGATGATTGCCTCATACACTTGCTTAACAGGGGTTCTGGTTGCAGTGGTATTGGGAGAGGTATTAAAGGTAAGGCTCAATGGAACGTCTCCAAAGTTCTGAACCAACATGAAGTAGAAAAAAGCCCTTAAGAATTTTGCCTCACCCAGGAGGTTGTTCTTCTTATCACTCGCCATGTTGGCGTCTGGACCAAACTGCAGAACTCCATTCATGTTATTAATAGCCACATAGCTATTGTTCCAGATACCACCAATAGCACCGTCTTGTGGCGTAATATTAGTGTAGGAATGGTAGTCCAGGTTACCATCTCCCCCTCTTACTACCTCATCTGTACCTGCTACTGCAGTACCTGCAAAACCTTCACTTCCCCAAAAATATCTACAGATTGCATAAGAGGCATTTACCCCTGCCTGCAGCCCGTCTGGTGTAGAAAAATATTCTGGTCCTAAGTCAGCACGGTAATCTGCCTCTAATATGTCTTGACACCCCATTGGGGCCATTGCCATCAGGGACAATGCCAACAGAGTAGATTTTATATTTCTATGAAGTCTCATTTTATTTTCTTAAAAATTAGAATTTAACATTAACACCAACCATAAATTGTCTAGTTGAGGGCGTAGTTAATCCGACGGTAATAGCTCTGTCAGTAACCCCCGCAGAACTACCCTGTGATTGCACAGCTCCTCCAGTTCCAGTACCTTCCGGATCAAAGCCTAAACCTGACCTAACAAATGGTGAGTACAATAAAAATGGATTCTGCGCGGTTACATAAATTCTAGCGGAGCTCATTCCTATCCTGTTTATCAGGGTGCTTGGCAGGGTGTAGCCAAAATTGATGCTTCTAACCTTTATAAAAGAGGCATCATGGTACCCCAGTGTAGAGGAATAAGGAATGCGGTCTGAAGAAGCCGTAGGCAACGGGAAACTGTTAGTAGGGTTATTAGGTGTCCAATAATCTACATTAACTTGATTAGAGCGGCTATTACCAAAACCAAAATAACCTGTTCCACTACCGTCATTCTGCAGATATGTAGCAACCAGGGTACCTCCCATTCTAGCAAAAAGAACAAAGGAGAGATCAAAGTTTTTATAGGCAAAACGCTGGGTTGTGCCGCCAATCCAGTCAGGTTGGAAAGTTCCCACAACAGAGCGATCCAGATCATTTACTATTCCATCTGGCACACCATCTGGTCCGCTGATATCTGCCAGTTTTATCTGACCTGGCTTCGCATTGAATTTAGCGGCGGCCTCTGCTTCGTCTAGCTGCCAGATTCCTAACTTGGTATAGTCATAGATAACATTCACCGGCTGCCCTACAAACCATCCATTTCCCACATTCTGTTTAGTGGTCTCTTCTTCTAACCTTACTATTTTTTCTCTGTTGAGCGAGAAGTTGAAGTCTGAAGTCCAGGAGAATCCTCCAGCAGTCTCTACATTGACAGTAGATAAATTGAACTCAATGCCCTTGTTCTGTGTGTTAGCGGCATTTGTCCAATAATTGTCTACACCATTACTTCTAGGTAAATCTTTTCTTACCAACAGGTTGTCAGTATTCTGCTTGTATACTTCAAGGGAGCCCGTGATGCGGTTATTCAAGAACCCAAAGTCTACTCCAACATTATATTGCTTTGTAGCCTCCCATCTTAAATCCAGGTTTGGCAAACTTGATATAAAATAGCCAAACACATTATCGCTACCATAGTTATACCTGTTTCTGGCCAAAGAACCTCTTGTTGCATTTGCAGGGATTCCTGGATTTCCTGTTACCCCATAACCGGCTCTTAATTTCAGTAATGAAATGGCTTCCAGATTACTCATAAAATCTTCATTAGAGATATTCCAACCTAGGGACAAAGCAGGGTAACTAATGAATTTATTTACCGGGAAAACGTTTGAACCATCTCTTCTGAAAGTGGCGGTTAACAAGTATCTGTCATTAAATGCATAGTTAACTCTACCCATGAAAGACATTAACCCTCCTTTTGTATAACCCCCCCCCGCAATAGTTTGAGTATTAGCCAGAGTGAAGTTATAGTATTGAACAGCTTCAGACGGGAAGTTATTTCCGTTCATGCTGGAGGCATTGGATTGGTCAATCTGCACACTGTACAATCCGGTGAAAGTTAACCGGTGTTTTTCAGCAAATGTTTTTTCGTAAATCAGCAAGTTTTCAAACGTAGCAGTATAGCTTTCTCCATTCTCTAAAGTAGCTCTGGCGCCAGCAGTGGTAGTGGCTGCAGGGTTTAAAATTGTATTGGGGCCTGTATAGGTTCCTCTTTGGTCATGACGGAAATCAAGCCCCATGTTCAATCTATATTTTAGTCCATCAACTATGCTTACTTCACCATAAATACTATTGAAAGTCCTCAACCTTCTACGTCTGTCAACAATGGCATCACTATCTCTCAAGGTCAAAGGGTTCATAGTAGCAGTTTGATCTACTGTGCCCTCCATAGGAAACTTATTGATAGAACCGTCTTCGTTATATACAGGAGCCAGTGGGGTGATGCGGGCAATGTTATACATGGGGCTCAATCCTTCACCATTAGTATAGCTCAAGGTGTTCATGTTGTTGAACCCAACTCTTATTCTCTTTCCAATTTTGGCATCAATTGTATTACGGAGGGAGAAACGTTCAAATGATTGGCCTGGCAAAATCCCCTCTTCCTTAAAATAGCCGGCAGATACTCCATAGGTCAGTCCTTCTGAACCACCAGATATGCCTAATTCATGGTTGGTTACGTACCCTGTCTGCAATGCCACATCTAGCCAATCTGTATCAGTGCCATTCTGGATACCTTTAAGTTCCATTGGCGAATAACCGGCTGTGTATTGTGCCAGGTTACGGAACGCCACAAATTCTTGCGCATTCATGAGGTCATATTTACCAAATGGCTTAGCTATACCGTAATAAGCATTATAGCTTAATCTAGGCTTTCCTTCTTCGCCGCGCTTTGTAGTGATAAGAATAACCCCATTTGCTCCTCTGGAGCCATAAATAGCGGTGGCAGAAGCATCTTTCAACACATCAATGCTCGCTACGTCATCTGTGTTTAAATCATTAATGCTTCCTCCGTACGGAATCCCGTCTATTACGATCAAAGGATCATTTCCGGCATTCAGCGACCTGTTTCCCCTAATTCTTATCTGTCCTCCTGCACCAGGGCGTGAACCCGTACGTGCGATGTCCAAACCTGCCACACGACCTTGTAGCGCCTGGACCACATTAGCCGTAGGCACCTCTCTTAACGCATCTCCCTTGATAGAAGCCACCGCCCCAGTCACATCAGATTTCTTTTGAGTACCATACCCAACCACAACAATCTCATCTACCAGTTGCTGGTCCAGAGCAAGGCTAACATTCACAGAGGTTCTACCATTTATGGATACTTCCTGGGCCTGATAGCCTATAAATGAGAACACCAATGTCCCATTACCATTAGGTACCATTATGGAATAGCCTCCATCTATACCAGTAGGCGCTGCAGTAGTAGTTCCCTTTAAAAGGACAGTAACACCGGGCAATCCTGCTCCTGACTGATCGGTCACTTTACCGGTAACCGTCACGGCACCTCCCTGGGCAAAGAGCTGCCCGTTAGCAAAAAGAAGGAAAGCAACCATCATGACCATTTTCATGGCCTTCTGGCACCCCCCTAAAAGAATCATTGATCTAGGATTTTGAGTAAAATCACATTTCATAAGTGAGACATTAAGGTTAACGTTTGCTTGTTGGTGTATTTATAATCAGATAATCACATCTCTCATGCAGCGCCCGGCTAACATGTCAACTACCTCCATGAGGTAAGTATGTGCACCATACCGCTGGCCATACCAGATCTCACTTAACTACTCCTCTCCTCGTTGCGGCTCTACAAACTTGAATATT
The DNA here is from genome assembly GCF_014138425.1 of Rufibacter ruber. NCBI lineage: Bacteria > Pseudomonadati > Bacteroidota > Cytophagia > Cytophagales > Hymenobacteraceae > Rufibacter > Rufibacter ruber. The sequence goes on from NZ_JACJIQ010000006.1 coordinate 277,048, forward strand.
ATTTTCTGATATTACAACCGATTTCATAAATAATTATCAAAAATATTTTCCCTAAATCTGCCTTTCATTATTAAAATGACAACATTTAAGGATTTCCCTCTCAAAAAGACGCTAAATACTCTTTCTTCCCTCTAGTTAAATCTCTCTAAAGCTAAACCTTTACCTGTTTTGAAATATTTTTAATAAGAAAAATGAGCAGAATGTTAGTATTCAGCGCATATTTCAATGATCTTTCATAACTTACCGCCAAAGAAAAGCAGGTATAGATCATTTCTTTTGAAACCGATTTCATATATTTGCTCTTGTTATCTGCAACTCATGGAGAAAGATGTTACTATATATGATATAGCTAGGGAACTAGACTTGTCGCCAACCACCATCAGTAGAGCCTTGAATGACCACCCTGCTGTCAATAAAAAGACAAAACAGCGTATCAATGAGGCAGCTGAACAAATGGGGTATAGGTCTAACCTGTTTGCAAGCAACCTACGGAAGCAGCACACCAATACGATTGGCGTGATTGTTCCCCGGCTGAACAGCCCCTTTATGTCTTCTGTCATCGCAGGCATGGAGAAAATAGCCAATGAGGCCGGCTATAACCTGATTATCAGCCAGTCTTTGGAGACGCTGGAGAAGGAGAAAGCAAACGCAAAGACAATGTTTGACAGCCGGGTAGATGGCCTCTTGGTTTCCCTTTCGTATGAAACCGAAAACCTGGACCACTTTGAATCCTTCATAAGCAGAGGCATTCCTTTGATTTTTTACGACAGGGTGGCTGAACACAACCAATGCACCAGCATTGTCATTGACAATTTACAGGCCGCCCACAGGGCAACCACACACTTGATAGAGCAAGGCTGCACCAATATTGTTCACATTACAGGCAATCTTAAGAGAAACGTCTATGCTGACCGCCTGAAAGGCTATAAATATGCACTCATTGACCATGATTTGCCTTTTTCTGAAAGCAACATTATTGTCAACAGCTTATCTGAGGAGGCCGGAGAAGAGGCGGCAAAACAGATTTTGAAGATGAAAAGCCTCCCTGATGGCATTTTTGTATCTAATGACACTTGCGCCGTGAGCTGCATCAAGGCACTCAAGAGAGAAGGCATATCTGTCCCTAAAGACATTGCTGTGATTGGCTTCAACAATGACCCTATTTCCAGGGTGATTGAGCCTAACCTCACCACCATTAACTACCCCGGCTATGAAATGGGTGAGCTGGCAGTAAAAGTACTGCTGCTACAGCTAAACGGTACATCAGACAATGTTTCCAGCAACACAGTAAATTTAAGATCAGAGCTTATCATAAGAGAATCATCTCTCAGAAGTAAGGCTTCCAGCAAAAAGCAGGCAGTATTCGTATAGGCGCCGCTGGTGCATGCCCACTTTCCTTTGGCAATTTGAAACAGTGTTTCAGAGTGGCCTGACACTGTATTGCCTTTGCAAAAGGCAGAACACACGTCTGCACGGTGCCAAAAGCCAAGTTATTAACTCTTGACCAACCCATTGTTTCACCATTCCCTACAGGCATGTGTAAAATAAAGACCTTTTCGCTTTCAGTTCTCATACACCTACTCTTTGCCTTGGCTGCCCACGCAGATGATGGGTACCGGCTTTGGCTCAGGTATGATCTAATTAAGACGGAAGCAAAACTGGCCCGGTACCGGCAACATCTGCAAGAGATAGTGGTGCAGGGCTCCTCCCCCACCCTCAAAGCAGCCAAAGATGAGCTGAAGCAAGGTTTATCTGGCTTACTGGGAAATGCTGTTAACCTGAGCGCCGAACCCTCAAGGGCTTTCACGCTGGTAGCAGGCACTCCAAAATCATCTGCCTTCATCAGCTCTCTCAATGTCTCCACCCGGCTGCAAGAGGCGGGACAGGAAGGCTACCTGCTGTTCACCCACAAAACAAACGGGCGCACCTGCACGGTAATAGCCGCCAACACAGATGCAGGCGTGCTGTACGGCGCTTTTCACCTGCTGCGGCTTCTGCAGACCGAACAGGACATAACCAGCCTCAATCTCAGCAGCGCCCCAAAGACCCAGCACCGCATCTTAAACCATTGGGACAACCTGGACCGCACAGTAGAAAGGGGCTATTCAGGCTTTTCACTCTGGGACTGGCATAAACTGCCAGAGTACATAGATCAGCGTTATATAGATTACGCCAGGGCAAACGCCTCTATAGGAATCAACGGCACGGTCTTAACCAATGTAAACGCCAACTCCCTGGTGCTTACTGAAGAATATTTACAGAAAGTGGCGGCCTTAGCCAATGCCTTCAGACCGTATGGCCTTAAAGTATACCTCACCGCCCGCTTCAGCTCTCCCCTTGAGATTGGAGGGCTAAAAACAGCTGATCCTCTGAACCCGGAGGTGCAGGCGTGGTGGAAAAGAAAAGTGCAGGAAATCTACCGGCACATCCCTGACTTCGGCGGCTTTCTGGTGAAAGCCAACTCTGAAGGCCAGCCTGGGCCGCAGAACTACGGAAGAACCCACGCAGACGGCGCCAATATGATGGCAGACGCCCTAGCCCCCATGGGGGGCATTGTCATGTGGCGGGCGTTTGTCTACGACAACAACGTGCCAGATGACCGGGCCAAACAGGCATATAATGAATTCAAGCCCCTAGACGGCACCTTCCGGAAGAATGTATTAGTACAGGTAAAAAACGGTGCCATTGATTTTCAGCCGCGTGAGCCGTTTCATCCGCTCTTCGGGGCTATGCCCAGGACTCCGCTCATGATGGAGTTTCAGATCACACAGGAGTATCTGGGGCAGGGAACCCATCTGGCGTACCTCGCCCCGCTCTATAAGGAAGTGCTGGAATCTGATACCTATGCCAAAGGAAAAGGGTCAACGGTTGCAAAAGTAGTTGACGGCTCCCTGCACCAGTACACCACCACCGGCATGGCGGGTGTCGCTAACATAGGCACTGACCGCAACTGGACCGGCCACCATTTTGGGCAGGCAAACTGGTACAGTTTTGGGCGGCTGGCATGGGACCACACCCTCGCCTCTGACCAGATGGCCCAGGAATGGCTCAGGATGACGTTCTCCAATGAAGATGCGTTTCTGCAGCCAACCAGAAAAATGATGCTGAGATCCCATGAAACCGTGGTGAATTACATGACCCCACTTGGGCTGCACCACATTATGGGCTGGAATCATCACTACGGCCCCGGCCCCTGGATCAAAGACAAACCACGCGCTGACTGGACCTCTGTGTATTACCACCGGGCCACAGAAAAAGGCATTGGCTTTGACCGCACCAAAACCGGCAGCAACGCCGTAGCCCAATACTTTGCCCCGGTAGAAAAACTCTTTTCCAGCCTAAAAAACTGCCCTGAAAAGTACCTGCTGTGGTTCCACCACCTGCCGTGGGACTACAAGGTGAGTTCTGGCCGTATTCTCTGGGATGAGCTTTGCTACCGCTATGCAGAAGGGGTCAATGAAGTGCGGGACATGCAGCAGACCTGGGAACAGCAGCAGAACCACGTGGACCCTGAGCGGTTTAAACACGTACAAACATTTCTGAAAATTCAGGAAAAGGAAGCCAGGTGGTGGCGTGACGCCTGCCTATTGTATTTCCAGACCTTTTCTAAAAGACCCATTCCGGCTGGCCTGGAAAAACCAGCCCATGACCTGGAGTACTACCAGAGAATAGAACCCAAGTTTGCACCAGGTATTTAAACAGACATTAAGACAACCCAATGAACCACAACCCAACCCAACCGTCTAAACTAGCTATTGTTACCGGCGGGGCATCAGGACTTGGCTTTGCCATTGCAGAGAAGTTCGTGTATAACAATATTTTCACCGTCATCATTGGCCGCGATGAGGAAAAACTCAGAAAATCCAAAACGGCCTTAGGCGACAACTGCGCCACCATCTCCTTTGATTTAGGCAATCTGGGGCATATTCCCGCCCTGGTGACAGAAATAACCAACTCCTATGGCCCGGCGGATATACTGGTCAACAATGCCGGCATCAACATGAAGAAGGAGTTTGAAGAGGTGACTGATGAAGAATTCCAACAGATCATTCACACCAATGTGACCGCTGTTTTCGCCTTAAGCAGAGAGGTGGCAAGGCACATGCTGGCCAAACAGAGCGGCAGCATCATCAACATCAGCTCTATGGCTTCGCAGTACGGCATTCCTAAGGTAATTGCCTATACCGCCTCTAAATCTGCCATTGAGGGCATGACCCGGTCCATGGCGGTAGACTTGTCGCCCCGGGGCATCAGGGTGAACTGCGTGGCGCCCGGCTTCATTGCCACAGACATGTCTGCCAAGGCGTTGAACGGGGATCAGGAACGCAAAAACCGGGTGCTCTCCAGAACGCCCATGGGCAAAATGGGCATTCCGGCAGATATCGCAGAGGCGGTGTATTTTCTTGCCTCAGACGCCGCCAGCTACATCACGGGCACTGTACTACCCGTTGACGGGGGGAACTCTATCGGTTTCTAAGTCAGCGCTTCAGCAACTGCAAGTGCTTGAAAGAAGCTGTTTTTTTCTGTTTTCGGCCTATTTTCAGGAAAACAGGCCGAAAACAGAAACGGCTCCTCCGCCGCCCCGGCCCCGGCCTCAGCAGCGGAAGGACACCACCACCTTCCCCTTTTCCAGATATTCAGCCACCGCCACCGCACCTTCACTGTTCCAACTAAGCACCCTATTTCAAACCCTATGAAACTAACCAAGACTTTGGTGGCCGCCAGCCTGGCGGCGGCTGTAGTGGTTGGCTGCGTCACCTCCAACCAAAACTCCCCTAAAGCAGCCGGCACCTCCCTGAAAGAGGTATTCAAAAATGATTTTCTGGTGGGAGCGGCACTCAACTACCGGCAGGTGATGGGGCAGGACCCACAGGCGGAGGCCATCCTTGCCCAGCATTTCAGCACCATCTCCCCAGAGAATCTCCTGAAGTGGGAAAGTGTTCACCCGCAGCCGGAGCAGTTTAATTTCGGCCCCGCCGATGCTTACGTGGCCCTGGGGCAGAAATACCGCCAGTTCATTGTGGGGCACGCACTGGTGTGGCACCAGCAAACCCCCCGGTGGGTGTTTGAGAACGGGCAAGGCCAGCCCGCCAGCAAGGAGGTCCTGCTCAAGCGCATAGAAGAACACATTACCGCCGTGGCAGGCCGCTACAAAGGCAAGATCAACGGCTGGGATGTGGTAAACGAGGCCCTGAATGATGACGGCACCCTCAGACAGAGCAAATGGCACCAGATCACCGGCGAAGACTATCTGGCCAAAGCTTTTGAAACCGCCCGCAACGTAGACCCCAAAGCAGAACTCTACTACAATGACTACAACCTCTGGAAACCCGCCAAGCGGAATGGGGCCGTCAAACTGGTGCAAAGCCTGAAGGCCAGAGGCTTGAAAGTAGACGGGATTGGCATGCAGGGGCACTATGGACTGGAGAACCCAAGCCTGCAGCAGATTGAAGAAAGCATCCTAGCCTTTTCTAAACTGGGCAAAGTCATGATCACCGAGCTGGACATTGACGTGCTCCCCAACCCCAGCAACCGGCAAGGTGCAGACATTGACGCCACGTTTGAATTTGATGAGCGATACAACGTGTACACCACCGGCCTCCCGGAGGAGGTACAGCTAAAGCTCACCCAACGCTACGCAGACCTGTTTACCCTGTTCCACAAGCACCGTGACAAGATTAGCCGCGTCACCTTCTGGGGCGTCACTGACAAAGACTCGTGGCTGAACGACTGGCCCATCAAAGGGCGCACCAGCTACCCTATGGTCTTTGATCGCAACTACCAACCCAAGCCCGCCCTCAACGCCATTGTGCAGGCGGTACGCAACAAATAAAGCCCAGGCAATTAGCACATTGCGTTTTCGGCCTGTTTTCTGGAAAACAGGCCGAAAACGCAAAACTATTTTCCCCTGCCGTGTCTGATCTTTTCAGCAGTTGCCTTACGGTTAGCATCTCCCATTAAAAATCAGAAAATATGGAAGCAGGCACGCTGCGGCACACTTTTACCATGGGCAACATCTCTGGGCAGTTGCAACTGACCCCGAAGCATCTTCAACAGCCCCAAACATGGCCAAGTCAGCAAAAACCGTTCTTGCTAACAAACAAAAAAGCCCCGCCTGAACAAGCGGGGCTTTTTTATTAATAAACCCAGTACATTTAGTTAGGGCGATACGCCGTAATGGCCTCAATGGTCCCATCTGGGCGGTGCTTTAATTCGGTTACCTTCACGCTGCGCAGGTGGTTTTTGCCCCCTGAAAGGGAGGCGTCATGGTAAAACAAATACCATTTGCCCTTGTGCTCCACTATGGAGTGGTGGTTGGTCCAGCCCAACACGGGGTTCAGAATAACCCCCTGGTAGGTAAAAGGCCCGGTAGGGCTGTCTCCAATGCCGTAGGCAATGTAGTGGGTGTCACCGGTGGAGTAAGAGAAATAATACTTCCCGTTGTACTTATGCATCCAGGCTGCCTCAAAGAAGCGGCGCTCGTTGTCACCGGTCAGCAGGGGTTTGCCGGTATTGTCTAAAATCTGCACATCTTTCACCGGACCGTCAAACTGCAGCATGTCTTTGGTCAGACGGGCCACTTTGGGCATCAGCGCCGGCTGGTCATCTGCCGGGTATTCATCCTTCGGATTGTACTCGCCAGTGCTCCAGCGCTGCAGCTGCCCGCCCCAGATCCCGCCAAAATACATGTAGTAGGTGCCGTCTGTGTCTTTAAAAACAGCCGGATCCATGCTGAAGCTGCCTTTGATGGGTTCTGGTTGCGCCTTGAACGGCCCGGTAGGCGATGAACTGGTAGCTACGCCCAGATGAAATATATCCTGCTTGTCTTTGACCGGGAAGTACAGATAATAGGTGCCGTTGTGATAGGCGGCGTCTGGTGCCCACATCTGCCTTCCGGCCCACGGAACATCTTTGATATCTAAGGCCACATCATGCACGGTCACCTTCCCCCCCACGCTGTCCATAGACAAGACCCGGTAATCTCTCATGGCATATTGGTCTCCGTTGTCATTGTCTGGAATACCGGCATCAATGTCATGCGACGGATATACGTAGATCTTCCCGTTGAACACATGCGCAGAGGGGTCTGCCGTGTAAATTTCTTTCACCAGTGGCTCAGAGAGAAAGGCTTTCTTGTCAGTTGCCTCTGTAGTAGTGGTCTCTGCCTTATTAGTGGCCTTGTCAGTTGTATTACTTTGACAACCGGCCGCGAGAACAGACGCCGCCATGAAGGCCAAGGCCGCCGGACGAGAGGAAAGCTTGTGGATCATTTGCATGTAGGTTAGTGGTACGGGTGGTGAAGTTATACTTCCTTTTCTTAAAATGAAACCGATTGCAATAAAATTATTTTACAATTATCACACCTGAACATCTTCTTACTAAAGATTTTTCAAAATACGACTAGTCTTACTATGGAGAGAAGGCAGTCAAGCAGGCGGGGGCTTCATCAGCAAGAGGTACAGCCTAAGAAGACGTTAGAAAAGACAGCCTACCGCTGTTGTTGTCATGACAGGAAGGCCTTGATTGGAAAATAGAAGCGGCAGGCTCTACTCAACTTTGAATACTTCTACTTCAGGCCGGGGCAACATGACAGCAGCGGGCTAGATATTGAAAGAATGGGGCAGCTAGAGTATGCAGAAAAACTCATAAGCGGTTCTTGGGCAGGAGACTTTTCTGGACAGGTGGCATTTGTTTTCCAGTGCTGGAGAGAGATAAATCCTGTTTCTACCTGTATTGTTAGTAAATCATTCCAGACGCAAAAGCTGTTTTCGGGCTGTTTTCAGAAAAACAGCCCGAAAACAGCTTTCAAGGGCAATTCAGCAAGTATCCTCTCATTATTTGAACCGAAATCCTGCTGCAACTTCTTCTGGAGGTATCTGCTCTTGCTTATCTAATCTGAAATTTTCACCACCAACAGGCAATAAAAAAGGAGACTTTCAGCAGACAGAAAAGTGACGGCCTCCTGCTACACCACCTGCCGGTTCTCCAGTTCCACCAGATCCTGCAGCAGATCTAAGGTCACGGCACCTGGCGCTCCCTTGCCAACTGGTTTACCGTCTATCTCTATAATGGGCAGAATGCGTTTGGTGGTACTGGTCATGAATGCTTCTTTGGCGGTGGCAATGTCTTCCAGCGTCACATCAGCCTCAACTACCTGGTACTTTTTGGCCGCCAACTCCAGCACATTTTTGCGGGTAATGCCTTTGAGTACTTCCCTGGCGGGGGTGACCACCGTATCATCCTGGCGCACCAGAAAGAAATTGCTTCTTGGGAATTCAGTCACCAGGCCGTTGTGGTGGTACAGCACATCATGTGCGCCTTTGGCTTTTACCTGCTGAATCAGTTTGATGCCCACTAGATAGTTAATGGTCTTGGCCGCCGCCAATTCCCGCACATATTCATGGGTGATGATCTTGATGCCTGTGGCCACCTGCGCCTCAGAAGGCAGGGTCAGGGGCTGCTGAAGAAGGATCAGGTTGGGGGCTGCCGGGTCATAGCCGTTCTCAGAGTAGCCGCCGGTCAGAATCATCTTCACGCCCGCGTCGGGTATGCCGTTCATCTGCACCAGCCGCACCAGAATGTCTTTCAGCTCCTGTTCAGAGTAAGGCACCGGCAAGCCCATCAGCAGCGCCGATGAGAAGAACCGGTTCAGGTAATCGTCTACAAACATCAGGTGGCCGCCCTGCACTTTGAAGAAGTCAAAAATGCCGTACCCGCGCTGGATGGAAAGATCACTCACATGCAAATAGGTGCTTTCCAGCGGAAGGAATTCATCATTCAGGTACGCGTACAATCTATGGTTGGAGGACATGGTGTTTCTTTAGAATTTCAAGGGTTTTATCTAAGGGCAGCGCCTGCACCGTCTGGTTGTCTTTGCCTTGCATGGTTTCGGCTTTGAAAAGCGAGTTGATGATGGCTTCCTCGGTGGCCTCAATGGTGGCCAGGAAAAGGGCCGACATGTCATCATTGCGCAGCAGCGTCACCGTTTGGGTGCTTTGGTCTGCACTATACGGAATTCTCAGCCCGGGGTGGGCCGAAAAAGCAAGTACGTAATCGCCGCTGCCGTTAGAGGCAATGCCACCCGTTTTGGCCAGACCCAGCATGGCCCGCTGCGCCATGCGCTCCAGGTTACGGGCATCAACGGGGGCGTCTGTGGCCACAATGATCATGCAGGAGCCGTCAGCTTTTTCCAGGACCTGTTTGCTGAAGGAGAACTGCTTCAGTTCCTCCCCCACCGGCGCCCCGTCTATCTGCAGCACGCCGCCAAAGTTGGTCTGCACCAGCACGCCCACCGTATAGCCGCCCAGGCTTTGGGGCAGTTGCCGCGAAGAGGTGCCAATTCCGCCTTTGAACCCGAAACAGACCGTTCCCGTGCCGGCCCCTACGTTCCCCTCGGCCACAGGCCCCTCCTTCGCCTGCAGAATTGCCTCCTGCACATGCTGCTCCTTTACATGCCTGCCCCTGATGTCATTCAGGCCGCCGTCATTGGTTTCGCCCACCACCGCGTTCACACTCTGCACCTTCCCATTGCCGGGCTGTTTCAAGGTATAGTCTACCACCGCATTCATGGCCGTGCCCACCCCCAGCGTGTTGGTGAGAATGATGGGCGACTCCAGATTGCCCAGCTCTATGATTTGCGTACTCCCTGCCAACTTCCCGAAGCCGTTGCCCACAAACACCGCCGCCGGCACCTTCTCCTGAAAAAGGTTTCCGCTGTGCGGAAGAATGGCCGTGACGCCCGTGCGTACCTGGCTGCCTTTCACCAACGTGGTATGTCCCACTTTTACGCCCGCCACGTCTGTGATGGCATTCAACTTTCCGGTAGGGAGCACGCCAATTTTCACTCCGTATTCACGGGCCCGTTGCCGGTTTTGGGCTTGCGCCGAAAGAAGGACATAGAAAAGCAGAAAGGCTAGCAGCAGTTTTTTCATAGGCCGAAGGTCTTGGGGGGGTAAATGTATCAGTTTGTGCGTAGCGGGCAAAGGATTTTTTACCGCAAAACCCGCACTCGCCCTCAGCGAACAAAAGCAAAACCGCCACTCACTCACTCACTCACTCACTCACTCACTCACTCACTCACTCACTCACTCCATTTTGTCATCCTGAAAGGATCTTGTGGGCGAACGGTAACTGCTTTTGAAGAATGGCTATTCTAGTTCGCCCACAAGATCTTTCCAAGATGACAAAATGAGTGCGTTGCGTTTTCGGCCTGTTTTCAGGAAAACAGGCCGAAAACGCAAACCGCGGGCAAAAATCTGAGCCTAGAAATTAACATGCTATTCTGCCTGGGTGGGTTCAGCCGAAATTCAGATGCAAGGCTTTTAAAAGTTGGCGGCGTCTCCTATCTTTCTACCAAATCCACACCACACCAATGAACAGACGACTCTTTATCAAAGCGGGCTCTTTTGCCGGCCTCACGCTTTCCGCCTTCGGGCTGGGTGCCTGCGCCAGCGGCGCTAGTACGGCTGCCTCTGAGCAGCCTGCGCCCCTCTTAACAGACGGACCTTTCAAAGATAATTTCGAGCTCAATGAGGCCACCATTCAGGAGCTGCAGCAGAAAATGCAGAGCGGCGAACAGACTTCCAAAGCCATTACCCAGCTCTACCTGGACCGCATTATAACCCTTGACAAAAGTGGGCCTAAACTCAACTCAGTCATTGAGGTAAACCCAGATGCGCTGCAGATGGCCGAAGCCCTGGACCAGGAACGCAAGGCAGGCAACGTACGCGGTCCGCTGCACGGCATTCCGGTCATGGTGAAAGACAACATTGACACCGCTGATAAAATGTCCACCTCGGCTGGCGCCTTGGCCCTGGCCGAAAACAAAGCCGCCAAAGATGCCTTTATCGTGACCAAACTCCGCGAAGCTGGCGCCGTCATCATTGGCAAAACCAACCTGAGCGAGTGGGCCAACTTCAGATCTACCAAATCAACCAGCGGCTGGAGCGCCCGCGGCGGACAGACCCGCAACCCGTACGTGCTGGACCGCACCCCTTGCGGCTCAAGTTCCGGCTCTGGGGTAGCCGTGGCCGCCAACCTGTGCGTGGTGGCGGTGGGCACCGAAACCAATGGCTCGGTGGTGTGCCCGTCGGCGGTGAGCGGCGTGGTGGGCCTGAAACCGACGGTGGGTTTGGTAAGCCGCAGCGGCATTATTCCCATTTCGCACACGCAAGACACGGCGGGTCCCATTGCCAGAACCGTTACAGACGCTGCCCTTCTTTTAGGCGTGTTGGCAGGCGTTGACCCTTTAGACGCCGTGACCAGAGAAAGCACGGGCAAAGCCGCCAAAGATTATACCCAGTTCTTAGACGCCAACGGCCTGCAAGGTAAACGCATTGGCGTGGAGAAGTCTTTCCTGAAAGGGCAGGTAGCCATTGATGCTATGCTGCAGCAGGCGCTGGACGTGCTTAAAAGCAAAGGCGCCACTATTGTGGAGGTGGAGATGATGAAGAAGATCAGGGAAGTCTCTGGCAACAGCTTCAAAATTCTGCAGTACGAATTCAAAGACGGCGTGAACAACTACCTCAGAACCGCCAACGCCAAAGTGAAAACCCTTTCTGATGTAATTGAATTCAACAAGCAGAACGAGGCCACCTCCATGCCCTATTTCAAGCAGGAAATCCTGGAGATGTCTGACAAGCTGGGCGATCTGAACACCAAAGAGTATACCGAGGCACTGGAAAAGCAAGTCACCGGCTCCCGTGAAGCCATCAACAACCTCATGGCCGAGCACAAACTGGATGCCATTACGGGTCCCACCTACGGCCCGTCCTGGTGCATTGACCTGGTGAACGGCGACTCTTTCACGGGCTACGGCATGTCTACCCCGGCGGCTATTTCGGGGTACCCGCACATCACGGTGCCCATGGGTCAGGTGCAGGGGCTGCCCATCGGGTTGTCTTTTATTGGCAAGGCGTACGCCGAAGGGGAAATCCTGAAAGTAGCCTACGCCTTTGAACAAGCCACCAAACACCGGAAAGCACCGCAGTTTTTGAGAACGACTATTCCTTCGTGAGACTTTGCGTTTTTGGGCTGTTTTCAGGAAAACAGCCCAAAAACGCAGAAGCAAAATCATTACCCACTTCTGTCATCCTGAAAGGACCTTGTGGGCAAACTAGTCAGACTGGTAGTCAATGCGGTTACCGTTCGCCACCTAGATTCTTTCAGAATGACAGGAAAATGAAGTTCAACTTCTTTTTTACAGGAACTCCTTCTTTTATTTGCTCGCGCGAAGGAAAGCAGCGGCTCATTTCCCGAAAGTTCAAAAGGGAGAATTATAGTTAATCCAGTTGAAAACTGGCAGAATAAATACCCACAAGTTACACTTCGCTAAACTTGCGGGGGAGAAGAAATTTCTTGGCGCAACCATCTGTTTGGGTAAGCGTTTTTGGCCTACTTTCCGGAAAACAGGCCGAAAACGGAAACCGAATATATTTGACACAGGCAATCACTTGCGCCAGAATTGAGTTAGCATACACCCACAACCCATGTTCAAAAAACTCTTACTATCAGGTGCCTTGGTGACAGGTACTTTATTATCGGGCAGCGCCCAGAATACGCCTTCCTGGTTGCGGTACCCGTCTATTTCGCCCGACGGGCAGACCATTGTGTTTACCTACAAAGGCGATTTGTACCGGGTTCCTTCCGCCGGAGGCGCGGCTATTCCTTTGACGGCACATGAGGCGCATGATTTTATGCCGGTCTGGAGCCCAGACGGGAAATCTATTGTCTTCGCGTCTGACCGGTACGGCAATTTTGATTTGTTCAAGATTCCCGCCACGGGCGGAGAAGCCACGCGCATGACGTTCCACTCGGTGAATGAGTATCCATATGACTTCAGCGCTGACGGCAAGACGGTGTATTTCGGGTCTACACGTATGGACATGGCCAGCAACCGGCAGTACCCGGCCTTTTATTTACCGGAGCTGTACCAGGTGCCGGTGAACGGCGGACGGGTGCAACAAGTCCTGACCACTCCCGCCGAGGACGTGCAGGTGAGCAAAGACGGCCAGACCCTGATTTACCATGACCGCAAAGGCGGCGAAAACCAGTGGCGCAAGCACCACGTCTCTGCCGTGACCCGCGATTTGTGGCGCTATGAAGCCAAGACCGGCAAGCATACCAAACTCACCACGTTCAACGGCGAAGACCGCAACCCTGTGTTCGCGGAGAATGAGCAGACTATTTTCTACCTGAGCGAGGAGAGCGGTACCTTCAACGTGCACAAAATTTCGGCCAGTGGCCAAGGCAAATCTACCCAAGTAACCAAGTTCACCAAGCACCCGGTGCGTTTCTTGAGCGTGTCTGACAATAGTACGTTATGCTTCAGTTTTGATGGGGAATTATATACCCTGCAGGGCAACGGCGTGCCGAAGAAAGTGCCCGTAACCCTGGCCGTAGATGCCAAAACCAACAATGAGCGGCTGGTGCAGGTGGCCGGGAGCGGCGTGCAGGATTTGGCGGTGTCACCAAACGGAAAAGAAATTGCGTTCATTTACCGGGGCGAAGTGTTTGTCTCGGCGGTGGAAGGCAACGTGACCAAACGCATCACCGATACGCCCGAGCAAGAGCGCAGCGTGAGTTTCTCGCCCGACGGGAAAACCTTGCTGTATGCCAGTGAGCGCGGCAACCTCTGGAAGATTTACCAGACCCAGATAGCCCGCAAAGAGGAGCCGTATTTCTACGCCTCTACCCTCCTCAACGAGACGCCGCTCATTGACAATGAGCACGAGAACTACGCACCCCAGTTTTCGCCGGACGGCAAAGAAGTAGCGTTTGTAGAGAACCGCAACACCATCAAAGTTCTTAACCTGGCCAGCAAACAGGTGCGCACTTTGCTCACCAACAACGAACTGTTCTCCATGCGCGACAATGACCTGTATTTCACCTGGAGCCCAGACAGCAAATGGCTGGCCTTCGACTTCTCTGAGCCCGGCTACTGGAACGGTGAAATCGGCTTGATTTCCGCCGACGGCAAAGGCAAAAAAATCAACCTTACGGAGAGCGGCTTTCAGGACACCCAGCCGCAATGGATGATGGCGGGCAACATGCTCATCTGGCACAGCACCCGCGAGGGCATGCGCACCCAGGCCAACAGCGGCGGCTCACAGTCAGACATATACGCCATGTTCCTCACGCAAGAGGCCTTTGACAAATTCAAGTTGAGCAAAGAAGACTTCGCGCTGGTGAAGGAGCAGGAAGAGAAACTGGCCAAAGAGCAGGAAAAAGAGAAAGACAAAAAGAAGAAAAAAACTGACGCCGAAGTCCTGAAAATTGATTGGGAAGGCCTGAAAACCCGCAAAGCCCGCCTCACGCTGCACTCGTCCACCCTGGGTGATGCGTTGGTGTCTAAAGATGGAAGCACGTTGTACTACCTGGCCCGCTTTGAGAAAGGCTACAACCTCTGGAGCACCAACCTGCGCACCAAAGAAACCAAAATGGCCGTCACGCTCAACGCCAACCGCGCCAGCATGGACTGGGACAAAGAACAGAAACACATTTTCTTACTCGCCGATGGCAAAGTCATTAAACTTGACCCGGCCAGCAGCAAGCAGGAGAACGTGAGCATCAGCGGGGATTTGAATCTGAACATCGCCGCCGAGCGCGCTTTTATGCTGGAGCACGTTTGGCGCCGTACGGCCAAAGCCTTTTACACCACCAACCTGCACGGCACCAACTGGGCCGACCTCAAACCAGATTACGAGAAATACCTGCCGCACATCAGTAACAACTATGAGTTCTCTGAACTGTTGAGTGAGTTGCTGGGTGAGCTGAACGTGTCGCACTCCGGGGCCAGTTTCTCCAATGTTCCGGCTAACGCCGATGCTACGGCTTCATTGGGTATTTTCTATGACCAAACCTACACTGGCAACGGCCTCAAAATTGACGAAGTGCTGCTGGAAGGTCCGTTGAAGAAAGCGGGTTTAGATGTTTCGGCGGGCATGGTGATTGAGAAAATTGACGGTGAAACCTTAACGCCAGACAAAGACTACGCCCAGTTCCTGAACCGCAAAGCCGGGAAAAACACGCTGCTCACTATCTATGACCCGGCCACCAAAAAACGCCGCGACATTACTGTGAAACCAATCTCTGCCGGTGAAGAAAACGTGCTGCTCTACAAGCGCTGGGTGAAGCGTAACGCCGAAGAAGTAGACCGCCTAAGCAATGGCCAATTGGGTTACGTGCACATTCCCGGTATGAACGACCCGGCATTCAGAACCGTGTATGAAGACGTGATGGGCAAATACGCCAACCGTAAAGGCATGGTGGTAGACACCCGTAACAACAGCGGCGGTGACCTGGTAGCCGATTTGGCCATGTTCCTGAGCGGTAAACAGTTCCTAAGCTACACCACAGACAGCCGCTCGGTGGGCATGGAACCGTTCTTTAGATGGACCAAACCTAGCATTGCCCTCGCCAACGAAGCCAACTATTCAGACGGCCACTGCTTCGCGTTCAGTTACCAGGATTTGAAACTGGGCAAACTGGTGGGCATGCCGGTGCCGGGCACCTGTACCTTCGGCGGTTGGGAAGTACTGCAGGACAACAGCCTGCGCTGGGGCGTGCCGTCTCTGGGCGTGAAAGACGTGCAGGGCCGCTACCTGGAAAATGCCCAGACCGAACCCGATGTGAAAGTGATGAATGAGTTTGATCTCATGAGCAAAGGTCGCGACCAACAGCTGGAAGCCGCCGTGCAGGAGTTGCTGAAGGAAGTGAAGTAGAAAATTCTGACATACAGAGAAGCCCTAGCCATTGGCTGGGGCTTTCCTGCTTTAGATAAAATGGCTAGGGAGAAAAGGTACAGAATTAAGGATGGACTAGTTAAGTCAAAAATTGCATTCCTTTAAAGGGCATACAGCTGCACATTCTTGAACGGCACCAGCGCCAACACCACGGCCTGTTCATACAATTCCTTCCGGCCTACCGCCCCGTCAGATAGAATCCCAATGGCGCCGCCTTTCTGTTTGGAGTTCACCTGGCTGAAGATCTGGTCATTGGCTTTTCCCAGTTCAAGGCCTTGCCCTACCAATTCGGTGACCGCAGGCGGAAGGTAAAAGGCCCCCGTTCGGGCTTTGCCCAATCGATCCTTAGAGCTTACCACAATCCACGCGAAGGCAGATAGCTGCCCCTTATCCATCTCCACGCCCCCTTCCAAACCGATCCAGAAATCTGCCTCAGGCTGGGCGGTTTTGGCCGCATGTACGCGGTTTACGGCGCCAAGTAACGTCTCCGCATCGGTCATGGGTTGGTCGGCAACGCCCGAAGGAACTGAGACAGCCTCGGTTTCAAAGGAAAGCCGGGGGAACATCTTCTGGAAACCGCCCAAGGCCGCCGCCACTTTTACCGGGTTGTTTGAGGCCACAACTATCTTGTACTTCTCTTTTTTCATGCTTGCATCAATGGAAAAGCAAGGTATCTGTTTTTGGCCGATTTTTCAGAAAACAAGCCAAAAACGCAAACCGGATGCCACAACACACACCTGCTTCTCCTACATATTTGTTAGCTGTTGCCAAATCTCTTCGTTGACGGGAACTCCTTCCTGCTCATTTCTGTGGCGGGTGGCCAAGGTCCTTTCGCCGGGGTATCTTATGTCTTTGCCCTCTTCTGCCAAGGCACTGCTCTTCGCAAAGGCAATTACACGGTTACTGATTTCGGGATTCATCTGATCTGCCTTGATGCACAGGAAAAACTGTGAAACGCCTGCCTCCTGCGCCGCTACTGAGATTTGGGCAACTGTGCGTCCACCGCTCAATGAAGCCACCAACAGATCAATGACCAAAGACAAGCCGGCCCCTTTCCAAAGGCCAATGGGCAAAGCTCTGCCGGAAGCTCTGATTTCGTCTGGATCTTGGGAGAGCTCACCAGAGTTGTTAAAGCCGCCACTGTAAGGAAGCTGCTCTTCTTGTAAGCTATACTCCTGAAGCTTTCCAAAGGAATACTGGGTCATGGCCATGTCCAGCACTACATGACCACCGGCTCGGGGCACCGCTATCACTACTGGATTATTGCCCAGCGTTGGCTCCGTTCCGCCCCAAGGGGGCATGTTGGCAATGGTGTTGGTCATGCAAATGCCAATGCAACCGGCTTCGGCGGCTTGCCAGCCATAGGTGCCGCCGCGCATCCAGTGGTTGGAATGCTTGACAGCAACAGCTCCTATCCCATTGGCTTTGGCCAGGTCTATGGCGCGTTGCATGGCTAGTGTGGCCGTATACATTCCAGGTGCCAGATGCCCGTCCCACTGCTCCAGTACTCCCATGGCACTCACTTTTTCCGGCTCTGCCGAAGGCAACACCCATCCCTCCTGCACCATCTGCACAAACACCGGGAAGCGGTTCACCCCATGGGAGTACACACCGTCCCGGCTATTCTCTGCGAAGATGCGGGCGCAGAGCTCCGCTTTTTCCGCCGGAAACCCGTTTTTCAGCAACACCCGCCTGAATTGTTTTTCTAGTTCCTGGTAGGCTACCCGCATTTGCTTATAGTTTATATTTCTGTGCTAAGAACATGAGTACATGTAGATTGTACAGGCCAACGTGAGGAGCAAAAGGTTCTGGCGTGCGCTTTTAGAGCAGCATAGCAGCGCTATGATGCAAGGCAACCGCCATATCAGGTTCTTCTGATGCCCGTTTTCAGCGCCAAAAACCATTCTGAACTTGCGCCAACATACCATTGCCGCAGCTCTCGCTTATGGTAATTTACTTTCATTTATGCAGAATAAATAACTCCTCTGGTCTGGTCAACCTTGTAGGATAACACCCATAAGATAAGAAAACCAGCAAGAAATCTTCAACTGTTTGGCGCTGCTTTAATATAAAGGGAGTTCACGGGCTGGATCAGACTCGGGATCATGCCAACTCTGTTCCAGCACATTTTGCAGACCGCCCCCAATCATCTGTACCTTCTGTTTTCAGGCTGTTTTTACGAAAACAGCCTGAAAACAGATTTTTTTTGAAAAAATCATCCGTTTGCAAATTATTGCTTTTCAAGGCTTTTAAAGACACAGCTACCTGTACAGAGGCTGAGGCAGAATATTTTTTTACTCACTATTTGGCAAATAAAAAACAGCCTTCTATATTTGCACCATCAAAACCGAAAGATGGTCCGTTCGTCTAGGGGTTAGGACACCAGATTTTCATTCTGGTAACAGGGGTTCGATTCCCCTACGGACTACAAAAAAGCCCCTCAGCTCACTCTGAGGGGCTTTTTCTTGCAGATTGGGCATCTTCCAGATGCAGCCCAACTGCTGAGGTGTCCATGCCCTACCGGTTGTAATACCAGAAAACAATCCAGAGGCAATACCAGCACCGCCAGCTCTCCATGCCTTCTACATTAATCTTGCTCATGGGGCTTCCTGTCAATTACCTCCTCCGCTTTTGAGGAATTGCGTTTTGCTTTCTTTGCCTCTGCTTTCAGTAACTCCTGATGCTCTTTCCTTTCTCGGAACTCCTTTTGGCGCTGCTTCTTCTGTTGGTCTCCTGATCTGGTACCCATTGTTTAAAAGTTATTATCTGCAATTACTATTTAGCCCCTGCTAAGCCCTAATTCCCATAAGGCTCCAATTACATTGCTTTCCCAAAAATGAAACAGAATGCTCACGTTTCACTAAGGTTCTACAATTTTAAAAATCACTAAAGGTTTAGTTCTACACATGTCCTGTTCTTTATTACAGATATTTGCCTAACCCGGGTTGCTCTTCAAAATAGGGAAAAAGCAATAGAATTAATCTTTCAATAAACGGCTCAATACTCTTATTACAGAGTTTACTAAAAACCTTTCTGCAGCAACAGAGCGGTTTTCATTCTCGCAAAAAATATTACAGCTAGTATAGCCCCGAGACTTACAGGGGCGTGATTCAGCAGAGTTCCCTGAATTATTTACCCCTCCCCTGTTTACTTCCTCCTAAAAATCAAACATCCTCGCTTCATCTGTATTATAAAACAGCTGCATTAAACGTATCACCCTGTGAGACATCGCCGGTCTCAAAACCTTTTTTGAACCACCTAACCCGTTGGGCCGAAGTACCGTGTGTGAAGGAATCTGGCACCACCCTTCCGGTTGACCGTTTCTGCAGGCGGTCATCACCAATGGCACTAGCCGCGTTCAAGGCTTCTTCCAGATCACCCGGCTCCATAAACCCGGTGGCGCGCTGGGTATGATGCGCCCACACCCCGGCATAGAAATCGGCCTGGAGCTCTACTCTTACCATGAGTTTATTGAATTCTACTTCTGACAGTTGGCCGCGCATGGCGTTTACCTGCTCCATAGTCCCGGTCAGCTTCTGCACATGGTGGCCAACTTCATGGCCTACCACGTACGCTTGCGCAAAATCTCCGGCAGCCCCAAGTTGGTGTTCCATTTCGCCAAAAAAGCTCAAATCTATGTATAGTTTCTCATCGCCGGGGCAATAAAATGGGCCGGAGGCCGAAGAGGCGAGCCCGCAGGCGGAGTTTACCTGCCCGGAAAACAGCACCAGCGTAGGCTCTCGGTACCCTTGCAACAGCTTATTCCAAACATCTTCAGTGTCTGCCAGTACAATGCCAGTCTGTTCAGCCAACGCCTGCTCTTCTGGATTGCGCTGGTCTGTAGAAATTTGGGCATACTGCGGTTCCCCGTCCACAAACTGCTGTAAGAATGCTATGGGATTGGTTCCGGTTAGAAAGAAAACCACCGCCAGCACTGCTACAATCACCAACCCTGCTTTTGAGAAAAGCAGCCGGAACAAGGAAACGAGCAGCATGGGATTCATGCCTCTTCCGCCGCCTAAACCGCCTCCAGCCTGTCCTCTCCGGTCTACTATATTGCTACTTTTTCTTCTGCCTTGCCATTTCATGTGCATCTTCTTTTAAGTGGTGAATACTGGCCTGTATGATTCTTTCAACCCTGCCGCTGAGATTTTCCATCCAGACCTGCACCGTTTAACGGCATGCCCCTTTACTTAGATGCACTCATTTACTGCTAAAGACTTGCTCTGGCACTTCTTTCTTTCAGCAGAAAATAACTCACCAAAAACCGTCTTATACTGAGCCTGTTTAGCATTTCCAAAAATGAGCTCTAGACAGCTTCTGTACTGGCGCCAGCACCCGCTTGTATCGCTGTTTTGGCTCTTCTTTTGCGAAAACAGGCCAGAAACAGAGGCAAAAAACTTCAAAAGGCTACAAAAAGCAGACACTTGCGCCAATGATCAGAAAACACTAAACAGGCTCACTATCATTGGTATTATCTGCCTCTTTAAAAGAAGGACAGCTCAGAAATAAATTCACAGTGCGCCCTGGCTAGCGACACACTGGAGAAAATGCCGTCTTAATAATTTGCTTAGCTTTCCTTTGGCCTGACCATACAAACCTTCCTTCAAATAGGTTGTTTTGCTCAAAACCAACCGCTGCAAAAAAATGGAGTACAGAACAAATTGCAGATGACTGAAATTAGGGAGTGATTTGGCTTTTCTATTTCAGAGATGTTCAATATACCGCCTAGAAACTCTCCCGCTCCAGCCACTCCAGGCCGTTGGGCAGCTCCAGGCAGTTAAACTCCAGGTGGATCACCCGGCGGTGCCGGTCATCCTCGGTCTTGGAGGAGGCATGCAGGGTGAGCGGTTTCATGAGGTGTACCCCGCCGCGCAAGACACGGCAGCATTTACTTTCACTGGTTTCGCGCAGGAGCGCCATGTCTTGGCTAGACAGGATGCTGAAATGGGTCTTGGGGATCACCCGCAACGCCCCGTTCTTCTCATCGGTGTCATCTAGGTGAAGGCGCACCGTGAACGCTTTCTGCAGGTACTCTATTGGCGGAACCACACTGATAAGTCCGGCCTTGTTGGTCCAGCCTTTGAACCCGTTGGTTTCCACTTTCTCCCGCACATTGATGGGCACATCCTGGTGCCAGGTCACGTACCAGTTAGACTGGGGAGGTTTGTCAAAGTAGATGGCCTTGGTGAGGAAGTAGTTCTCCCCGAAGGCCTCTTTCACCAGAGAGCAGAGGTTGTGGTTGAAGAGCACCGCTTTCAGCTTGGGGATCTCCTGCAACAGCCCCCTGATGGCGAACAGATCCCCGGTTCTCCTGAAGCGGGCGGTGTCCTGGGTGGCGCGGTTGATGACAGACAGCAGGTGCCCCACCTCTTTCTGGGTGTAGAGGCCATCCAGGATGGCGGTGCCGCTGCGCAGCAGTTTCTTCTTGCTGGACTCCAGCTCGATCAACCGAAGCTCCTTCTCATACAGCTCAGCGGCGTTGCTCATTTTTTCCTGAATCCTTCGGCGCAGCCGCTCCGGTTTCAGCACCTTCACACAGTCCCCGAAGCCCAGGATCTCCCGCTCCAACTCAAAGTTGGGCTGTACCTGCAGCTGGATGATGAGGCCGTTGCCCGTGCGCTCCAGCACCCTCTGCGAGTGGTGCAGGGGCTTGGTGAGCACATACGGCGCCGTCTCGGCGTTGAAATACAGCTCTACCGTCTGCGGCTCCCCCGTAGGGCTCACGGTCACCCCGATCACGTCCTTGAAATAGGTGCCAATGTTCAGAGTGGTATTCTCCACATAGGGCACAGCGGCCTCTTCTACGGTCAGGATGCGGTCCAGCGCCAGCGTCAACACCGGCTGGTTCTCCTTCCGGACCCCAATCAGGAACCAACGGTTGCGGTATTCTTTCAGGAAATACGGGTGGAAGTAAAACACACTGGCCTCCCGCGCCCGGAAGGACTGGTAAGAGAGGGCAATGGCCTTTTTGTTCAGGATGGATTGGTAAAGAAAATCAAGGTGCTCCAGGCCTTTCAGGTGCTCGTTCTTCTCCAGGTCAATGATGGGGGCCTGTTTGGTTTTGGCGCTGATAATGCGGTCTTCCAGCTTCTGCACCATGCCGTTGAGTTCATGGAAGTGGCTGAACCCCTTGAACTGCCGCAGGATCTCCACCACTTCGGTGAGCTTGCCCAGATCCTGGTCGGTGAGCGGAATGTTGGTGATGGAGTAGTCTGGGTCTTCATAGGCGTAGTACTTTTTGTCCACCACCACAATGGGCGCGTTGTACCCCAGCTTGTCGCTGCGCATGAGCTGCAGATCCATCTGCACGGTTCGGCGGCTCACGCCCTTGTCTATGCCCTCATATTCATACAGCGCCTCAGAGCAGGCCTCCATCAAATCCTCCAGGGTCCACCGGCGGTAGCGGTTGCGCAGGCAGTTGTCAATGGTTCTGAAGCGAATGAGGGCGTTGCGGTTAACAGGCATGGGAAGGTATTTGAAAGAAAGTTAGAAAAAACTTTCTCCGGCGCAAAAAGCCTGCGCAGTATCCGCTTTCCTGTGTATAATTAAAAGGCCAAACAAGGGGAAAGCAAATTCAACAAAGACTACGTGAACTGGAGGCCCAATATAAATCATAAGCAAACCTTACCCAGAACACGAGCTTATATTTAACTAAATGAGTTACAGTAACCTGATTAAAATCATATATCTTTACTAGGAAGTGATAAACTCTATGTTAATAATATTTTGGGATTTTCATTTTGGGAGACTTTTCACTGAAATTTAAAAGCCAAAGCATTCTTTCACTTAGGGAGACACCTCTTTCTTTAAATACTAGCTTTATATATTTTGATAATTATATAACACTTTGATGATGCAAAGATATCTTCTCCTTTTAGCTCTGCTATTCCACTTTCACCTAACCTTTTCCCAAGACTTTGATTTTCAGAAAGAGAGCATCATTAGTACAACTATAAGCACCCCGCATGATATAGCCATTGACAAAGCAGGCAACCTATACATTTTAGAGCAATTTAGTGTTACTGTTTTAAATAATACGGGCAAAGTTCTTGAGGGAATTGATATTGGAAAAAATAGCCCTCTAACAAATAATGCATCCATTGCACTTGACAATGCTGGTGATATATATGCAGCTGATTTATCATGTAACTGCGTCACCAAATTTAGCATAGATGGCCAACCACAACAGACATTTGGTTCATCAAGTACTAATACAGGAGGAATATTGAGCATAGGTTCAATAATAATTGATGAACAAAAACATGTCTTTATAGCTGATAAAACCAAAAATACCGTCCTCAAATTTAATCAGAGTGGTACCTTAATTCAGCAAATTGGGAATTCAATTGCAACGGGGGGAACATTAGGCGCTGTTGCTGATATAGGTTTTGACGCACAACAAAATCTATATGTGCTTGATGATGTGGAAAAGCTTGTGCACAAATTTTCACCAAATGGTGATGTATTGGGATCTTTCTCTTTTGACCAAAATGGGTGGGGCCAAGCAAATACTGGAGGGCTTTCATTGGCAGTAGGCAAATTTGGGGGCATTTACTTAATTTTCAACAAAAAAATACTACAGTTTGATAGTAATGGAGTGTTCATTAAACCCATTCACCATACTGGTAATAATGAGGATCTTTTAGTGGGGCCACATTTAAAATTGGCCTTAGACGAAACCGGCAATCTTTATTTGCTAGACGGTAGACCAACACCTTCATCTGGCCAGTCTAAATCTTACTTTAAAAAATTTTCCCCTTCCGGAGATTTGCTACAGACCTTTCAATTTAAAAAGAGTTTTTTTATACCAACATTTGATCAGCAGGGCAATCTATATGTCTATGAAAACAATAGGAAGGAAATACTCAAATATGATGCTACTGGTAATCTCCTTTTAAAAATAAAAGCAAATATTTTCCCTAATGATGAGTATTATTCTACGACCAATTACCTTGCGGTAGACAATTCAGGGAATATATACCATCTTGAACACAAAGAAAATTCCCTACGCATTCAAAAGTTTAGCAGCAGCGGTAGTTTTCTCAAGAGTTTCAAGATAAACTTAAGCACAAATGTAAATGATAGAATATTTTACCCTGGCGGCATTTCAGTGAACCAGGCAGGTATTATCAGAGTGCATGATTTAGGGAATAAACTAATTCAACAAATAAACCCAGAAGGAGTTTTACTTGAACCCCTAGGTACCAGAGGCCCTTGGTCAGAGATCTTAAATAATATTAACTTATTAGAGTTTGATGGCCAAGGAAATGCCTATACATTGAGCTGGCCAGATTCTAGAATAAAGAAATTTACCCCCTCTGGTGAGAAAGTGCTTGAATATTACACTGGAGAAGTGGCACCAGACGTTCACCCAATCAATTTTGGTGTAGATAATGCTGGAAAAGTGTACATTGCTTTTAGGCATATAAATAAAAGACTGGGGCTTTATAGAATATTTAGCTCCTCTGGCCAGCTGCTGAATGAGGTTTCCGAAGAAAAAGGTAGCATCACACCGAACAAGACGGGCAACACGTATGTAACCCGTGAAACAGACGGTACCCTTGCCATTTTCACTTACAAAGATATTTCTCTCCTTAATTATATAACAGGTAAGATCTATGTTGAAGCAAATAATGATTGCAATAAAGGAGAACTTGAATATAGTTTAGCCGGAATTATAGTAAGTGCAGAACCTGGCCCCAGGTATGCGGTAACGAATGAAAAGGGAGAATATAGGCTTGAAGTAGGTGTAGGGAGGTTTACAGTCAAACAACTGGTTCCTCCAGACCTGATGAGCCAGATGCAAAATATTTGCGCCACACCTCAGACAGTATATTTTTCAAACTTAGGTAATACAAAAAGAGGGCCTGATTTTGGATTTCAAGAAGTAGGTAAACCTTTTCTTACTGTAAGCATCACCTCTAACCGCCGCCGTAGGTGTATGGAGAATCTTACAACTGTTACCTATGCTAATAATGGGTTTGCAACAGCCTACCAAGCTAAGGTAACAGTACAGTTGCCGCCACAGATACATTTTATTTCAGCATCTATCCCTCATTACATAGATGCTAAAGGAAATTATGTTTTTTTAGTAGGTGATCTTAACCCCAATCAATCTGGCACTATTTTCATTAGGGACAAGGTATCCTGTGATGATCCGTCCATACGGGGCCTTACCGTTTGTACTAAAGTTTGGATCACCCCTAACAATATCTATTCGCCAAAGCCTCATTGGGATAATTCTTACATGGGAGTACTTGGCAAAGTTACCCAAGAGGGTCAGGCAAGGTTTGTCATTAGCAATAAAGGGGTGGCGAACATGTCTGATAGCCTTACTTATAGAGTGTATCAAAATTTAGCACTATCACTGACTGGTAAATATAAACTTGCCACTGGCGACAGCCTGGTGCTTCGGTTCCAAACCGACAGCCGTGTGGTTAGAGTAGAGGCAGATCAGCCCCAGGGGCACCCTCACAAAACTATTGCTAGTGCAAATCTTGAAATGCAGAAAGCCAATGTAACCGGCCTGCCAGATGTTGCCATGATGGCTTATCAACCAGATGAGTCAGAACCGGAAATAGCTGAGGAATGCCTTCCCATCACAGACTCTTTTGATCCTAATGACAAACAGGTAGTTCCAGTTGGCCTTACTCCAGAACGCTATACCCCCACCAATGCCCCGCTCAAATACACCATCCGGTTCCAGAATACAGGCAATGATGTAGCCTACAAAGTGGTGGTGGTAGACACACTGTCATCAGATTTAGATTTGAGCACGTTTAAAATTGGCGCAGTTTCTCACCCGTACCGGCTCACCGTTTCGAGCAAAGAAAGACCCATTCTTACTTTCACCTTCAATAACATCATGCTGCCCGACAGCGGTACCAACCAGGCAGGTAGCAATGGGGCCATCCAGTTCAGCATCAAACCTAAAGCAGACCTACCAGAGAAGCATCTGATTGAGAATTATGCTGATATCTTTTTTGACTTTAATGAGCCAGTTAGAACCAATACCACGCAGAACCGCATCTATGACTTGCCACCGGTTATAGCCGAACAGCAGCTGAAGGCCAGTGAAATTGTTGCCTCTCCCGCAATAAGCAGTTTTTCCCCTATCCAAAGCCGCATAGGCACCCCGGTAACGATCACAGGGAAAAACTTTTCGGCGGTAGCCGCCGAAAACAAAGTAGCCTTCAATGGAATAGCCGCTCAGGTGTTATGGGCGAGCCCAACTGAAATAAAAGCATTAGTCCCGGCCACTGCAGTTAGTGGTAAGATTAAAGTGGTTACTCCAGACGGCGCAGTTTCAAGCCTTGAAGAATTCACTGTCTACCAAAAGCCTACAATAACTGCCATCACACCCAATGAGGCAGTTCCTGGCGAAGTTGTTACCATCACTGGCAACCATTTTTCACCGGAAGCACGACAAGATACAGTTACCTTTAACGGAGTAGCTGCCACTGTACAGGAAGCCACCCTCACCTATTTAAAAGTACAAGTGCCTGAAGCGGCATTAAAAGGGAAGGTGGAAGTGAAGACGTTGGGCGGAAAGGTAGAAAGCCAAGAACTCTTCATGGTGTGGCACCACCCTGTACTTTCTTCTTTTTCGCCTAGGGCGGGGAAAATTGGAGCAGAGGTTCTCCTGACAGGATCAAAATTTGCCCCCACCGCCGCCAGTAATCAAGTCTTTTTTAACCAGATTAAGGCTGAAGTACTAGAAAGTACCGGCACCACCCTGAAAGTGAAAGTTCCCACCGGAGCCAGCTCCGGAAAAATAAAAGTAGTCACAGAAAACGGGAATGGCTCCAGCACCACAAACTTTACCGTATACCAACCGCCCATTTTGACGCGCTTTGCCCCGGCTGAAGGCATCATAGGTGCAGAGGTAACGCTAGAGGGAAATCATTTAACTTCTGAACTAGTAGAAAGCGTGATGTTAGGTACGCTCACCTGTGAAATTTTAAGCATAGGAGCAAACGCGGTTACTATTAAAATACCCACCGGGGCAGGTTCAAATAAATTCATCATTCAAACCAAGGGTGGCCAGGTTACCAGCGTTGGCACCTATCAGGTTTGGCACCCCCCTGTCATTTCTGGATTTAACTTGAATAGACAGCGTGTGGGCGGAAACCTTTCCCTGCAAGGCACCAATTTTGCGCCAACGGCTCAGCGAAATACCGTAAACTTTAACAGTCTTGCAGCCGAAGTGCTCCAGGCCAGTGAAAGCCAATTGCTGGTGCGGGTACCGGCAGGTGCCACCTCAGGCACTGTAAAGGTTACCACTCCCGGGGGGACTGCATCAAAGGCCTTTGAAGTAATTCCCGCCCCAATACTAACACAGATATTGCCGGCTCAAGGTAGCGTAGGAACAGTGGTAGAGCTCAAAGGTGACCACTTTAATACCTTTGGCGAGCAAGACACTGTTATGTTTGGAAGTTTTAAGGCATTGATATTGAGCGCATCTGAAACCGTTCTGAAAGTGCGGGTCCCTAGGGGAGCCACTACTGGGAATGTTATGGTGGCCGGCCTTGGCGGACGTGATACCAAAAGCTTTACCGTTGAAGAACTAACCCCTGACCAATCCATTCAAGTATACCCTAATCCCAGCACAGGAAAATTCATTGTAGATTTTATCAAAGCTGATTTTGATGTACAATCTGTCAAGGTGTTTGAGTCAACGGGCAAACAGGTATATCAGACCGCAGTTGCGACTACCCAGACGGGGCAAATAGAGGTGAATCTTCAACACCATCAGGCAGGCCTATACTTGCTTATCATAGAAACCCAACGCGGAAAGGTGCTGAAAAGGATTTCAATATTATAAGGCACACTTCGTGTAAAGCAAAGGCCAGAATTCATTTTCTGGCCTTTTTTATAGCACAACTGACCAATCACTTTCCGTTTTTGGGCTACTTTCCTGAAATCAGGCCAAAAACGCACCTGCAAAAATATGTCAACCTTTCCTGCACCTGCGCAAAAAGCCTGCGCACTTGCCCCTTTGCTTTGCCAGCGTAAACCAACCAACACGTTGAACCATGACACACGCCCCATCCACGCTCACCGGCAAAGACCTGCTGGCACTAGGCTACCCACAAGACAAAACCATGGGCTTGGCCCTTCGCCTGTTGGCGGAACACTTTGCCACCACGCCTCAGGATGAACAACGCCACCAGTTGGCCCAGGTCCTGGCGCAACCCGCCGAGTTCCTGACGCACGCCACCCTGGCCCCGCTGGCCGAGGCCTTGACGGCCCCTAAGACACCCGCCATGATTCCCCTGCACCCAGCACCGCTGCCGTTTGCGGTGTATGACGGGGCAGGTATTCAGAACGGCGCCAGACGCCAGATGGAGACGGCCATGCGCTTGCCCGTGGCGGTGGCGGGCGCCCTCATGCCCGATGCCCACCAAGGTTACGGCCTGCCCATTGGCGGGGTGCTGGCCACACGCAACGCGGTGATTCCCTACGGTGTGGGCGTGGACATTGGCTGCCGCATGTGCCTCACCCTCTACCCTGCCCCCGCTGATTTCATCACCCGGGAGCGCGATACCCTTAAGAAGATTCTGCTGGACAATACCCGCTTCGGACGGGCGACGTTCCAGAAACCCTTGGAGCACGCGGTCATTGACCGGGTGGAATTTTCTGAGATTCCCGTGCTGCGCGGCCTGAAGGACCGGGCGTTTGCGCAGTTGGGTTCCTCGGGCGGCGGAAACCACTTTGTGGAGTTCGGGACGGTGGCGCTCTCTGATGCGCAGAATGAGTTCGGGCTGCCCGTGGGCGAGTACCTGGCCGTGCTGTCGCACTCGGGTTCGCGCGGCATGGGCGCGGCCATTGCGGGCCATTACACCAAGCTGGCCATGCAGGCCTGTCCGCTGCCGCCGGAGTCGCGCCATCTGGCGTGGCTGGACCTGAACACTGAGGCAGGACAGGAATACTGGCTCGCCATGAACCTGGCCGGAGACTACGCCTCTGCCTGCCACCACCAGATCCATGCGCGGCTGGCGCAGGCCCTGGCGCTGGAGCCGCTGGCCATGGTAGAAAACCACCACAACTTCGCCTGGAAAGAGCTGGACGCGCAGGGCCAGGAACTGATTGTGCACCGCAAAGGCGCCACGCCCGCGGGCCTGGGCGTGCTGGGGATTATCCCGGGCTCCATGACGGCCCCCGGCTTCATTGTGCGCGGGCGCGGAACGGCGGCCTCGGTGAACTCCGCCTCGCACGGGGCCGGACGCCAGCTATCCCGCACCCAGGCCAAGAACACCCTTTCCCCCGCGGTGGTGAAGCAGCATCTAGAGGAAGCGGGCGTAGAGCTTATCGGTTCTGGCCTGGACGAAGCGCCCATGGCCTACAAAGACATCCACCAGGTCATGGCCGCCCAGCAGGAACTGGTGGACGTGGTGGGGACTTTCACACCGAAGATCGTGCGCATGTGTGGGGATGAACAGTATCTGGAGGGGGAGTGAATTAAGAAGCCCTCTAGTATAACTTTGATGTAAAACCTATGCTTTAATACTACCTTCTGTTTTTGACCTGTTTTGGCCAAAACAGGTCAAAAACAGAAAGCAATCATCCGTCTTTGTTAAAAGGGATGTGAAACATTTAGAAATCCTCTACAGGAATCTTTATGGTATCAATATTTCAAAGAGACAAACCTAGGCCGTAAGTGGTGAGGGTGCTTGTGAATATCAGCAATAAAGTCAAATGAGTTTACATTGTAACTTATTAACAATTCACCAGGTTTAGAAAGGTGCGGGTGCGCCTTGGCATTGTAGGTGTAGAAATCAAGATCCTCATAGATCTGAGGCGTCTCATAGATCTTTTTAGCTGGTTGAAATGGCCCGGCGGGCGTTTGCCCAGCCTGTATGGCCACCACCGGAGAATTGGTGTCTAACTGGTAAGCCGCCAACACTCTTCCGTCTTCCATAAAGGAGACGCTCATCTCATTGGAAACCCGGTTGGTGAGGGCTGCCGCTCTGTGAATATCTTCACCCCAATTTGCCCCGTCCCAGTACCGCCACTGGCTGAAGTCTTCAAACTCCTGATCTTTCACTCGTGCCACCAGCAGCTCCTTCTTCTCGCCTCTTACGCCGTACACATAGATGTAGCCGTCTGGTTTAGGGGCTCTGGCGCCCACCGTATTGGCAAGAACCGCCACCCCAAACACCACTTTTCCTTTGCCTTTGCTGTCTTTCAGAAACAAAGGAGTGTCTACTTGGCGGTGCTTCTCAAAGGGCGGTCGGCTGCCTTTGGGCAACGCAATGAGTGACACCCCCACATCTTCAAAAGGATACACCCCGCCAGGAAGCTTCTTGATACGGTATGCAAAGAGGTAGATGGTGCTGTCTTTGCTGTGGTTGAAGAAGCCGTCGCCTAACCAGTAGTAGTCATCGGGTTGGGAATTAGGAGTGTGCGGCTCAAACATGGACTCAGAAAGACCTTGCCCATTCTTTTTCCAGTGGAATTTAATCTTAGCAGGATCTGGCGTAGCGCCCTGCATGTACCCCACCGAGTTATGGATCATCTCCCAATCGGCCTGAAGAGAATCTCCCTTCACCTCACCGATAATGGTGTCACTGAACCAGAAAAAGGTATTGGCGCTATCAGCTTGGCCGGCTTTCTCCACGCCGTTCAAGGCTACACTGTAAATGCCATCGGCACCTAGCCAACCAGAATTGTGCTGCAGCATCTGCTCCCATTGAGGCACAGAAACAGCCTTGACTTGTTGGGAATCCAATTCTGCTGTACTTGAATTTACCGTTGGCTCTTCGGCAGTGTTTTGTTTTTCAGCACAGCCTGTGAGAAGAAATGACGTGGCCGCAACAGAAAGGAAGCTATAGCCTAATACTTTAGTGCAGTGTTTGAGGAACATATTTATCTTTTGTTTGATAGTGATAAGCTATTTGAGAATGCGCTGCTTAAAAGGTGCGGTAAAAGAAAATGATTTACTTCTCCCAAGAGTCTGTGCGGAAAGGCTGGGCGGGCAAGCCTTCTTTGTTGGCCAGATTCGTCACGGGAAAGTTTGTAAAGGCATACCGTACGGCTACTGGCTTTTTCACCTTCTCTGAGGTGAGCCAAATCTGGTCCCTCACTATTTCTGCGGTGGCAGGGTAAAATACCTGATCATTGCCTGCCACATAGAAATGTTTGGGTGCCAATCCGTCTGAGGTGGTTAAACCAGAGCCCAGGCTCTCCTTCCGGAAGGAAATCCTTACCGTGTTTCCCTTCCACGTAAATGATTGGAAGGTTGGCCCTTGATGCACCGTTTCTGGTTGCCCATAGGTTTTGGCGAAGGCAATTTTTGCCAGGCGTATCCCCACGTCTTTTTTATTACGCGGATGAATGTCATTGACCTCCCCAATATCCATGGTGACCGCCATGCCCGTGTTCTTTACCTGCAACACGGCCTCCTGGGCTTCGCGGAGTTTGGCGTAATAGGTTAAGGTAGAATCTTTCTCTTCCCAATTGTAGGGCGTGACCTGTACAAAATAGAAAGGTAGGTCTCCCTGGGCAAAATCCTTCCGCCAGCCTTGGAGCATGGCCGTGCACAGGCGGGTGTAAGCACTTCCGTCTTTTTTATTTGACTCTCCCTGGTACCAGAGGAAGCCTTTGACAGAAAGGTTCTTAAGCGGATGGATCATGGCGTTATACAGCAAGGTAGGCCTTTCCAGCACCTCAAACAGTTTCTCCAAAGTCTTAATGGAATCCAGGTTTTCTTTCGCTTGCGGGCTCAGGTCATACGGTGTGAGATACTTGGCTTTGACCACAGGGTCTGTTTGCAGGGCTTCACGGCTGGCCCAGGCCTGGCAGGCCGAACCTCCTACCGAGGCCACCACCAAACCGATAGGTACTTTGAGTTTTTGCAATAGTTCACGCCCGTAGAAATAAGCCACTCCGCTGAAGTCTCCTGCGGTTTCAGGGGAGCAGACCAGCCAGGTTCCTTTGGCATTTGCCTGGGGCTCCTTTTTGAAACTGTTCTCAATATTGATCAGCCGTATGGCCGGGTGGTTCGCTGCCGCAATCTCTTCTTCATGGTTCAATACACCTCTCAGCCACGGCAGCTGGGGCTTCATTTCCATGTCCATGTTAGACTGCCCGCTGCAGAGCCATACTTCTCCAATGAGCACGTTTGACAGAATGATCTTTTTACCTTTTGAGAAGACGGTGATGGCATGCGGGGTGAAGTCATTGGGTTGGGCGGCGGGTACGGGCAACTGCCCTTTCCATTGGCCAGCGGCATCTGCCACAGCAGGAACTTGAGTGCCTGTCCAGTCAGCAGCAAGAAACACGGTGTCGCCAGCGGGGGCAGTCCCCCACAGGGTAAACGGTTTCGCCTGCTGTACCACCATGTTGCTCTGCAGAATGGAAGCCACAGAGAATTCAACCTCCACTACGTTTTCCTGAGAGGAAATTTGTTTTTCATAACTGTCTGCGTTGCTCAAAGTAGCTCCTGACAGGCAAAACAAAATCAGCAGTGCATAGAAACTTCTTTTCATGTGGCAACGCATTCACTTGTTGAGTAGATAAATTCTGTTTTGGGGCTATTTTGACCAAAAGAGGCCAAAAACGCACCTGTGCTTAGCTTTTGCTCTTACAATTTCACTTTGATAAACCGGGAGCGGTAATGGTTGGGATGTACCAGAATATCCTTGAAGAAGTCAAAGGAGTTCACGTTGTAGCTGATCAACAGCTCGCCTGGTTTGGAGAGATGCGGATGGGCCTTGGCATTATAGGTGTAGAAGTCCAGATCATTATAAATCTCTGGGGTCTCAAAAATTTTTTTTGCCGGTTGGAACGGTCCCACAGGCGTTTGTCCTGCCTGAACCATGACGGTAGGGGCATCCGTGTCTAACTGGTAAGTGGCCAATACCCGCCCATCTTCCAGAAAGGTCACGCTCATCTCATTGGAGACCCGGTTGGTCAGCGCGGCTGCTTGATGAATGTCTATATTCCAACTGTTTCCGTCCCAGTAGCGCCACTGGCTGAAGTCCTCAAAAGCTTCGTCCTTGACTCTGGCCACCAGAAGTTCCTTCCCAATTCCACGCACGCCGTACACATACACGTAGCCATCTGGCTTGGGAGCCCCCGCACCAATGGTATTCGCCAAAACGGCCACCCCGAACACTACTTTCCCTTTGCCTTGGCTGTCTTTCTGGAACAAAGGAGTGTCTAGCTGACGGTGGTTCTTGAAGGGCGGACGGCTGCCTTTGGGCAACGCGATTAAAGAAACCCCCACATCTTCAAACGGATACACCCCCCCTGGCATCTTTTTGATGCGGTATGCGAAGAGGTAGAGCGTGCTGTCTCTGCGGTGGTTGAAGAAACCGTCACCCAGCCAATAGTAATCTCCCGGTTGTGCTTGGGCTGTGTTGGGATGGAACATGGCGGCAGGTTTCCCTATTTCGTCTTTGCCCCAGTGGAAATCTATTTTACTGGGATCAGGCGAATTGCCCCGCAGGTACCCCACCGAGTTATGGATCATTTCCCAACCCGGCTGCAGGGAATCTTCCTCTATTTCGCCCACAATGGTGTCACTGAACCACAGAAAGGTCTCTGCCTTTCCGGTGCCGCCCGTTCTTCTGACTCCGTTCAAGGGCATGCTGTAAAGTCCGTCCCCGCCTAGCCACCCCGATGTGCGCACCAGCATTTTATCCCATTTCTGATCTGCCACAACCTCCAGTTGAGAAGTAGGGGCTTGAGATGTTTTCTCATTTTGCGCCACCAGTTTATCCTTCTGACAACCAGCCCCCAGCAAACACAAAAGCCCATAGGACAAGTACCGAACCGGCCTCCTTCTTAAGCGGCGGGGAAAATGGCTATACATCATGGAAGAAGTGACCTTGGTTTCAAATGATTTTAATGAGACAGATTCAACCTCTAGTGCTTAAGGGTCTATTTCCGTTTTCGGGCTGTTTTCAAGAAAACAGCCCGAAAACGGAAACCAAGAAGTAAAGAATAGAATCTCTAAACCTATTGCAGTTTTACTTTAATAAACCGTGGGCGGTAGAGATTAGGATGTACCAGAATGTCTTTGAAGAAGTCAAAGGAGTTCACGTTGTAGCTGATCAACAGCTCACCAGGCTCAGAAAGGTTGGAGTGTACTTTGGCGTTATAGACAATGAAATCCTTGTCCATTTTTATGTCTTCGGTACAGTCCCAGAGGTTAATGATAGGGCCGAATGGTCCCTGCGGGCTAAGCCCCAGTCGCAGGCCTACGGTCCTACCAATACCATCGGTCTGGAAAACCATGGCGTACCGCCCGTCTGGCAGCGGCGTCACGCTTAACTCATTAGAGGCTCGGTCTGTGATGTTAGCGAGTTTGTTGATGTCTTCGCTCCAGCCTGTCCCGTCCCAGTAACGCCATTTGCCAAAATTCTCAATATCAGCGGGAAGCACTCTGGCCAGGATCACGTTTTTGGCTTTCCCCCGCACCCCGTACACGTACACATACCCATCAGGTTTAGGCGCCCCAGCCTCTTTGGTGTTCACAAAAATGCCTGCACCCAATGACCCGTACTCCTCAGGATTACTGCCTGCCAGGTAGAAGGGCGTATCTATTTGGCGCTGGTCTTTGAACGGCGGCTTACTGCCCGCTGGAAGGATGATCAAGGCATTGCCCACTTCCTGAAACCCAAACACCTGCGCCCCGGTGTCCCGCACGCGGTACCCGAAAATGTAGGTATCATTGTTCTTGGCTGTGTTGACAAAGCCGTCTCCTAACCAATAATAATCACCGTCTTTGGTGGCAGGTGTTTTGGGCTCAAAAACGGATATGTGCTGCCCCGCAGCGTTTTTGTCCCAGTAAAAGGTAATGTTCTCCGGCGAAGGAGTGCTCCCTTTGATGATGGCTACCGAGTTGTGAATCATTTTATAACCGGGGCTCAACTTGCCGTCTTTAATATCCCCTATCATGGTATCGCTGAACACCAGCATGGTTTCGGTGCTTTTCCCGGCTCCTGCTGTATCTACTCCGTTTTTAGGAATGGCAAAGATGCCGTCGGCCCCAAACCACCCAGAGTTCCTTTTGAAAAGGGCCGTCCATTCTGGGGCCTCCTCCACTTTGAACTTTAAGGAGTTGATATCTGTGTTCACGGGCTTCTGTTGTGTCTCCTCTCCTGAATCAATTTTCTCAGAGGAACATGAAGCTGTAGAGAGCAGCAACAGCAACGCCGCTCCTTTTATAATCTGGTTATGAAAATTCATTGAAAAGGATTTAGGAGAAAAGGAGAAGGATTATCTCATTATTAATGAAAGCAAGTCGATGCAGATTTTAAGTGGTTCATTTGGCAAGAATCACCAAAGCCACTTTTGAGGAAATCTTGACTTCCTGTTTTTGGGCTATTTTTAGAAAAATAGCCCAAAAACAGGAAAGCTAAGAGAGCTTACATCTTATTGTTTAGGGCTGGCATCAAAGGTGTACTCAAACGTCTCATTTGCGGTGTAAGGAGGCCCGAATTCTGACAGATCCATGGTGATTTCCAACACCATCCGGTCTTTGGTGAGCGACTTCACCTTATAAGTTTCTACGGTCACCTTAGAAGGATCAAACAAACTTGAATACGTTTGGGTAAAGGTTTTCTCATCGGCGCTTAGAGTCCAGCCAGAATACACGTTGAACCCGTCAAACGTACAGGCTTTGGTGCCGTAGTTCACCGCCATGGTGCCGTTTTGGTTATACACAAAGGAATCATCTGTCTCGCAATCCTTCAGGTCATTCACATCTGGGTTAGGCGTGGTGTGCATTTTGCCTTTCAGGTTCCAGCGGTAAGAATAAATGATCTGCTCGCCAGAGGCTACGGTATTCACCGTAAGCACTTTCTCTGTGGTTTTCCCGTTGGCGTCTGTGGCTTTGAACGTGAAACCTACCAGTTTATCAACCTCATTGGGAGCATGGGTATAGGTAAAGGTATGCTCGTAGTTGTTCTGCGCAGTGGCAGGCAGTTGAATGGTTTGCACACCGTTGGTGCCAAAGGTATTGTCATTCTGCAGGTTGACCTGTTTGGTCACAGTAAGCGACTTCAGTCCTCCTGGTGCGGCAACATTCACTTTCACTTCAATGTTCTGCCCCGTTTTGCCAGATACATCTTCTTTTGACAAGGACACTGCTGGTCCGTCTGGGGTACTTTCATCGTCTGAGCAGGCTGTCCAGAAGGTCATAGCCACCAAGGCTAGACAGGTAAAGAGGTAGGATTTTGTCTTTTTCATGGGAATTAGCTTTTGAGTTTGTTAGTCAGTTTGGAGTGAAAATTTGGTCTGTAAAGATGATTTTGTAAGAAGGAACAGCAGTACTGAAATGTGTTCTTAACCTATTTGACTACCATGGATTGTGGTTCTAGGGAATTAGGCTGCACGTGGGTCCATGACCTTTCTATCTCCTCCAGCGTTTTGCCTTTTGTTTCCGGCACCAGGCGCCAAACAAAGACAAAGGTGATGACAGACATGACCATGAAAATCCAGAAGGTATAGGCGCTTCCTATGGCTTCCAGCAGGATGGGAAAGAACTGGGAAACCACAAATACAGCTATCCAGAGGGCACTTAAGCAGATAGACATGGCTCTGCCTCGGGTACGGTTAGGGAAAATCTCGGCGATAATCACAAAGGCCAGCGGCCCTAAAGACACGGCAAAAAAGGCGATGTAGGCTAAGATGAAGACCAGCACCACGTACCCCTTCACCATCTCCAGATAGAAGGCACCACCAATAATGAGGAGGCAAACGGCCATGCCCGCAGAACCAACCAGCAGCAGTCCCTTTCTTCCCCAATTGTCTACATATTTAATAGCCACAATGGTGAAGAGCAGGTTCACTGTACCTACCAGAATTGTCTGCAACAAGGCAGAGTCAGAGCCGTCTCCGGTTGACTTGAAAATCTCTGGCGCATAATACATGATGGCGTTTATCCCTGTGATCTGGGAAAGGATAGCAAGCACCACCCCAATGAAAAAGGCCTTTCGCAGTCCCGGCTTCAGCAGCTCGCCCAAGGTGCCGGTCTCTTCTGAAAGGGTTTCCCTGATTTGGTTCAACTCCACCTGCGCCTTCTGTGGGCCGTTGATTCTGGTAAGGATAGCCAGCGGCTCCTCCACTTGCCCTTTCTTCGCCAGCCAACGCGGGCTTTCGGGCACAAAAAAGAGCAGCGCCATAAAAATGACCGAAGGAATAATGCCCGAGCCGAACATCCAGCGCCAGCCCGTGGTGATATTCCAAGCTTCATCATACAGACCTGCTATACCGGCGTTCACAAAGTAGATGAGGAGAATACCGGTGACAATGCCCAACTGGTTGATAGAGACCAACCGCCCTCTAATAGCGGCGGGGGCAATTTCTGTGATGTACATAGGAGCTAGGATAGACGCAATGCCAATGCCTAGTCCTCCAATTAATCTAAACACCACAAACCAGGTCAGGCTAGGTGGCATGGCCGTACCCACAGATGAAACGGCAAAAAGAACCGCTGAAAGCATCAACACCTTCTTCCTGCCCACTTTGTCACTGAGCCCACCGGCAAACATTGCCCCCAGCATACATCCCAGAATGGCACAGGAGGCAATCCAACCCATCATGGCAGAAGACAAATTGTAGTTGGTCTGTAGGAAGCCAATGGCTCCCGAGATCACGGCGGTGTCATACCCGAAGAGGAGTCCACCTACGGCCGCCACCATGGTGATTCTGTACACAAACCAGGTACTTCCGGTCTTTTCCATAAAGAGACTAATTTTTAGTGATGGAATACTTTGCGTTAAAGTGGAGTGGGGTTCTCACGTAGGCTTTGAGCGTAGCACATTCTTTGCCCTCACCGGCCCCGTAAGGCCGAATGGTATAGGCTCCCACGGCGGCTGGCACAATGAACGTCTCAGCGTAGTGGATCACAAAGGGAGCAAAGGCATTGGAAGGACTCTCTACAATAGCCTCAGCACCTTCAATAAGATTGAGCACATTCACCACCCCATTGGTATGGTGGGGAACAGCCTTTGAGAACCAATGCCGGCGCGTTTCAATAAAAGAGCCTTCATGCAAACCGGTTCTTTCCTCGCGCCAGCCATCTTCCTCAGCCACCAATTCTACTTTGTTGATGATGTTCTGCTGCGTCCATTGGGTTGTTCTGTCCCACTGGATCACATTCTTGCCGTGCTCTAGGGAGATGGGTCTTGGCTTGCCGTCTAGTCCCATGCGTCCCCAATCCCAGAGCTTGAAGGTGAAAATGTAGGGAGTGGCGCTAATCTCCAGCACCACACTGTTAGCCCCGGAACAATGCACCGTTCCCGCCGGAATCAGCACGTGGTCATGCTTCTTGATCGGCCATTTCTCCACATGGTTCTCCGCCTCAAAATAATGACCATGGGTTTGGGCCGCCTCCAGTTCATGTAGCATCTTCTCAGGCACCACGTTGTCTTTCATGCCCAAATAGACAAAGGCGTCTTCCTTGGCCTCCAGCATGTAGTAGCTTTCATCCTGAGTGTAAGGCATGCCGAACTTCTCCTGGATGTATTCGGTGAGGGGGTGTACCTGTAGGCTCAGGTTGCCGCCTTCCATGGTATCCAGAAAATCAAACCGGATAGGGAATTCGTCTCCAAACGTTTCAAAGACCTCAGCCCCCAACAACTCTCTAGGATGCGCAAACACCAAATCCAAAGAGGGCACTTCTACTACATTCTCCCCAAACCGGTATAAGAGGCTATTCTCTTCAGGCACGCAGTCAAACCCCCAAGCGAAATTTTGCTCAGAGCGGTCTAAATCTATCACCTCTTTCAGCCATTGCCCTCCCCAAGGGCCCGGATCAAAAAATGGCACCACTCTAAAAGGCTGGCTAATTGTCTGTAATAACGCCTCTTTAAAGGCTGTCCCGGTAATGAGCTTGGGCGTATCGGGATTGGTGGTATCTAAGAGGAAGTCCCAAGAATCCATCAAGGTTTTCTTGTGCCTGTCACACACCCGCCAATCAACAAAGAAGGCGCGTTTGTAGAGATAGGAGAAGCTTTCTGTTTCATTAAAGACTCCCAGGCTCCCTACTTTGTCCCTTCTGAACCGTAATTGGATTTCCCAGCGGGGCATATCTGCGTACACCAGCACATCTGGATTGGGGTACACCAAACCGGCTCCAACCCCTACCACCAACACCAACCCATTTGGCACCTTCTCAATCTCTTCCCTCATTGCCGCCAGCTTCTGCGCATCAAAGAAATCAGTAAGGTGGAGTGGCGCAATGTACCCGAACACCGGATCATCAGTGACATATTCTTTTACCAGCTCATTGATTTGCCCCTCAGATTTGAAGGCGGCGGAGGCGTCAAACACAGCAGATGGCTGAAGTTTCTCCTCCAGACTGGTTAAGACATTGACGGTGTCAACACCGTGGTAACAATCCACTGCTATCACCGCTTTGTCTGCTAATTGTGGCTGAAGCGTTTGGGCAATGGCCTCCCAACTTACTACACAGCTATGTCCGCTGACTTTAATCTCTGGGAACTTATCGTAATTTGATTTTTTCAAAACTGATCAATTTTGGTGTAACACTAAATAACCGGCTCCTAAGAGAGCGGCACTGTTGAAAGAAGAGGCTGGTTTTACTTCCACTTTCCCCCAAGGGGTCCAAGCCAGTTGGTTTATCTTTTCCTGTAGGTAGGGAATGATGTAGGCGCCACTGGCCATGATGCCCCCTCCCACCAGCAGTACTTCGGGGTCATAAGCGTGAATAAGGTTAATGGCGCAGGCAGCCCAGACATCTAGGCTCTCGTCGCGT
Source organism: Rufibacter ruber (assembly GCF_014138425.1). Lineage (NCBI taxonomy): Bacteria > Pseudomonadati > Bacteroidota > Cytophagia > Cytophagales > Hymenobacteraceae > Rufibacter > Rufibacter ruber. The sequence continues at coordinate 316,525 of NZ_JACJIQ010000006.1, forward strand.
AGCTGTTGCGCCAGGGCATCTTTCTCTTCTGCCCACCGGAAGAGTGCGGCAAAATCAATTTTAGGCTCTACCCGTAGCAGGCTTTTGGTATAATTTGGGTGCGCTTTCACTTTGTCTTCAATGCTCCAACTGGCGGCTTCTACCTCCACACAGCCCACATTACCGCAATTGCAAAGCCTCCCGGCAACGTTGATGGTGAAGTGCCCCCCCAAGATACCTGCCTGAAAATGTTTGCCCCGAAGCAGTTTTCCCTCTATCACGGCCGAGGTACCTACCCCGGTTCCTAAGGTCATTAATACCACATTGTTCACTCCCTTGCCATTGCCATATTGCCATTCCCCAACCAAAGCCGCCCGGGCATCATTTTCCAGGATGATGGGCAAGCCCCATGCCTCCCTGGCCCAGGCTGTGAAATCAATTTCCGGAGCGTCGCCGAACTTTTTATCAATAGAAAGGACTCGTTTCTGCACGCTGTCTACAATACCCGGAATGGAAACCCCCACTCCGCCCAACTGCGGGGCCGCGAGCTTGTTTTCTTCCAGCAGAGAGTCAATGGTCAGCCGGATATATGGCAGCCGTCCTCTCAACCCCTGGTCAGAATAAGCATCCATCTGCGTCATGGCCAATACCTTTCCCCCCTGCACCAGGCCTAATTTGATCTTAGTGCCCCCTAGATCCATGGCAATGGCTATTGGTTCCTTCATCATACTCAGCAAGTAGTTTATTAGTAATTGTTCTGCGGAAGGTTAGGGTTGAGATCACGCTCCCGTTGCGGTATAGGGAACAGATAGTGCTTGGCCGTAGGCACCACACCCGGCTTTGCCAATGGCACCAACGTTTCCAGAGTACCCGTGCGGGCCAGATCAAACCACCGGTGCCCTTCAGCCACAAATTCCATAGCGCGCTCTTTTATGATTGCAGCGCGCATCTGCTCTTTGGTTAGATTAACATAGTCTGGCACTGTGGTGCGGTACTCCGTTCCGTCAAAGCGCGCTCTCTTGCGCACTTTATTGATGTACTCATGCGCAGTGGCCTGGTCATTCAGTTCATTCTTAGCTTCAGCGTACATCAGGAGCACATCTGCGTAGCGCAGTACCGGGAAGTCGTTGGCAGATCCATTACCTTTGGGCTCAGCCGCTCGGTCCCAGTACTTCTGGATGTAGGGTCTTATCTGGGTGACCGCGCCGCTTCTGTTCACATACTGGGTTAGGAAAGTGACCTCCCTTCTCCGGTCGTTAAAGTCATATGAATTGTACAGGTACAGGGTAGGGATTTGCCAGCCTTGGGCATTTTCCACACCTTCAGCACTTAGTTCTGAAGGGAGTAACCTTACATTGAACTGTCCCACCTCCCAGAAACTTATAGCTCCGCCTTGGTCCCCAAAACCAACCGAGAAAATGGCTTCCTTCCCGTTGCGGCTAGACAGCTTAAAAACATCAGCAAAGTCTTCCCACAGTTCATACTGGTTTAAGTCAATGACCTCTTTTGCTTTTTTGGCGGCATTATCCCAGTCTTTGCGGGTGAGGTACACCTTGGCCAGCAGGGCTTTTGCGGCACCTCTGGTGGCTCTGCCTTTCCCATTGCCCGCCACATAATTTAATGGGAGCGCTTCGGCGGCAGTTAAGTCAGTAATGATTTGGGCGTAAATCTGGTCAGGGGTAGCCACCGCAGGGGTTAAGGGCTCTACTTCTTTGGTGAGCAACGGAATGCTCCCGAACATGCGCACCATATTGAAATAAAGCAGACCGCGCAGGAAGCGGGCTTCATTGAGCAACCGGTTCTTCAGGTTTTCCTCCATGGCAATACCCGGAATGCGTTCTATGGCGATGTTAGCGATAGTGATGGCTTTGTAATGCATGGCCCAGATTTCCAATAATGCTGCGTTTTGTGGGCCATGCGTAAAAGTGGCCAGCTGGTCCAGGTCAGGCGCAAACGGATGGGCATTCAACAGCTCATCTGAGGCCAGACCAGCCGCTACCCAGAAGGAACTGTGGTACACTCCTGCGGTAGAACCGGTGCTGGTTGAGTTGAGGTAGGCGTAAATGGCATTGACCGCGGCAATGGCATCATCAGGGGTTTTATAGTAGTTGGTGATGGCCACAAAATTCTTCGGGTCCTCCTCCAGAAAATCCTGGCAGGAGGGCAACACCAGTACCGCCAAAAGCACTGCTGCCCATTTTTTGAGTGAGATGAAATATGTCTTCATGGTTATAGCATTCAAAGATTAAAACCCAATGTTCAGCCCTACCAGATATGTCTTCGCCTGCGGGTACCCGCCTCTGTCTACCCCAAACACGGCGGTGCTCTGTCCAAAGGTGTTAGCCTCTGGGTCGTAGCCTGAATAGTTGGTGATGGTCCAGAGGTTAGTGGCGCTGGCGTAGATTCTGAGGTTCTTCACTTTCGCTTTCTGAGTAAGGGTGGTGGGCACCTGGTACCCCAGCGTCACGCTTTTCAGGCGGATGTAAGAAGCGTCTTCCACTATGTTTGAAGAAAAGACACCGTTGTCCAGGCTGCCTGACGCCAAGGCCCTTGGGTACTCACTGCTTGGGTTGGAGGGCGTCCAGCGGTTAAGGGCGGCCTCTGCCAGCACGTTGGTTTGGCCGTTAAAATTCTGCAGGTCAAACAGATTGAGGTTAGCCATCTTGTTCCCCTGCGATCCCTGGAAGAAAAAGCTCAGTTCAATGCCCTTAAAGGAGAAGCTGTTGTTGATGCCCCAGGTGAAATCAGGTTGGGCACTGCCCAGGATGGTTCTGTCCTTCTCATCAATCACCTTGTCATCATTGATGTCACGGTACTTCCGGTCACCGGCGCGGGCGCGGGACGCCGGGTTAGAAGATGTAGCTTCTTGCCCTTTCAGCACAGGACTGGTACGCGCCTCTTCATCGGTTTGGAAGATGCCGTCAAAGATGTACCCGTAGAAGGTACCTACCGGCTCACCCACCCGCAGCAGCGTGCCCCCACCCATGAGAATGTCTACTTCGCTGTTCAGGTTGGTGACTTTGTTGCGGTTCAACGTAAAGTTGACCGAAGTTCTCCAGTCAAAGCGGCCTTTGGTGTTAATGGTGCGGATGTCCAGCTCCACCCCCTGGTTCTGGATATTTCCCACGTTAAGCACAGTAGAGTTAAAGCCGCTGGTGTACGGGATGGGGGTAGACAGCAGCAGATCAGACGTCTTCTTCTTGTAGTAATCTGCGGTTACCGTGATGCGGTTATTCAAGAAGGCAGCATCTACTCCAATGTCAAACTGAGCGGTGGTCTCCCACTTCAGATTTTTATTGGCGTAGGTGAGCGGCTCTCTCCCGGTATATACCTCTGTTCCGTTAAACACTCCTTGTCCGTAGGCTCCCACCAAAGACAGAGATTGATACGGAGGAATGGCCTGGTTCCCAATGATGCCGTAGCTGGTTCTCAGCTTCAAATCATTAAGAAAGGTAAACGGCTGCATAAACGCTTCATCTGAGATACGCCAGGCTACCGCTCCAGACGGGAAGAAGCCATACTGCTTACCAGCGGCAAATTTGGAGGATCCGTCCACCCTACCCGTTAGGGTGAACAGGAAGCGGTCAAACAGGGTGTAATTGGCTCTACCCAGGTAGGAGACCATGCTCCACTTAGACTCCGCGTTGGCTGGTTTCTGCGGCAGCAGGCCAGCAGAAATATCATGGTAGCCGGTGCGGGAATCCGGAAAATCAAACGCCATCACCAGCAGGCTCTCGTTGTTAAACTCCTGCAGCGTGTACCCTAATAAGAAATCTACTTTATGGTTCTCATGGATGGCAGGTTTGTAAGTAAGCGTGTTCTCATTTAGCCATGTAAGACCGGTCACGGTGCCTATTGACGCCTCTCCCTTACTGGCTTGGGTTCTTTTCAGGAAGTTAGGACCAAAGGCATTCTCTTTAGAGGAGAACCCATCAATCCCAAAGCTGGTCCTGAACTCAAGATTCTCCAGAATTTTGTAGCGGGCGTACACGTTCCCCAGGATTCTGGAAGTCACCCCATAGGAGGTGAATTCATTTACATCGGCCACCGGATTGCCCAGGGTCTTTCCTAAGTAATTCCCGCCACGGTTCTCAAACGTGTAGCCGCCCGGCTCATTGGCGTTGTACACCGGCAGGATTGGGTTGAACTGCAACGCAGAGGAAGTCACCCCCGGCACAATGGTCTCCGTGGTGGTTAATACCCCAGAAGACGTGATGCGGGCATAGCTCAGGCTGTTACCCACCGTGAGCTTAGCACTCAGATCCCGGTCCAGGTTGGCTCTGAATGAGTAGCGCTTAAAGTCTGAGTTTCTGATGATGCCGTCCTGGGTGAAGTAGCCGCCCGTAATGGCATATTTGGTTTTGTCATCGCCTCCGGCGAAGGAAAGCTGGTAATTTGCCATGGGGGCCGTTCTGAATATCTCGTCCTGCCAATCAGTCCCTTCCCCTAGGCTGGTGGGATTGTTATAGATGGGTGTTTGGCCGGCGTTGATTTTGGCTTCGTTCACCAAATCTGCGAACTCAGCTGCGTTCAAAACATCTAACTTATTAGCCACCTGCTGCACCCCATAGTAGGTATCAAACGTGACGGTACCAACACCTGATTTGCCGCGCTTGGTAGTGATGAGCACCACCCCGTTGGTCCCCCTTGAACCGTAAATGGCCGTGGCCGATGCATCTTTCAGCACCTCAATAGATTCAATGTCATTGGGGTTGATGGTAGACAGGGCACTGATACGCGGCCCCAGGTTCACCCCCAAGGCCATATCATTGCCGTCACTGCTCACCAGCATGCCGTCAATCACGTACAGGGGCTCGTTGCCCGCGTTGATGGAACTGGTTCCCCTGATCCGGATAGAGGCTTCGGCGCCGGGCTTGCCTGAGGTCTGGGTGACCTGCACCCCGGCCGCCCGGCCTTGTAACGCCTGTTCAAAAGACGTAGTAGGCGTAGCCAAAATCTCTTCTGACTTAACAGAGGCCACAGAGCCAGTTAAATCGCTTTTGGTGGTGGTGCCGTAGCCAATCACCACCACTTGTGAGAGTTCCTGCGCATTGGTACTTAAGACCACCGGCAGGGTGGACTGGTTTTTCACCTGAATCTCGCGGGTGACAAAACCAATGTAAGAAAACACCAGCACGGCATCATCTCCGGGTACCGCAATGGAGTATTCACCCGCCGCATTGGTAACGGTACCCGTGGTGGTACCCTTTACAGAAACGCTCACCCCTACCAACGCTTCGTTCCCGTCTTTAGAGGTTACTTTCCCTGTGACGGTGCGTGTTGCCGGGGCTTGGAAAGCCCTTAATCGGCTGGCGGCTCTTGCTTGCCCACTGTACCCACAGGACAAGCTGCCCAGGAAAAGCGCAAAAACAAGAGACCTTTTTTGATGGAAAATCATATGTACGTATGCAACAGTGGTTAAACAAAAGGAACTATAATCTATATGTTCATATGTTCAGACATATAAGAAGCCTAAAAAGCCTTAATCCCAACAGGAACAGTCTAAAAGAAGGTGTTCAGGTGCCCGCTCTCCTGCACGCGCCATCCTAGCCAGGCATGAAGGAGGCACGTTTTATTAAAGCAACACGTTCTGTACATAGATCTTCCTGCCCGGCAGGAAACGCCTATCCTCTTTCTATCTCAATGGTATAGGTAAATTTATCTGCCCGGTAAAAGCCAAGGTTATACTCAATAGGCCGGCCGCCTGGGTCACAGACTACCCTTTTCCTGAAAAGGACAGGATCGCCAACGGCTATCTCTAATTTCTCTGAGAGTTCTTTGTCTGCCAAGATGGCGCTGATGCCTTCTTTAGACACTGAGGCCACAGTATGGTAAGTGCGCTCCAGCATGTCATACAGCGGCTGGGTGAAGTCTTCTTTGCCGGTTAATCCTACGCGGGGGTGAAAGTAGGAGATGAAATACACCACGGGGCCTGTGTCAAGGCCCCTCAGCCTTTCCAGTTTAACCACTTTAGACTTGCGGGTAATGTTAAACAGCCGCCTTATTTCCTCATCTGCCTCTACCTGGGCCACCTCAATCTCATAGTTGCGGAACGTGACGCCCTTCTCCCCCATCTCATGGGTGAAGCTGGACCACTTGTCAAGTTTGGTGGTGATGTTGTCTTTGGCCACCGTGGTGCCTACGCCTTTCTTGCGCACCAGCAGGCGCTCAAACACCAGTTTGTTGGTGGCCTGCCGCACGGTGTTACGGGAAATACCCAACTGTTTGGCCAGGGCTACTTCATTGGGTAACAGTTTGCCTTCCTGGTACTCAGGATTCTTAATAAGTTCGCGCAAGAGATCCTCAACCTGTAGGTGAAGAGGAATGGCACTGCCATGATCTATGTTAAAAACCTTCATACCTTCAAAAGACATATGTCTATATGTTCATACATATTCAACGATCTAAAGGTAGAGTAAAAAAATATATTTCCTAAATTTTTAAGAATATTTTTAATATTTCGTCATTCAGCTGCGCACATTTAGCCAGTATGGTGACAAAATGAAAATCAAACCTCTAATAGCTTGTTCCTCCTTCACGTGAAGAGCACCTATAAGAAGAGCAAAAGAAGGAAGGAGATCTGTTTGATTGGAAGGTCAATCTGTCTGATTAGCCGGCATGGGTAAGTTAGTAGCAAGTAGTCCTCTATATGTATACCTATTGCAATTTTATTTCCTATGAACACAGTTGCGATCCCTGCAGAAGGAATCTGGCTTTCTGTTTTTGGGCTGTTTTCAGAAAAACAGCCCAAAAACAAAAAGAGGAGCTGAGCATGCAGCAGCCACTGGTTGGCATAAGTGATCAACTCTGGTCTGGACGAAGCGCCCATGGCCTACAAAGAGATCCACCAGGTCATGGCCGCCCAGCAGGAACTGGTGGACATGGTGGGGACTTTCACGCCGAAGATTGTATGTATGCGCGGGGATGAGCAATATTGGGAGGAGGAGTGAAAAATTATTACAACTCGAATATTTAAAATTATATATTTAGGAAAAATCTAACTAATATTTATATTCTGATGTATTTCTTTGCATATCCCGGAAAGCCTGATCAAATCAGTGAACCTATTGAAACAGCTGCAAAATTTCTAAATAATACGGCTTTTCAAGTCACTACTTGGAAGATGTTGGATATAGCTGGGGCATTTATACGAAATGAAATAATTGCTAAAATTAACCAAGAAGAAGTTTTTGTTGCTGATATAACAAGATTAAATTTTAATGTAACATATGAAGTTGCCTATGCAATTGGGAAAGGCAAACCCTTACTTCTAGTTAAAAATTCTTCAATTAAAGAGGCTGCACCTTTTATAAGAGAAGTTGGAATATTCGATACAATTGGTTGGAAAGAATACACAAACTCAGAAGAACTAGTTAAAATTATCCAAGCCTATATACCTAAACCATTACCTATTTCCCCTATTATAAACACAAAAGTTCCGGTATTCTTTCTGGATACGAAACATAAAAGTGATTTTATTACTAGAATCACAGCTAGAATAAAGAAAGCAAGATTAAATTTTAGAAGTTTTGACCCAAATGAACAACCTCGTTTGTCTGCTTACGATGCTATAAATCATATAGCACAGTCGTATGGAGCAGTAATACCTTTGCTCTCTGAAACAAACGAAGACTATGAAGTACATAATTTGCGTGCTGCCTTCTTAGCTGGGTTGGCTGACGGCATGGAAAAATCACTTTGTTTATTGCAATATGCAGAATCACCAGTACCGATTGATTATAGAGACTTTGTAAAAATCTATAGAGTACCTGAAGATATTAATAAGTATATAGCAGACTTTGCCATAAGTATGGTGGAAGCATTTCAAGACCAAGAAGAAATTGAAGAAAAACCAGATATTTCATATTTACAAAAATTTGATTTAGGAGCTTCTTCTGCAGAAAATGAGATGCGTACTCTTAAAGCTTACTATTTACCTACTGATGAATACAGAAATGTAGCGAGAGGAGAAGTTCAATTAGTAGTTGGACGAAAAGGATCAGGTAAATCAGCCATCTTTCTTCAAATAAGAGATAAAGAAAGAGGCAGAGGAGCCAATATTGTTTTAGATTTAAAACCTGATGGTTATCAATTAATAAAATTCAAGGAGCTTGTATTACAATATTTACAAGAAGGCACGTTTCAACATACAATCATGGCTTTTTGGGAGTACATCCTTTTACTTGAATTAACGAACAAAATTTTGGTTACAGATGAAAAAAGGTACTTAACTCAAAGTGGCCTATTTGAACCTTATAGAGAGTTAGAACAAATTTATATTCAAGAGGCATATACATCTGAGGGAGATTTTACCGAAAGAATGTCTATCTTAATTAACAATCTAACTACATCTTACAAAGCCAAATATGGTAATTCTACAAATGTTAGATTATCAGTCCCTGAAATCACAGATCTTCTTTATAAGAATGATATCAAAGAATTAAGAAACAAAGTTATTTCATACCTAAAACAAAAAGACAAAGTTTGGATACTTTTCGACAACATAGATAAAGGATGGCCATCAACTGGGTTAAAGCATGAAGATCTTATAATAATTAGAACTTTAATTGATGCTACTCGACAATTACAAAGGCAAGTAGATAAAGAGAGAATAGACTTATTCCCTGTGATTTTTCTTAGGAATGACGTCTATGAGCTTTTAGTTGCAGAAACTTCAGATAGACAAAAAGAAACGAAAGTTAGATTAGATTGGGTTGATCCTGATTTACTTAGAGAATTGATTAGACTAAGGATTATTTCAAGCTTTGGAGATGATAACGAGAAGTTTGAAAAACTTTGGAGAAACGTTTGTGTAAGTCATTATAAGGGTGAAGAGACTTCACAATATTTAATTGAAAGGTCGTTGATGCGACCTAGGTTCTTAATTAATTTAATCAATGCTTGTAAGAGCTTCGCCATTAACTTAAACCACACAAAAATAGAAGAAGATGATATAGAAAAAGGATTTTATTCCTTTTCAACAGATCTACTTACTGACATAAGCTATGAAATTAGAGATATTCTTCCAGAAGCAGAAGACATTCTTTATAATTTCATTAACTGTAAAGTTGATATGTCTAAGGGAGAACTAGAAGAAATAATAAATGAAAGCATCAGTAACTCTTTATTATTAGAAAAAATAATCGACCTTTTGCTATGGTATGGATTCATTGGAATCAAAATAAACTCACATGATATCAAATACATTTACAATATGAATTACAACATGAGGTTATTGAAAGGATTATTAAAGAAAAATGTTAATACAACAGGTTACTCCATAAATCCTGCGTTTTGGCCTGCCTTAATGATTAACTAAATAAAAATTCAACATAACGCCATATTTCGATGGTGTTATTTTTTTGAAATAATTCCACCTGCGCAAAAAGACTGCGCAGGAGCCCCTCACCTTTGCATCGTTCACTAACCACTTCCACGATGCGATTCAACTTCTTCAGACCGAAAGCGACCGCCACCGAGGCCCCCACCCTGAACCATGAGGGGGCGCTGGCCTGGAAACTGGGACCGAAGGCCGAGCTGTACGCGGCGGCCGTCACGGCCTCCCTGCAAGACGGCTTCTACCAGACCGCCAACGCGCGGCTGACGCAGTTGCAGACGCTGGTGGCCCAGAACGAGCCTGCCTTTGTGGCCCAACTGGCGGTGTACACCCGCACCCGCACCTGCGCAGCGTACCCCTGGTGCTGCTGGTAGAGCTGGCCCTCACCCACCGCGGCGACAGCCTGGTGAGCCGCGCCGTGGCCCAGACCCTGCAACGCGCCGACGAGATCACCGAGCTGCTGGCCTACTACCAGTTTCGGAACGGGCGCCAAGGCACCAAGAAACTGCACCGGCTCTCCAAGCAGCTGCAGCGGGGCGTGGCCCTGGCCTTCAACCGCTTTGACGCCTACCAGTTTGCCAAGTACAACCGTGCCGCCGAGGTCAAACTGCGGGACGCCCTGTTCCTGTCACACCCCAAGGCCAAAGACACGCAGCAGCAGAGCGTTTTCGACCAGATTGCCACCAACACCCTGCCCACCCCCTACACCTGGGAAACGGAGCTGTCGGCGCTGGGGCAGCAGCGGTTCCGGAACGGCGGCGAGCGCAATCTGGCGTTCCGGAGCAAGTGGGAAGAACTCATAGACAGCGGCAAACTGGGCTACATGGCCCTGCTGCGTAACCTGCGCAACATTCTGGAAGCCAACGTGTCCAAAGCGCACATTAAGCAGGTGTGCCAGACGCTGGCCAACCCGCAGGCGGTGCAGAAGGCCAGGCAGCTGCCGTTCCGCTTCCTCTCGGCGTACCGCGAGGTGCAGCCCCTGTTCTCACCAGACGTGCCCCGCGTGCTAGACGCCCTGGAGACCGCCGTGCAGCACAGCGTGCGCAACCTGAGGGGCTTCTCCAAGGAGCAGAAAGTGGTGGTGGCCTGTGACGTGTCGGGTTCCATGCAAAAGAGTGTGTCGGCTAAGAGCAAGATCCAGCTCTATGACATAGGGCTGTTGCTGGGCATGCTGCTGCAGCACACCTGTGAGCGCGTGGTGGCGGGCATGTTTGGGGATACGTTCAAGGTCATCAACCTGCCCCGCAGGGGCGTGCTGGCCAACGTGCAGGAGTTCCACCGGCGCGAGGGCGAAGTGGGCTACAGCACCAACGGCCACCTGGTGCTGCATCACCTGAGGGCGGGCTATGTGCGGGCAGACAAAATCATGCTCTTCACCGACTGCCAACTCTGGAACAGCTACTATGACGGCTACAGCCTGGCGCAGGAGTGGACCCAATACAAAGCCTTTCACCCCCGCGCGCGCCTTTACCTCTTTGACCTGGCGGGCTACGGCACCGCCCCCCTCAGCCTCCTGCAGGAAGACGTGTTCCTTATTGCCGGCTGGTCAGACAAAGTCTTCGAGGTACTGGAGGCCCTGGAAAACGGCGGCGATGCCCTGGCCATGGTAGAAGCCATTGAGTTGCAAGGGTAAATAAGTGAAGCCATTTTTCTGTTTCCGGCCTGTTTTCCGGAAAACAGGCCAAAAACAGAAAGATTATCGCCAAAACCCACGGGTGGTGTTACCAGCAGATACTCCCCTTATGAAGGGGGCGAAGGGGGATGTTTACACAGGAGAACCGCGCATGCCTGAACCCGCTCTTGGTACGTCACGGAAGTAACTTCCGCGCCATAGATTTCAGCAATCTGGGAGAATCAGCCATGTGTATCTTGAGGCATTCCCCTCACTGAAGTTGAAAACTTCAGCTCAAAATAGATCCAAGTTAGAAACTTGAACCAGAGAAAAGTGAGAATGAAACGGCCTGCTTCAAAGAGGAGTATCTGCTGGGGTGCCCAAAGTAAATCCTTATAAAAGAACATCAATAAAGTGCCCTTCCGCCAAACGGGCGGAAGGTTTGAAGAGAAAGGAAAGGTGCCGTTAAGCAGGAGTTACTTCGACTTCCAACTCGCAACGCATAGGCCGGTGGTTCGAATCCCCCACCTCCCTGAAAAGAGGTATAGCTCAGTGGTAGAGCCATGCACCTACTCCCGCTGCCAGTCGCCCTTTCCTGCTTTTTCTCTCTGCCTATTCAATAGTACCTTCTAAACCAACAGGTACTACTTGATAAAGAGGCAGAGAATTTGACATCATGCTTGAAATCCAGAGGAAAGGAAAGGTGCCGTAGACGGGAGTTACTTCGCCTGTCCCGCCGTGTGTCGGGGGGTCGATTCCCTCCATCTCCCCAAGCGGGAGGTGTAGCTCAGAGGTAGAGCAACGCAAAAGTCTCCTTCCGTTTGTCGCCCGCTTGTTCCCTGTTTTACAGGAAGCACCTGGTTTGGATGAGTTTTAAGAAAAATAGCCAGGAAACGGTGCCGTAGGCAAGGGATACTTCGGTTCCACGCTGGTGGGGCAGGTGCAAGACCTGCGGCCTCTCCTTCCAAAGGACGGGGCTTGGTGTATGAGATGCACACCAGAGAAAGGCCTTTGTCGCTTGTCGCCCGTTTCCTTGGTTATTCTTTACCCCTTCTGTTTTTGGCCTGATTTCATAAAAACAGGCCAGAAACAGAAGGAAAGGTGAAACGAATAATAATTATTTAATCATGTTTAGTAGCTTTATAAAATTGAAGCTGTTTAGAGTTTTTGATTTTGGTTGAATTTTCGGATAAACAAGGCTGTAAAGGCTAGCAGATGCAGGGCAAGCCAGTGCTGCGCCCTGG